>WFNO01000122.1 GCA_015488555.1 Gammaproteobacteria bacterium
AACGTCAAGACCCGGGGGTATTCGCCCCAGGCTTTTCTTCCCTACCGAAAGTGCTTTACAACCCTAAGGCCTTCTTCACACACGCGGCATTGCTGGATCAGGCTTGCGCCCATTGTCCAATATTCCCCACTGCTGCCTCCCGTAGGAGTCTGGGCCGTGTCTCAGTCCCAGTGTGGCTGATCGTCCTCTCAGACCAGCTACCGATCGTCGCCTTGGTAGGCCATTACCCCACCAACTAGCTAATCGGACGTAGGCTCATCCAATAGCGCGAGGCCCGAAGGTCCCCCGCTTTCCCCCATGGCCTCTCGACCATGGGGCGTATGCGGTATTAGCCCGAGTTTCCCCGGGTTGTCCCCCACTACTGGGCAGATTCCTACGCATTACTCACCCGTCCGCCACTCGCCAGCCGGAAACGCACCCGAAGGATTGTTTCCGCTGCTGCCGTTCGACTTGCATGTGTTAAGCATGCCGCCAGCGTTCAATCTGAGCCATGATCAAACTCTTCGGTTCAACTCTATGGTGGCCATCCAAGGACGGCCATAAGCTTTGCCTCGGGCTCGCGCCGGACCCAAAGGATCAGGGCTCGCCCTCGGCGTCAGTCGATTGGTGAACCGAACAACTGACGTAAGCGCCCACACAGATTGCTTGAGTCACTGATTGTTAAAGAGCGGTTGCCCGGCACCCTCTCCGGGACAGTCGAACGATTATACAGGGCTTCGACTGCGGGTCAATACCCGAGCGGGCGTTTTTTCAGCTTTTCACCCGCCCCAGGCTGGCAGGTGCCCGGGAGTGGCGCATTATACGCACTCCCCCCTACAGGTCAACACCCCCGCGGGAGCATGTTTCTAAATGCCCCCCACCCCCGCGGGCCTCCTGCCCACAAGAGCGCACGACCACGATGGGAGCTGGGGTGCCTGCGGGCAGGGCACACCAAGGGCCAGTTTGTGCCAGTTGGTGGCGGTTTGAACTGGAGGCGGGCGGGCCGGCTTTCAAGTCCCCTGTCGGCAAGCCCCCTGGGGGCAGCGACCACCTGCGCGGCAGGCCGGATCGGATGCCAAACCGGCAGGAGGGTACTCAACCGCGATCAGGGCCGGCCGCCTGATCAGAAGCCGCTCCAGAAGCCACAGGAGCCTGACCGGCGGCCAGCCGCACCCGCGCGAAACGCCGCTTGCCCACCTGGTAGAGATGCACCTCGCCGGGCGGAATCCGCCGCTTGGGGTCTTCCAGCCGCACCCCATCGATGCGCACGCCTCCCTGGCGGATGAGCCGCAAAGCCTCGGAGGTACTGGCGGCCAGACCAGCCGCCTTGAGCAGGTTGGCGATGGGCAGCCCTTCGGGGGGGGCGTCGAGCCGCTGCTCCGGCAGATCCTCCGGCAACACCCCTTTCTGGAAGCGGTCGACGAAGGCCTGCCTGGCCCGGCCAGCGGCGGCCTGGCCATGGAAACGGGCCACGATCTCCCCGGCCAGCTCGAACTTGGCATCGCGGGGATTCATGCCCTCCGCCACTGCCCGGCGCAGGCGCTCGATCTCTTCCGCGGGGCGGAAGCTGAGCAGCTCGAAATAGCGCCACATGAGTGCATCGGAGATGGACATGAGTTTGCCGAACATCTCCTCCGGCGGCTCGTCGATACCCACATAGTTGCCCAGCGACTTGGACATCTTCTGTTCGCCATCCAGGCCTTCCAGCAAGGGCATGGTCAGCACCACCTGCGGGGCCTGGCCGTAATGGCGCTGCAACTCCCTGCCCACCAGCAGGTTGAACTTCTGGTCCGTGCCGCCCAACTCCACGTCGGCACGCAGCGCCACCGAGTCATAGCCCTGGATGAGAGGATAGAGAAACTCGTGAATGGCGATGGGCCGGCCGCTGGTGTAGCGCTGGTGAAAATCCTCCCGCTCCAGCATGCGGGCCACGGTGTGCTGTGCGGCCAGGTGGATGAGATCCGCCGCGCGCATCTCGTTCATCCAGCTGGAGTTGAACATCACCAGGGTGCGTTCCGGATCCAGGATCTTGAAGATCTGCTGCTCGTAGGTGCGCGCGTTCTCGATCACTTCGTCACGCGACAGGGGCGGCCGGGTCGTGCTCTTGCCGGTGGGATCGCCGATCATGCCGGTGAAGTCGCCGATGAGAAAGATGCACTCGTGGCCCAGGTCCTGGAACTGGCGCAGCTTGTTGAGCAACACCGTGTGTCCCAAGTGGAGGTCAGGCGCAGTGGGATCGAAGCCCGCCTTGACGCGCAGCACGCGCCCCTGTGCGAGGCGCTCGCGCAGTTCCTCTTCCAGCAGGATCTCTTCCGCCCCGCGCCGCAACAACGCCAGGGCCTCTTCGACCTCGATACGCGCCACGTTCGTGGCGTGGACGGGGGTTTCGTCGTTCATGTCGCAAGCAGAGCAATCACCGTTTCAGAAAGCCATGCGCACCGCCGATATTCTGCAGGAAGCGGCGGGACAGGATCTCGATCACGCACGAGCCGCATCACACCCGAAAGCAGCCGCGCCCGCTGTTGACCCCCGGCAGGGGAGCAGGCTAAGGTAGGCCGCAAGCATTCAGAGGGGTGCTCATGCACAAGATCACCGTCAACCGCGACTATAAGCCAGAACCAGCCAAAACTGAACCGGCAACCGAAGCGGCGCGGTTTCCCTTTCGCAATCACCTGCTCACCCTCACCGGCGTCGCTGCCGGTATGGGCCTGTTCTTCGCCGTGGTCCCCGACAATGCCGGACGAGTGGAGACACCATCGCCGCAAGCCACAACAGTGCCAGTCGTCACGAAAGAAAAACAAAGCGACGTCACCACGGTGTCCGTGCCCGCTCGCCTGCCGCGCGAAGAAACACCGGACACCGATGAAGATGAATTCGAACACCAGCCCCCAGGCCAGCCACCTGGACGCTGGGTGGAAGCGCGGGTCAAACGAGGCGACAACTTGTCCCGCATCTTCAAGCGGCACGGCCTGTCCGCCCGCCAACTCCAGGAAATCCTGGCCCTAGGGGAGGACACCCGCCGGGTGCTCAAGCGCCTCTATCCCGGAGACGTGCTGCGCCTTCTGATCGACGACCAGGGCCGCCTGCAGCGCCTAATCTACGACTACAGGGATACGCGCACCTTGGAAATCCAGCGCGAGCCTTCCGGCTTTCAGGCCTGGTTCGTAGAACACGAGACCGAGCGCCGGCTGAGCTATGCCAGCGGTATTATCAATGATTCCCTATTTCTCACTGCCCAGCGCGCTGGCCTGTCCGATAACGTCACCATGGAACTGGCAGCCATCTTTGGCTGGGACATCGATTTCTCCCTGGACATCCGGGAAGGGGACAGTTTCGTGGTGATCTACGAGGAGATCTATCTGGACGGCGAGAAACTGCGCGACGGCGCCATCCTGGCCGCGGAATTCGTCAACCGGGGCAAGATCCACCGCGCCATCCGTTATACCGATCCCCAGGGCCGGACCGATTACTTCACGCCCGACGGCAAGCGCATGCGCAAGGCCTTCCTGCGCTCGCCGGTGGCCTTCACGCGGGTCAGCTCCCGGTTCAGCCTGGGCCGCAGGCACCCCATCCTCAACAAGATCCGCGCCCACAAAGGGGTGGACTACGCCGCACCGCGAGGCACGCCGGTGAAGGCCACCGGGGACGGCAAGGTGCTGTTTCGCGGCACCAAAGGGGGGTATGGCCGCACCGTGATCCTCCAGCACGGGGGCCGCTATCAGACGCTCTATGCCCATCTCTCCCGTTATGCCCGTGGCCTTCGTCCCGGCAAGCGCGTGCGCCAGGGCCAGGTGATCGGTTACGTGGGCAGCAGCGGCCTGGCCACCGGTCCTCATCTGCACTACGAATTCCGCGTCAACGGCGTCCACCGCAACCCGCTCACGGTCAAGCTGCCTGACGCCGCCCCTCTGCCGCGCAAGTACCTCCCCTCGTTCAAGGCCGAGGCAGCGCCTTTGCTGGCCCAGTTGGACGTGCTGCGGCGCTCCACCCTGGCCCTCAATGAAGAACGCGAATAAGGCGGCCCGGCACTACTATATCGGCCTGATCTCGGGCACCAGCATGGACGGCGTCGATGCCGTGGTGGTGGACTTTGCCCACCCGCCGGGAACGATCCTGGCGAGCCACTGCCAGTCCTATCCCGAGGACCTGCGCCGCCGTCTCCTGGATCTGTGCGCCACCCAGCGCGTGTCGCTGGTCGAGTTCCTCGAACTGGACCAGGCGGTGGGCCATTGTTTCGCCGCCGCGGCCCTGCAGGTCCTTTCTCGGGCAGGACTCCCCGCCGGCACAATCCGCGCCATCGGCAGTCATGGACAGACCGTCTACCACCATCCCGCCCCGCCCTGCCGCTCGAGCCTGCAGATCGGCGATCCCAACGTGATCGCCGAAACCACCGGCATCCCCACGGTGGCCGATTTCCGCCGCCGGGATCTGTCGGCCGGTGGTGAAGGCGCGCCCCTGGTACCGGCCTATCACGCGGCGGTCTTCACCACCGATCACCCGCGGGCGGTGCTCAACCTCGGCGGCATCGCCAATCTCACCCTGCTGACCCCCGGCAGGCCCGTCCGGGCCTTCGACACTGGGCCCGGCAACGTCCTCATGGATGCCTGGGCGGCCCGCCATGGGCGCGGTCCCATGGATCGGGACGGCGCCTGGGCCGCCACCGGCAGCGTGCTCCCGCGACTCCTCGAACGCCTGCTGGAGGAACCCTATTTCCAGCGCCCCCCGCCCAAGAGCACGGGGAGGGAACACTTCCATCTCCGCTGGCTGGACGCCCGCCTGAACGCCCTGTCTCCCCAGCCGGACCCGGCGGACGTTCAAGCCACCCTGTGCGAACTCAGCGCGGCCAGCATCGCCGCCGCGCTCAAGCGCACCGCCCCCGAGGTGGAAGAATTGCTGGTGTGCGGCGGTGGCGTACACAACGCGCGACTCATGGCGCGGCTCGCGGCCCACCTGCCCGGCCTGTCCATCCACAGCACGGCCAAGTGCGGGCTGGATCCCGACTGGGTGGAGGCCGCGGCCTTCGCCTGGCTGGCCCGCCAGACCCTGGCGGGACGAACGGGCAATCTGCCTTCGGTCACCGGCGCCCGTGAGGCCGTGATTTTGGGAGGAGTCTATGCGGGAGGAGCGGGCGATCGGACCCGGGACGAAACGGCTGGAAACTGAGCGCAGGCCCGGCACGACCGCTGCCGGGACAGGGCCCTGCCCGGGGGCGTTTCCTCAACGATCCGGAGCCGATCTGGGACGGGAATCTATACGCTGAACGAGGAGCCGCAACCGCAGGTGGTGGTGGCGTTGGGGTTGCGGATCACGAACTGGGCACCCTCGATCCCTTCCGTGTAGTCGATCTCCGCACCGATGAGATATTGGAAACTCATGGGATCCACCACGAAGGTCACCCCACCCTTCTCGATGACCGTGTCGCCTTCCTGGATGTTCTCGTCGAAGGTGAATCCATACTGGAAACCGGAACACCCACCGCCGGTGATATAGACACGCAGCTTGAGGGCCTCGTTGTTCTCTTCCTCGATGAGAGCCTTCACCTTGGCCGCGGCGCTGTCCGTGAAATGGATGGTGGGACGTTCCCCGTGCTGATCAGGTGAGATTTCGCTTGCAACCGTGCTCATGTGTCGATCCGCCTCTTACGCCATATAAAATATGTGGTTATTATAGGGAACCTGACCGTGACAGTCAAGTATTATACCCCGTCCGTACCATGGCCCGGGCCTCGCGCGCGCTGCGGTAGCCCGATCCAGTATGCAAGACCGGCATCTTTGTTGGACAGCGGCCGCCGGCATTCATTCCCCGGCTTTGCCGCCCCCTGCAACCTTGGGTTCTCGTCCCTCGAGCCCCTGTCTGGACGCCCCCTTGGTCTGCGGTGCGTGGCGCTCGTCCATGTGTACCAGATTACCATTGACCTCCGCCCCCATGGCCACTTCGATGCGATTGTAATACACGTTTCCCGTGATACGCGCCTTGGGTGCCAGCTCGATGGATTCGGAGGCATACAGATCGCCGATGACCAGTCCGTTGATCACCAGACAGGGAACCCGTACCTCCCCTTCGATGGCGCCCTTGTCGCTCAACACCAGCACCGTGCGCTCGTCTCCTTCGGCGGTCACGTTGCCCTGAATCTTGCCGTCGATGTGCAGGCCGCCGCTGAAGCTGAGATCACCGCGCAGTTCCGTATGCTCGCCGATCAAGGTATCCACCCGCTCGCTCTTGTGTTTCTTGTTGGCACTCCACATATCGCCCTCCTTCAGGAGATCACTTCCGCCCAGCTGAAGGTGCGTTCCGTACGCGGCACCCCTTTGCCCTGCGGAATAGTATTCAAAATGACCTTCAGTGGCACGAACCCTTCCGGCAGTGCCATCTCGCCAACCAGTTCCTGGAAGTATTTGAACCGAAATTTCATGTAGGCGCGTCCCTGGCTATCGATGTCCTGCAACTCCAACTCCCGTGGCTCACCGTCCTGTACACCTGCCACGCGCATCTTCGCTACTCCCCGCACGGCTTGCGTGTTCTTGCCGTACTGGGTCATGATCAAACGGTAGCGATACGTATTGGTCTCGCCACTGCGTTTGACCATGAAGCTCTGGATCTGCAGCCCTTTGGTGATATCGGCCGGACCCACGATTCCTCGATAGAAAGCCACCTCTTCGCGCAACTCCAGCATTTCGTCTTGTAGGGCCTTGAGATTCCGATCCACCTCGGCATAGGCCAAGCGGTCCACCTCGCTGGCCTGTTCCAATACGGCGATGCGGGCCCGTAGCTCGTTATTCTTGGCCTCCATTGCTGCCAGCGCCTCCAATAGTTCCTCCCGTTCCTGGGCTGCGGCAAGGCGGTCGAAACCGGCGCGGTAGCGCCCGTACTCGTAGGCCCCCCACACGGCCGCCGCCAGCACCACACCCAGCAGCAAGCGGAACAAACGCTGACGCTTGGGATGCCGGGTCTTGACGATGATATGGGTGTCTTCGTACATACCCGCGGGCGTTTTTCAGGGCAGGACGGCCACACCTTGTAAACCGGTATTCTCGGCCAACCCGAACATGAGATTCAGATTCTGCACCGCCTGTCCCGCCGCACCCTTGACCAGATTGTCCAGTACGGAGAGTACCACCACCCGCCCCCGCCCCTGCGGTCTGAAGACGGCCAGGCGGCAAAGATTAATCCCCCGCACGGTGCGGGTCTCGGGATGCACGCCGGCCGGCAACACGTCCACGAAGGGCTCGCGCGCGAAACGACGCTCATAGAGCGCCTGCAGATCGGCCTCCCGGCGCAAAGTGGCATACAGGGTGGCGTGCAAACCCCGCACCATGGGCAACAGGTGAGGCACGAAAGTGAGTGACACGGCCTCGCCAGCCAATGCACTCAAGCCCTGCTCGATCTCCGGCAGGTGGCGGTGCCCCCCGGCCTGGTAGGCCTTGAAGCTGCCGGCCAGCTCGCTGAATCCCAGCGCCACCGAGGCCTTGCGCCCGGCCCCGCTCACGCCCGACTTGACGTCCGCCACCAGGGAATCCAGCTCCACCAGATCGGCTTCCAGCAGGGGCAGGAAACCGAGTTGCACCGCTGTGGGATAACAACCGGGATTGGCCACCAGGCGCGCCCCGGCGATGGCCTGCCGGTGGATCTCTGGCAGCCCGTAGACCGCCTCCTCCAGCAAGTGGGGGCTGGCATGTTCCATGCCGTACCATCGCCGCCACGACTCCGCGTCCCGGAGCCGGAAATCGGCGGACAGATCAATCACCCGCGCCCCGCCGTCCAGGATCTCGGGCACCATGTGCATGGCCGTGCCGTTGGGCGTGGCGAAAAACACCACGTCACAGCGTGCCAGACGCTGCGGATCGGGCTCGGTGAAACGCAGCTCCGTGCGCCCCCGCAGATTCTGGAACAGATCGGCCACGGGACGCCCGGCCTCGCTGCGCGAAGTCACCTCCACCACCTGCACCCGGCGATGCCCCAGCAGCAGACGCAACAACTCGGCCCCCGTGTAGCCCGTGGCCCCGACGATGGCCACCTGGATCCCGTTCTCCGGCATGACTGCTTCGTCTCCTCGCAAGCACTTGACTGCCCGGCAATATATACCAAAAGCCCCGCCAGGGCATCCCGGGAGCGAGACGCTAATCGGACAAGAAATCAAAGAGAAAGGGCAAGAAGAACCATCGCTGATGGCCGACATCAAACCGCCACCAGCTGTGCGGGCGGTTATTCGACTTCATCCCTTGATTCTGAAACACGGAAAAAAACCCGCTCCACGTAGGCGGCCACGGCCTCGATCTCGGCATCACCGAGTACCTGTTTCCAGGCAGGCATGGCACTGCCGGAGACGCCGTCCCGGATGGCGCGCACGAGCTTCAGCCGATCCATACGGGCGGCGAAACGGGGATCGGTGAGATCCCGGGGATGCGGCTCCAGGAAACGACCGATCCAGTTGCGCCCGCTGCCATCAGCGGCGTGGCAGAAAGCACAGTTCTCCTGATAGAGCTGTTCCCCCAATTTTTCCTGTGCCGTCAGATCCGCCACTTGCGGTGGCCGATCATGTTTGGAGTAAGGAGTGGCAGCGCTGACGGTATCGGTACCTCGGCCGCGGAGACGGTGGGAATAACCACCGCGGGGAAAGGAGACGGGTCGGGTCTCCCAATGCACGCCCTCGTCCCGCACTCGAGCCCGGTCGTGACAGGTAATGCAGGATTCCATGAACAGGGCCTTGCCGCGCCGTTGGGCCTCGGTGAGTTCCACATCCGGTGTATCCAACGGAATCTCACCCAGAGCGAAAGGGAATGCAGCGCGATAGCGCTGGTGATTGGGCCAACCATTCTCAGGGATGTGATAGCGGGTGTTGGGCAGCTTGCGGCGTACGAAATACTCAAGCACGAAATCCACCACTGCGGCGATCTCCTGCTCGGACAATATGCCTGCAAACCCCATCATGGCCGTGCCAGGTCGCCCGTGAGCGACGCTGCGCAGGAAGCGCGCACGCGATACCTCCTCGGGATTCAGGGCGGTAAAGGCCCGAGGTGGGGGATCTAGATAGGTACTGGCGAGAGTACGGGCATCACCATCGTAACCGTGGCAGAAATAGCAATGATAATTGTAGATCCTGCGTCCCCGCGCCAAATGCAGGTCCAGCTCAACTGCATTCTCGATCCCCTCTGGTTTCAGCTCCGATCCGGCCGCTGGTCGGCGTGGGACGAGACTTTTTTTTTCTCCTCTGTCGTAGCCGCATCCGGGACACCTGACTCCCGTCCATCCTGGCTGCCCAAGATAAAGGCCTGAAATACGTATTCGGCCACATCTGCGATCTGCTGGTCGTTCAACACCGTGGACCAAGCCGGCATCACCGTACCCGGCCTGCCACGTGAGATGGCACGAAAAAGGGCAGGGCGATTAAGTTCGCGCCGTGCGCGCTTACCGAGGAAGTTGCGCGGCGGAGGCCTGATGAAATCGGCCCGAGGTCCCCGCCCATCGCCACGCAGGCCGTGGCAGGCTTGACAATTGGAGTCGAACAAGCGACGCCCTCGCTCGGCATCACCCCGCAAACCATGCGGAAAAGGAGCAGACATGTCGGCCTGGGGCGGCAACCGATCCAGGGACGAGGTCGCTGCGACGGAAGCCTCCTCCGCTCTCACGCCCGCACTGGCAGCAGAAGTGGGAGTTCGGGCATCGTCCCCCATGAACGCCGCCCGGATATAGTACACCACCGCCTCAATCTCCTGTTCCGAGAGGCGGCTGGCGAAAGGCATCATGGCCGTACCCGGCCGACCGTGCGTCACCGAAACGATCATGCGCTCGCGGGACAGCGCTTCCCGAGAAACCGGCGAGGTGAAATCCCGGGGTGGGGGATCCAGGCTGTTCTTGGCCCAGCTAGCACCGTCACCACGATCTCCATGACAGGCACTGCAATGCTGTTTGTAGAGGCGCCGACCCAGTTGCAGCTCGGTATCCTCGGGCCTGCGCATGAAACGGTCACGGATGTAATCCACCACCGCCTCGATCTCCACGTCGTTCAAGCGGGTATCCCAACCCACCATAGCCGTGCCGGGACGGCCATATTTGACAGAAACAATCATACGCTCGCGGCTCAGTTCGTGCCAGGATTCGGCGCTGGTGAAATCCCGAGGTGGTGGATCGAGACCGAATTGGGCGCGACTCTTGCCGTCCCCCTGCTCACCATGGCAGACGGCGCAGTGCCGAAAATAGATCGCCTCCGCATGTGTCTGGTCCACAGCCGCACGCACCTGCGGCACGGACAGCAGCTGCACCAGCAAAGCCACGCCTGTCACGAACCCAGGAATCCCTTTCATGACGCTATTCTGGCTGAAATCCCCTCTGCACACCAGCAGCGAACCCCACGAAAGCGGTTGGCCGCGGAATGAAGGACTCGAAATCTTGGAGCTGGAAGACTGTCTTTTCGAAAGCCCTGCAGATAGAATATGATGAGGGGGGGGGAAGTCAGCGACAGGCATGCGCATGATTAGGAGACGAGGACAGGCAGCAGCAAAGGGTGTATTGTGCGCGTTGCTGCTGGGAGGGATGACCGTAGCCGACGCAGGCACCATCTTGGGCACCAAACACGATTTCACAGGCCTCAACCAACGGGCCGGGGTGGTGGCCATGTCTACCGTTGCCTTTTCCGACCTGGGGTCTTCTTGCGTCTATTGCCACATCCCGCCGGAAAAAGGTGAGGAGGCGGATTCTGCAGAATTGGGAGGCAACCCCGGATGGAATCGCTACTTACCCGCCACTGGGGCGTATGATCTTTACGACAGCCCGACCTTGGACAACAAGGTCAAGACCCCCAGTCCTATCAGCCTACTGTGCCTGTCCTGCCACGACGGTACCATGGCCGTGGACATGACCGTCTTCAAGCCCAACGGCTGGCGGAGCAGTGAGGATGCCGCCTTACATCTCCGTCTCAACGGTGCTGACGACCTGATGAGTTGCGGCAAATGCCACGATGGCCGGGCGGCCCATAAAATCGCCATCAAACACCTCGATACCGATCTCACCAATGACCACCCCATCTCCATGACCTACGCCGGACTCACCCACGGAGATCCAGATTTCCGCCGCCCCGACGGCCCTTATGGTTTCGACAACGGCGTCAAGCTCTACGACCAAAAGGTGGAGTGCGCCACCTGCCACAACGTGCACAATCCGGATATCACTTTGCTTCTGCGCACTCGCGCTGACCACCTGTGTGAAACCTGCCACATCAAATGATTTCCTCAACGGCAACAGTATGAAGCCGGTATGCTGAGCTGGATTTGCCACGAACTCGCTGCACGCAGACGGGTGTTCGTCTCCCTTTTGTCGCTGCAGGTTTTGTTTCTCGGTTGCTCCAGCACGCCGGAACGTCCGCAACTGGAAGCCCCCATCTACCCTCCCCCGCCGGCTGAACCGCGTTTCATCTTCGAGCGAACGCTCATCTACAACGACGACGTAGAAGAATACACGGCCGCCATGCGTTTCAAACAATTCGCCCTCGGGGCTTCACGCAAGCTCAAGGGCCTGGTGAAACCCTTCGACGTGGCGGTGCGCCGTGGTCGGGTCTACGTCAGCGATTCCGTACAGCGTACCGTATTCCTGTTCGACATCCCCGGCAAGCGCTTCGTGGAAATCGGCACTCGGGAGCCGGGCATGCTGGCAAAACCCCTGGGCATGGACATCGATCCAGAAATTGGCGATCTGTACGTCTGTGACATCACCGCCCGGCGCATCATGGTCTACGACAGCGAAGGCCGTTTCCTGCGCGCCATTGGCGACAAGAACCAGCTACGCCGGCCCGCTGATGTGGCCCTGAGCAGCGACGGTCGCCGGCTCTATGTAGTGGACACGGGAGGCGTGGACACCCAAGAACACCACGTCGTGGTCTACGACACACGCTCGGGTGAACGCCTGCAGATCATCGGGCGCCGGGGTACTGCGCCAGGGGAATTCAATCTACCGTTGCAAATCACTCGGGGCAAAGACGATCGATTCTATGTGGTGGACGGCGGTAATTTCCGGGTACAGGCTTTCGATGCCCATGGAAAGTATTTGTTCAGTTTCGGTAGTATCGGGCGCATGCCGGGACAATTCGCCCGCCCCAAGGGCATCGCCGCTGACCCGGCGGGACGGCTCTACGTGGTGGACACCGCCTTTGGCAATTTCCAGATCTTCGATCCCGAAGGCCGCCTGCTCATGCACATCGGCGAGCGAGGCAACGCCGGGTTTCCAGGCAAATACATGCTTCCGGCTGGCATCGACGTGGACGAGGACGGCCGTATCTATGTGGTGGATCAATTCTTCCGCAAGGTAGACGTCTTTCGCCCCATCGGCCTGCGCGCCGACGAAGGCTATGCCGCCTATGTGCCCCTCGATCAGTAGATGTCCGCCACCATCACAGCATCGCTCCACTAGCACTAGCAGCAGACTGTTGAAATTCTACCCACGCGGCGCGATCCGGTGTTGAAAATGGCCTCGAAATGCACATTCACTGTTTGTAAGCTGCGATGATTTCTCGACCATTTTCGCCTTGTCTCGCACTCGCCTGAGCGAATTTCAATAGCCTGCCACAGGGCAGCTCGCCCCTGCTCAGCTCATACTCGACCGTCATGTATTCCACTGGACAGCCATCCTGAACGCAGGGCGCTGTTCAGCGGCTGTCAGCACCTCTTCAATGGATCTTGCGCCCGATCCCCCAGGGGGAACTACGCAACCAAGCCATGAGGTCCTGCACAGACAAAGGCTCGCTGAAATAATAGCCCTGAGCGGCGTCGCAATGGAGCCCCACCAGGAGCCGGTGGGTATTCTCGTCCTCCACCCCCTCTGCCACAACCTTGAGCCCGATGTTGTGGGCCAGATCAATGGTGGAACGAACGATGACCGCATCGTTGTTGTCCACCGACATGCCGATAACGAAGGATTTATCGATCTTGATCTCATCCACCGGCAACTGTTTCAGATAGGTCAAAGAGGAATAACCAGTGCCGAAATCGTCGATGGAGATGCGCACCCCCTGGGCGCTGAGCCGGTTGAGGATATCCAGGGCCCCTCCGGAGCCGGACATGATGGCTGTCTCCGTGATTTCGAGGCGCAGGCGCGCCGGATGGCCGGCCACCGCATCCATGATGCGGGCGATGTGCTCGGGAAAGTGTGCATCGTGAAGATTGTGCACGGAGAGATTGACGGCGATGCGCAGTTCGAGCCCCAGATCGAGCCATTCCTGGCTCTGCCGGGCAGCTTCCTCCAAACCCCACAGGGTCAAGGGCCGGATGAGGCCGGTTTGCTCCGCCAAGGGAATGAAATCGTCCGGATACAGCATACCGTGCCGCGGATGAGGCCAGCGGGCCAAGGCCTCCACCCCCGTCACCCGCCCGCACTGCAGGTCCACCACCGGTTGATAATACAGCAATAAGTCTTTACGACTGATGGCCTCGTGGAGTTCGCGTTTGAGAGCCAGGTATTCCACGCTGTGTTGGTCCTGGGCGGTCTCGTACAGAGCGTAGCCATGACGCTTGCGCTTGGCGCTGTACATGGCCACGTCGGCACAACGCAACAAAGTAGGGCCATCGCTACCGTGCAGAGGATAGAGAGCGATACCCACGCTGGCACCGAGGACAAAGGTCTGGCCCTCCAGCTCAATGGGTTGCTCCACTGCCTGGACGATCTTCTCTGCGATTCTTTCCGCCTGGGTCTGATCAGCAGTGGGCAGGAGGATGGCAAACTCATCACCGCCCAGCCGCGCCACGGTGTCGGAACCGCGTACCAGGGTGCGCATGCGCCGTGCCATCTCTTTGAGGATGAGATCCCCACAGTGGTGACCCAGAGTGTCGTTGATCTCCTTGAAGTGATCAAGATCCATCAACAACAGAGCCAAGGGCCTGTGGTTGCGCTGTGCCGCGCGGATGGCTTGATCCACGCGGTCTGCCAGCAAGGCCCGGTTGGGAAGACCGGTAAGCGCATCGTGCAGGGCCTGATACTCCAGGGCCTTGATCTGAGCCTTGAGTTCGGTGATGTCACGGATGATACCGATGAAACGGCGCGTCTGTCCCACCTGCATTTCGCTCAGGGCAATATCGATTGGAAATACCGTGCCGTCCTTACGCCGGCCTTCCGCCTCCCAACCAAATCGTGAAGGACGCGATTCTTGCGCCTCCCGGTAACGACGCAGGTATTCATCGTACTCACTGCGATAGGGTTCAGGCATGAGCATTTTGACGTTGCGCCCTAGTAACTCCTCCTCGCGATAACCGAATAGGCGCGTCACAGCCAGGTTGATGGATTCGATGACGCCTTCTTCGTCAGTGGTGATGATGCCATCCGCCACGTTGTCCATCACCGCTCGCACACGCACCTCGCTGCGAAACAGGCGTTGCTCCATGTCCTTGAACACTCGGCTTACCTGCCCCAGTTCGTCATTACGCTGTACCGGCAGGTCGGCACCGGCCTCTCCCTTGCCCAAACGGGTGAGTGCGTTTCGTAACTGGATGATGGGACGCACTACACTGAAGCGCAGCGCCAACCACAATACCAGTGCCAGGGTCAACACCAACACCACAGCAGCGGTCCACAGGTTGTATCGCATCGCCACGATCTGTTCCTGTACATCAGCCGTGGACAGACTCAGCTTGAGCACTCCGCGCCGGGGTGAAGGATCGTAACCGTGACAAGCCAGACAACGGACATCGCCCTCAATGGGCATGTAGAGCGTGATGGCCATGGCATCCTGTAGCAACCCAACGTCGCCCTGCAAGGCTGTTTCGAAGGCCCGGTTGCGCGATTCCCGGCGGGGTGGCAGGATGGGTGCACGTTGAAAGAAATCACCGTTGCCATTCGCTGGGGGTAAGAGGTCATCCAAACGAGCGGCGGCTCCGGGGCGGGTGCGCAGATAGGCATTCACCGCCTGGACTGTCTCCAGATCCATAAAGGCCTCGGTACCGTCACGCCGCAGCACAGCGATGTCAAGCACCCCTTCCTCCCGCCGCATGCTGTCCAGCCACTTGCGCGCCAAAGTACCCTGGCCGCTGAGCATCAAGGTCCTCAAGCTGGCAAGCAGAGAACGGGCATGGACCTCGGCGTGGGCGACGCTTTCTTCTTGGAAAGAGCGGCTAAGCTGGCGTTCGATGAGCATGCCGGCCACCAGCATCATCACGAACAGAACCACGGAGATCACGAAGGCGATGCGAGTTCCGAGGCTCTTCATGATGACAGCCCCGCGGACATGGCAGGCATGCACTCCTCTTTAATTTAGGTTGTTGTTCTTGTTGTCGCATGCAGTATAACAATACGCGAAAAGGGTACCAATACGAATCCGCGAACACACACATCTGAGATCAGGGATCACGAGTCAATAGAGGATTATACATTTGGAGTCGATGAAAAGTGTCGCCCTCTAAAGCACAGCAGGTCACTCGGAACGGCAAGCGCTTGGGCTGCACAACACCAATGCCCAGCGCTGCAGCTGGAACCGACTCAGGAGGAAGGTGTCATAGCCACCAGATCGGCACCCGGCAGCCAACCACTTTGCCGACTGACCTCGCGAACGGCGGCACCCGAAATGCGTGCCACACCACCGAAGCTCCCCACCCAAAGCGTCCCGTCGGGAGCCTTGGCCAGAGAAAACACGTTGTCGGCGAATAACCCGTCGGCGGCGGTCAGCACGGTGAAGCGCCGGCCGTCTTCCTCCACCCGGGCCAGGCCCTTACTGGTACCCGCCCATAGCATACCGTCGCGGTCGATGTGGAGCATGAAGATGTGGTTGGAAGGCAGGCCGTCGGCAGTGGTGAAGTTGCGCCAGTTGCGGCCATCGAAACGAGCCAACCCCGCTCCCCAGGTCCCGCACCATACCACTCCCCGGTGATCCACCGCCAGGGAAATGATGTAATTGGGGTTGTAGGCCACATCGATGTCCTGCATACCCTGCTCCGCCTTCAGGCGTGCATGATGTTGAGAGGCTCGAGCCGGATCGTTGGTAGATTGGATGTCGTCCTTCACCAATTCATAGGGCGCACCGAGGCCATCGCTGTGCTGCCAGTTCTGCCACTGGCCATCCTGGTAACGGGCCAGACCTTCTTCGGTGGCAAACCACACGGCCCCGTCCGGTCCCACCTCTACACCATAGACCCAGGGATTGGGCAGACCGCCACCAGTGCTCTCCATCGTGAAGGTCTCCCAGTGCTCGGGATCGTCGAGCCGAGCGCCTCGGACCCGGTTGACCCCCGACCAGGTAGCGATCCACAAATCCCCTTCCGGCGTCAGAGCCGTGTCGTAGACGAACTGGTCGGCCAGCCCCTGGGGAATGTTGTAGTTACGCCAGCGATCCGTGTCGGGATCGTAAACCGAAAGTCCACCTCCATAGGTCCCCACCAGGATCCGCCCGCCCACCTTACCGAGGTGAAAGATGCCATTGGAGAGGATGCCATCAAGGCGGTTGTCAAAGACCTTGTGGGTGTCGTTGCGCGTGTCGTAGCGAATGACACCACCAGAGGTGGCAATCCACGTGTAGTCGCCATCCAGCAGAATGGCCTTGACATTGCGATTCCCTACTCGGAAATGGGTGAAGGGATGACTTTCCCGCGCGGCAGGCAGACCGCGATCGATGGTAGCCGGCGTTCCAGGCAAGCGGGTAGCGGAGACGGGGGGACCGTCCAGGGGTGGATGATCGGGCGGCATTTGAGCTTGTAACTGTGTTGGGGCTCCAGCAACGGATGGGGTCGACACGGCCTCACCGCCACCTTGGGAAGCCTGCGCCGGCAAGGCCTCACGTGCCTGGCGCACACCCAATTGGTAACTGCCCACCACCAGGCCCGTGATCACCAGAATCAACAAGGCCCATCCCGTATGGCCGAGCTTCATCACCGATCCTCCCTCATGATTATTGCGGCATGGGATTTGCCTGATTCGATCCCCCCTCCGCTGCCCGCTCAGCAGATGGGGAGGGTGCTTGGCCCAGGCGCGCCACTTCCCCACGCGTACCGATCCACACCTCGCCTGCGGGCGCCACAGCGATGGCATAGATATTCTCATCCAATAGGCCGTCGCGCTGTCCGTAGGTATGCCAGCTGCGACCATCGTAGCGCGACAACCCAGCATTGGTACCAAACCACAGCACCCCAGCCTCGTCTTGGGCGATGCTGTAGACGATGTTGCCTGCCAACCCGTCTGCCCGTGTCAGGTTGCGCCAGCGGCGCCCGTCGAAATGGCTGACGCCGCCTCCCCAGGTGCCTGCCCACACGGTATCATCCTGCGCCACCAGGATGCAAAACACATAATTGGGGTTGTAGGTAGGACGCCCCTGCGCGAGCACACTGAGATCGTGACGGGTACGGGTTCCCAAACCGGTATTGGAACTCAGCGGCAATCCTTCCTCGTTGGGAGCACCCAAACCGTCTTCATGGGTCCAGGCATGCCAACGCTGGCCATCGAACATGGACACACCTCCTTCGGTGGCGAACCACACCCGCCCATGGCGATCGACGTCCACGCCGTACACCCACTCGTTTACCAATTCGTCATAGTAGGTCTCGAAATGGGCCTGCTCCACATCCAAGCGGTTGGCCCCCGCCCACGTCCCGATCCACAGGATGCCCGGCTCGGCTTCAGCCAGGGCATAAACCCAATAATCGGCCAAGCCGTGCATGGGAAAGAAGGTCCGCCACTGACCATCCTTGTAGCGAGACACCCCGCCACCATTGGTGCCGAACCACTTGTATCCCCGACTGTCCACCAGGATAGCGAAAACGTACTCGTTGGCCAGCCCCTCCTTGCGAGTGAGCGTCCCTCGCAGTTCCCGAGTGGCCAGATCCACCTCGTGTACTCCCAGCGAGGTGCCCACCCACAGTGCTCCGCCTACGGGATCAACGGCCAGAGAACGCACATAGACTTGGTCGCCCACGCGGAAGGTCTCTAGGATGCGAGGGGGAGGTGGTACCGTCGGTGTCTGCACTGCCTCGTCGTCTTGGGTGGAGGTAGGCGCGGGGGTGGTTTGCCCGACATCGCTGCAGCCTACCAGCAATCCAGCGAGTATCGTCCAGACTAATATCGCCCAAGCCAGTATCAACCACCCGCGCAGCCAACAGGCTACCCGGCCGTGGCCACGGGTCCTGCACCCACGGGTCCTGCGCCTCATGCCCGCCCCTACCACCAAAAGCTACTCAAGTACTCAGCGCCGTAAAGTACGCAGATAGGCGATCACATCCAGCAGTTCTCGGTTCTGGAGTTGGGCACGGAAAGCAGGCATCATACCTTTGCCATTACGCAACACTTCCACCAGCCGACTGTCGGGCTGCATCAGGCTCTCGCCACGTGAGAAGTCCGGTACCCCCGGCAACTGACCTTGGCCATGCGCACCATGACAATTCTGGCAGTGCTTGGCGTAGATGCGCTTGCCGTTGTCGATGTCCGCGGCCCAACTCCCGCCATTCCAGAACAGGATCAAAGCAATGATAGCGGCGAACCACATTCTGATCTTCCCATTGCTGTTCTTGAGATCGGTGTTCACGTCTTTCCCCCCTCGGTATGCATTATGCGCCGCCTTGCAAACAAACGTCTGGCGTTCCATAGCCGGGACACCGCGCGTTCAGGCCACTATACAAAATGCCCCTACAAACGCGACAAGGCCTGCAGGTCTCCGGCCCAAGCTGCCTCCAGGGCCGCCACCACTTCCGGGCGGTCCCACTCCCGCTCTCCCAGTATACGACGTAACAGCTTGCCATGGGGATCGATGATGAACGTAATGGGATAGGCTCGTACCTGCAAAATCTCGCGACTGATGCGCTGATCCTGGTCGATGTACTCGAAACGGGCATGGCGTACCGCGCGTTCGGCGAGGAATTCACGGGCGATGTCGATCTCGCTATCCACGGACAAGCCCAACACTGCGAATCGCTCGGGATCCAAACGAGCTGCCAGACGATCCAGACTAGGCAGCTCCGCCCGGCAGGGCGCACACCAAGTAGCCCAAAGATTGAGGATCACCAGCTTGCCGCGCCATTCACGTAGCGCCGTATGGCCGCCGTCGAAGCGCGGCAAGGCCAGCGCCGGAAAGGCACCGCCCTCCAATAGGCGATCGGGGGCAGCACGTTGTTCACAGGCAACCAGCACCAGCAGGGCCACCACCCCAACCAGCCACTTTCCCTCCCCATGCCCGATGCACTTTCGAAGATCTCCGGCACTCATTTCGGCATTCTCGAAAAGATCCGGTATCCGACAATGTGCCGCGCAACACTCTAACCTATCAACACGCCTATCCAATACGGAGGACGCTCAGGGAATCACCTCGTCTATGACCACGCGCGCAGTCTGCGCCGCACTCACCACACCACTGCTGCCCTGGAGATCGCCGCTGCGGGGAATGGCATCGCCACTGCGAGAGATGCGGGCCACCACTTCCACTTGCGAGAACTGTGACAGGCTCATAGCAGGATCGATGGCATCTCCATCGTCCAGGGTGAAATCGAGGGGCAGGTCCTTGACCTGAGCGCGAATCACCGCCAAGGGCATGGACGACCCGCCGAGGGCACGGGCGAAGACATAGACCGTGTCCTGCGGCGCGACTCGCTCCGCCAGCGCGGGATCCAGGGTCACCACTCCACTCACTTGCTGCAAGCCCATAGTAGTAGAGATCGGCGCACCATCCATTCCTGCGCCCGGTGCCTGAGTAATCGCGCCGGTCGCGTTCGCAGCATCCTCACCTTCGCGGGCCGCCAACAAGGCCTTGGCCTCGGCGATATTGCGCTCCATGCTGCGCGCCGCTTGGGAATTCGGGGGCACCAAGGCATAGAGTCGCTGCCAATATTCCAGGGCTTCCGGAAAATCAGCCCGCTCGTAGGCAGCGGTACCTGCCAGCCACAGGGCCTTTTGGTTGTTGGGATCTAATTCCAATGCCCTGCGAATCAATTCCATGGGCCGCCCCTCCAAGGTCTCGCCGCTGGCCATGGCCAGCGCGTCGGCATAATCGGCCAACAACTGAGCGTCACTGCCATCCAGGCTCACGGCCTTCTCCATGGCGCGCAGCGCCTCGTCGAAACGCTGGAGGGCGATATACGAGCGCCCCAACATCTTCCAACCCTCGGCATCGTTGGGATTCTCTTCCAGACGCCGGGCCAGTTGCGCCACCATGCCCTCGATCTGGGCAGCGATGTCCTGCTGCGACATCTGACCGATCTGCTCGCGCACCGCTTGTTCTATATCCAGGGCACGCGGATTACCGATATAGAAATACAAACCACCGGCAAAGAGCGGCAGGAACAAGCCCAACAGCCAGGCAGTCTTGCGAGCGCCAGCGGTGGTCGGTGCTACTGTCATCCGTTCTTGTTCCGACACGTCCTCCAAGAGCCGGCTCTCCAGCTCCAAGCGTCCAGCCTCGTATTGATCGCGAGAGATGACATCGTTCTCCAGGTCGCGCTCCAACTCCACCATCTGGTCCCGATAGACCTGGATGTTGAGTGCCTGCCGTTGGGGAGTATCATCGCTGCGACGCTGCAGTAGGGGGGGAATCACGAACACTAGGGCCGCCACCACCAGCAACACAACCACCACCACGAAAAACGTCATACTTTGTCTCCCTCGTCTGTGTGCCGAGTGTGCCCGCGACCAGGCTCACCACTACTGGAGTTGCCATCTATGCTCCCATCTTTGCCGGCAAGCAAGGCCTCCGCCCGGCGAACCTCCTCGGGAGAAAGGGCCTCCGCAGCGGCCACTTGGCGCCGGCGCTGCAGCGTGCGCACGAGAATAGCAGCGGCGATCAGCAACAATAGGAAGGGACCCACCCACAACAGGGCAGTGGTACCCTTTACCGGAGGGCGAAAGAGAATGAAGTCCCCGTAGCGCTGGACGAGGAAGTCCATGATTTCCTGATCGCTGCGTCCTTGCTCCATCAAGGTACGCATCACCTTGCGCACGTCTTTGGCAAAATCAGAATCAGATTCAGCAATGGCTTGTCCCTGGCACACCAGACACCGCAGCTCTTTGGAGAGAGCGGCCATACGAGCTTCGATGACGGGATCAGCCACCAACGGTTCGGCCTCTCCTGCCAGGGCACCCGCGGGCAACCACGGCAGCGCCCACAAGGATATCAACAGGGGTAGAAACACAGCCCGCACGTTCCTCTGAAAAAACGCTGCCTTCCCTAATAAACTCACGCAAACAAACTCACGAGGCCTGCAGCTCCCGCACCAGCGGGAGAATCCTGTTTTGCAGGGCATCGGGGGTGATAGGGCCAATCTGCTTGTAGCGGATGATACCCTGCTTGTCGATGACATAGGTCTCCGGCACGCCGTACACGCCATAATCGAAGCCCACCTTACCATCCACGTCGTAGGCGCTGGCGACGTATGGGTCACCCAGCTCCTGCAACCAGCGGATGGCGTCCTCGCGGTGGTCTTTGTAGTTGAGGCCGTAGATGGGCACGATGCCCTGGCGCGACAGCTCTACCAGCAGGGGGTGCTCCTGGCGGCAGGCCACGCACCAGGAGGCCCAGACGTTCAACAGCCATACCTGTCCCCGCAAGTCGCGAGAAGAAAATTGTGCTGCAGCGTTGTGCAGGCGAGGCAGAGTGAACTCCGGCGCCGGTTTACCGATCAGCGGCGAAGGCACTTCCTGGGGATTGAGGAACAGGCCCCGCCCTAGAAACACCACCAGCACCCCGAAAACCACCAGGGGTACGAGATAGCGCAATGGCCGTTTCATGGCGCCGATCCACTCTCCCGTGCCAGAGCGGAATCGCTCACCGGCACTGTATCACCCGCCTGCACATCCCCCTTTGTGCGCTGGCGCCGTTTGTCCTTCAGTGCCAAGCGATAGCGCCGATCACTGATGGCCAACAACCCTCCCAATGCCATGATCGCGCAACCGCCCCAGATCCACACCACGAAGGGCTTGTAATAGATGCGCACGATCCAGGCGCCACCCGGCAAGGGCTCCCCCAGGGAGACGTAGATATCGCGGAACAAGTTGGTATGGATGGCAGCCTCGGTCATGGGCATAGTCTGTACCCGATAGACGCGCTTCTCGGGATGCAAGACCACCAATTCACGGCCATCTTTGCGCACGCTGAAGTAACCACGCGTGGCCTGGTAATTGGGACCGGGCACGTCCACCACGCCGTCGAAGCGGAAACTGTACCCAGCAATGGTAGCGGTATCTCCCAAATCCATGCGCACGTCCTTCTCGATCTCGTAACCACGCACCAAGGTCACGCCGATGATGAAGACCGCCACACCCAGGTGAGCCACCTGCATGCCGTAATAGCTGCGGCTAATTCCCGCCAGGGCTCCTCGCCCCAGCTCGAGGTTACGGCGGATACGGCGAGCGAACCCCGTGACCACGGTGGCGATGATCCAAACGGCCAACAATATCCCCAAACTCACCAGTGGCGACCACTCTCCCCCCCTTATGAGGGGCACCAACACGGCTACCACAGCAGCACTGGCAAAGGCCCAGCGCAGGCGAACCGCCAACTCCGGCAAGGCGGCCTTCTTCCAGCGGGCCAGCGGGCCTACTCCCATCAGGAACACTAGCGGCACCATGAGAGGTAGAAACACCGCCTCGAAATACGGTGGGCCCACCGAGATCTTGCCCAACCCCAGGGCATCCAGCACCAGGGGGTAGAGCGTACCCAACAACACGCTACCGGCAGCGACGACCAGCAACACGTTGTTGGCAAGCAGCATGGATTCCCGAGAGACGAGATCGAAATGCCCGCCCTTGCCCACCTGCTGGGCACGCAAGGCATAGAGGAACAGAGAACTCCCCACCACTACCACCAGGAAGGCAAGGATGAACACGCCGCGCTCGGGATCGGTGGCAAATGCATGTACCGAGGTCAACACTCCGGAGCGCACCAGGAAGGTCCCCAGCAGGCTCAAGGAGAAAGTCATGATGGCCAGCAACACCGTCCAGTTCTTGAAACTGCCGCGTTTTTCAGTCACTGCCAGAGAATGGATGAGTGCCGTACCCACCAGCCAGGGCATGAAAGAGGCATTCTCTACTGGATCCCAGAACCACCAGCCGCCCCAACCCAGTTCGTAATAGGCCCACCAACTGCCCAAGGCGATACCCAAGGTAAGAAACACCCAGGCCACCGTCGTCCAGGGTCGCGACCAGCGAGCCCAGGTGGCATCCAGCCGCC
This sequence comes from Gammaproteobacteria bacterium, assembly GCA_015488555.1. Classification (GTDB taxonomy): domain Bacteria; phylum Pseudomonadota; class Gammaproteobacteria; order SZUA-140; family SZUA-140; genus S012-109. The sequence continues at coordinate 23,090 of WFNO01000122.1, forward strand.
CCCCTAAAAGGGCCGCAATGGCAAAAGCGAAAGCCACCGAAAATCCCACGTATCCCATATAAAGCAAGGGAGGATGGATCACCAAGCCGGGATCCTGCAACAACGGATTGAGGTCACGGCCATCAGGCGCCGGCGGGATGAGGCGCTCGAAAGGATTGGAAGTGAGCAGCGTAAACAAGAGGAAACCCACGGTGATCCAACCCAGCACGCCGATTACCCGAGCCACCATCTCCAGAGGCAGCCTGCGGCTGAACACGCTCACCGCCAGAGTCCATCCTGCGAGCATGAGCACCCACAGCAACAAGGAACCTTCATGCCCACCCCACACCCCAGCAATGCGGTATTGCAGGGGCAAGGCCGAATTGGAATGGGTAGCGGTATAGAGCACTGAGAAATCGTTGGTGACAAAGGCGTAGGTGAGGCAGGCATACGCAATGGCCACAAACACAAACAGGCCCTGTGCCAATGGCCGGGCCGCAGCCATCCAGGCCACGTTGCCACGGGCCGCTCCCACCAGAGGCAGAACACCCTGCACCAGGGCCAGTCCAAGTGCCAGGATCAAGGCAAAATGTCCAATTTCCGGGATCATGGCAAATCTCCTCCGGTAGCCGAATCAGCACCACTGCGCTGCTTGGCCTTTTCCAAGGCCTCCGCCACTTCCGGAGGCATGTAGGTTTCATCGTGTTTGGCCAGCACTTCCTCAGCGTGAAATACCCCGTCCTCGCCCAGCTTGCCTTGGGCCACTACGCCCTGTCCTTCGCGGAACAGGTCGGGCAGAATACCGCTGTAGACCACGGGAATGGTCTCCACGTTGTCCGTCACCCGGAAATGCACCGTGATGCCATCGGGCTGGCGCTGCACACTGCCCTCCTCTACCAGTCCACCGATACGAAAACTGCGTCCCACCGGAGCCTCGTTGGCCATCACTTCACTGGGACTGAAGAAAAAGACCAAATTACTGCGAAAGGCATTGAGCACCAGCGCCGCCGCCACGCCGATGCCGGCCACCCCCAGGACGATAAAAACGAGTCGCTTGTGTCTAGGCTTCATGTTCCACCCTTCTTCCGGACCTCCGCTGAATTCGACCCAAGCGATGAAGAATAGTTCGCCGTCGCTGGCGCACACGCCAGACTTCCATCAACATCAACAACAAGGCCACGCCATAGGAACCCCATACATAGGCGCCATAACCGCCCATGGCCCAGAATTCCGACCAACTCATCGTCTTTCTTCCTCCAACACTTCCAAAACCCATTCGCTGTGACGTTCGCGCTCGAGAATAATACAGCGCACCCGCGCCAGGACCACGGCGATGGCGTACATCCAACACGCAAAGGTCATCACCAGCAGGGCTGCCAGCATGCTGTCTGCCATCGTGGGAGCCTTGTCGAAACTGATGGACGCTCCCTGGTGCAAGGTATTCCACCACTCGACGGAATAATAGATGATAGGCACGTTGACCACGCCTACGATGGCCAGCAGGCCACTGGCACGAGAGGCACGCCGCGGATCGTCAATTGCCGCCTCCAAGGACATGTAACCGATATACAGAAACAATAGAATCAATTCAGAGGTGAGACGAGCGTCCCATACCCACCAAGTGCCCCACATAGGCTTGCCCCATAGGGCTCCCGTCCACAGGGCGAGAAAGGTGAACAGCGCGCCGGTAGGGGCCAAAGCGCTGGCCATCATGGCCGACAGACGGGTGTTGAAAATCAGGCCCAACGCGGCATAACCAGCCATGACAACGTAGATGAACATGGACATCCAAGCGGCCGGCACATGGATGAACATGATGCGGTAGGCATCTCCCTGCTGGTAGTCAGGCGGCGCCACGAAGAAGCCCAGATAGAGCCCTGCCACCGTAGCCACCGCCGCCAGACCGGCAAACCATGGAATCATCCTGCCGGCCAATGGATAGAAAGTGGCTGGTGAAGAATACTTGAACCAGTTGATTCCAGTGGTACTCATGACCCGCGCGCGTCCCTCGATTCCATAGCTTCGATTTCCATTTCTGCTACAATTCCTCCCCGTTTCAATCCAGCGAGATTCGTAGTGCCGCGGCCGCCGCCAGGGGAGCGAAGCACAAGGCCAACACCGCGATGGCACCCAACAGTGACAGATGGGCCGTGGCCCCCAAACCACTTACCTGTGCCTCCACCGCGCCCGCACCGAAGATGAGCACGGGAATGTAAAGAGGTAGCACCAGCAGGGATACCAGCACACTGCCACCCCGCAACCCCAGAGTCAGGGCCGCCCCCACCGCGCCGATGAGGCTGATGGCCGGTGTCCCCAACAACAGGGTCCACCAAAGGGTCCATAAAGCCTCTCCTTCCAGGCCGAATTGCAAACCCAACAAAGGCGCCATCAACACCAATGGCAGGCCAGTCACCAACCAGTGGGCCAGCACCTTGGCCGCTACCAGCAGGGACAAGGGCTGCGGCGCGAGCAGGATCTGCTCCAGGGTACCATCACTGTAGTCGTTGCCGAACAAACGCCCCAGGGCCAGCATGGAGGCCAGGATGGCCGCCACCCATACCACGCCTGGCGCGATAACGCGTAAGGTCTCCATTTCGGGCCCTACCCCCAGGGGAAACAGGCTCACCACGATCACGAAGAAAAACAAAGTCGTCAATACATCCGCCACCCGCCGCACGGCCAAGGTGAGGTCGCGCATCACCATGCTGCGCAGGGCAGCCCACATTCCTCAATCCCCCCAGCTTCCCATGGCGATGGTCTTGGCTACCGCAGCGGTGAGCATCACCTCCTGATGTGTAGTGAGCACCACCAGTCCACCCCCCCGCAGATGATTCGCCAAGGTCTGTTCCAGGCCAGCCACTGCCTTTTTATCCAAGGCGGTGAAGGGCTCGTCCAGGATCCATATGCGCACCGGCGTCAAGTATAGCCGCGCCAATGCCACCCGCCGTTTCTGTCCCTGCGAAAGTACCTGTACGGGCAGGTCAGCACAATCCTCCAATCCCAGAGCGTCCAGCGCCTCCAGGGCCTGCCGCTCGGAGACGGGCCGCCCTTGCAAGGCCGAGGCCACGCGCAGGTTCTCCAAGGCGGTCAATTCGTCCTTCAATGCCGCAGCGTGTCCCAAGTACAACAGCTCGCGCCTGTAGTCCTCTCCCAGTTTGCGGATGGAGTGGCCCTCCCAGCGCACCTCCCCGGCCTCCGGCAGCACCAAGCCGCAGAGCATGCGCAGCAGCGTGGTCTTACCGCTGCCGTTGGGTCCGTGTACGTACAGCAGTTCGCCGGCCGCCAGCGAGAATGCCAGCCCCGTGAAGAGGCGTCGGTCACCGCGCACGGCCGCCAGGCCCACGGCCTCCAGCATCAGCACCGCTCCCGGGCGCCACGGTTACCGCACCCCGGCAGTGCGTATGTTACCATATCCACAGACTGATTATCTGGAAAGTGCTTGAAAATCAAAATCTCAAACAACGTGGGGGGGAGGGCGGCCTCATACCGGAGCGCGACTATCCCGACTTCTTCACCAACACAGAGAACGTTCCCGAAACAAATATATGAAGCTTGAGATGATACCCCACTTGGTTCAAGTCTGGCCAGTCCAGTACTGGATCCGGTACTCGATCCGGCATCGGGCGACACGCCAGGAGAAACCTACCCACAGGAGAAACCTACCCTAAATGAGTAATGAAGCACTGGCCATGCTCCGGAACCGGCTCGCCGTTCGTATCCTGGGTCAGGAGGATCTCATCGAACGCCTGCTGGTAGGTCTTCTGGGCAGGGGACACCTCTTGCTGGAAGGCGTTCCAGGGCTGGCCAAGACCACCCTCGTACGGGCGCTGGCCGAGGGCCTGGCCCTGCGCTTCAAACGCATCCAGTTCACGCCGGACCTCATTCCCGGTGACATCACCGGTAGCGAGATCTTCCTGCCCCAGGAGGGCCGCTTTCGCTTCGCAGAGGGCCCTCTGTTTCACGACATCGTACTGGCAGACGAAATCAACCGGGCGCCGCCCAAGGTGCAATCGGCTCTGCTCGAGGCCATGGAGGAACGCCAAGTGACGGTGGGAGACCGCACCCGCCCCCTCTCCCCGGTCTTCACCGTCATCGCCACCCAGAACCCCATCGAACAGGAAGGCACCTATCCCCTGCCGGAGGCCCAGCTGGACCGTTTCTTCATGAAACTGCACGTGGACTATCCCGACGAGGACACCGAATTGGCCATCCTCCGCCAGGAAGGCCGGCCGGGACTGGTGACCGATGCTGAATCGGATACCACACTGGACGCCGAAACCCTGATGGCGGCACGCGCCGAGGCCGCCGCGGTGTACATGGACGAAATGCTGGAGCGCTATGTGGTGGCCCTGGTGCAATGCAGCCGGCGGCCCGCTGAATGGGACGCGGAACTGGCGGAGTGGCTCACCCGCGGGGCCTCGCCCCGCGCCACGCTGGCCCTGGCACTGGCCGCCCGTTGCCGCGCCTATCTGCGTGCGCGCGACTTCGTCACGCCGGAAGATATCCTGGCGGTGGCCGGCGACGTGCTCCATCACCGCCTCGGTCTGAGCTTCGCCGCTCGCAGCGCCGGCGTCGACGGCCGCCAGGCGGTGGCCCGATTGCTGGAAGTGGTTCCCGCTCCCTGACAAGGCTGTTGAGATTCTCCTCATGCGGCGCGATCCGGCGTTGAAAATGGCCTCGAAATGCTCTTTTGCAATAAACTTACGCTTTCTCGGCCATTTTCGCCTGGTCTCGCGCTCGCCCGAGCGAATTCCAAATTCCAACAGCCTGCTGAGCCATGAAGACCTCGGCCGCCACTGATCCGCGCCGCGCGCCCCTGGTGGACACGGCCACCCTGGAAGGGCTGCTGCTACAGGTACAGGCCCACTGGCAGGCGCAGCGCCGGAGCCATCGCTTCGCGCGCCCCTACGCCGGTCCCCTGCCCGCCCTGTTGCGCGGCCAGGGCCTGGAACTGCACGATCGCCGGCCCTATCAGGCGGGCGACGATCTGCGCCACCTGGACTGGCGGGCCATGGCCCGCAGCGGCCGCCCGCTCACCAAGGTCTATCTGGAAGAGGGCGGCCGGGAACTGTTCCTGCTGCTGGACCGCCGCGCCGGCATGCGATTCGGCAGCCGGCACGAACCGAAAGCAGCCTGCGCCGCCCGCACCGCAGCCATCCTCGCCTTCGCTGCCCTGTGCGCCGGCGAGCGGACCGGAGGGATGGTGGTGGAAGGCGAAGCGCGCCACTTCCCGGCCAGCGCCACCCTGGCCGGCCTCCATCCCCTGTTGCAAGCCGCCGCTGCACCCCTGCCGGAGCGGCCGCCGCCCCCCTGCGAGCTCGCGCACCTGTGGCCCCGAGTGGCCCAGCACTGTCAGCCGGGCGTGCAGCTGTGTCTGATCAGCGACTTCCGCCGACTCGAGGACTGGCCACAAGAGGCCCTGCAGGGCCTGGCCCGGCGCTGCGAGATCCACGCCTTTCAGATTTGCGACCGCGGCGAGGCCTCCCTGCCCAAGCGGGGCCGCTTGTGCCTGCACGACGAGCAAGGGCGGGAATACCTGGTGGACTGCCGAGACGCCGCCCTGCGCCGGGACTACGCCGCCGCCATCGAAGGCTGGCAACGGCGGCTGCAGGCCCGGTTGCACGCCGCTGGCATCCCCCTGACGGTGGTCTATAATCACCGGGACACCTTCCGGCAGTTGATTCAATCCCACTAGCAGGCCTGGCCCATCGCTGTTCATGAACACCCTCGCCGATGCCGCACCCGCCTTGCCCCCAGAATGGCTCGCCCGGCTGGCGGACATCGAGCCGCCGCCGCCCGCAGGGCTGGCCTGGCTCTGGACCCTGATCGCCGTGCTGCTCCTGTCCGGCCTGCTGGGGGGGGTGTGGCTGCTGCGCTCGCGGCGCCGGGCCGGGGCGCCGGCCGATCATTCCCCTGCTCATCCGCTGCAGTCGGAGACGCCAGAGGATCTCCAAAACGAGGCCCTCCGGCGTCTGGACCGCCTGGAACACCGATGGCGCCAGGGCCACTGCTCCTCGCGGGAGGCGGCCTATCACCTGGCCGCCATCCTGCGCCGCGGCGCCGCCATCCCGTCAGAACGGTCAGAAGCGTGGGCGTACCTGCAACGCCGGCTGGACGAATTGCGCTATCCACGCCGTCCGGCAGGCGAACTGGAACCGGAGCTGTTCGCGCGGGCCCGGGCCTTCCTGGAACCGCGGGTGGAGGATGCGGCCCGCAGCCGCCGGGAACGGGAGGCGGAGCAACCGCCCGCCTGAGGACGTGCCGCCGTGTGGATCCTCGACCAACCGTACTGGTTGTTCCTGTTCCCCCTCCCCCTGCTGCTCTGGTGGTTGCTGCACAGGCGCACCGGCAATGTGCGCGGGGCTTCCCTGTACCATCCCCACGCCGAACTGATCGCGGACCTGGCCGCCGCTCGCGGTGCCACCGTCCATGGCAGGACGTCGCTCCTCCCGCTGTCCTATCTCCTGGCCAGCCTGCTGTTCCTCCTCGCCCTCGCCCGCCCGCAATGGCTGGACTTCGAGGCCCCCGAGGCACGCCAGGGACATGAGTTGATGGTGGCCTTGGACGTCTCGGGCTCCATGCGGGCTCTGGACTTCAGCGAGGCGGGTGAAACCGGCGCACCGACTGCCAGCCGGCTGGGCGTGGTCCGATCCGCCCTCGACGATTTCCTTGCCGGGCGCCGCCACGACCGCATCGGCCTGGTGCTCTTCGGCGACAGCGCCGCCCTCTACGTCCCCCTCACCACCGATCACCAGCTCCTCCGGGAGCTGCTCGCCGAAGTGCGGCCCGGTATGCTGGGTGAACGGACCGCCCTGGGCGATGCCGTGGCCCTGGCCGTGGACCGCCTGCGCCGCCGGCCCGAACCGAGCCGTCTGTTGATCCTGTTCAGTGACGGCGCCCACACGGCCGGTGACATCACCCCGGAGGAGGCCCTGGACCTGGCACGCCGCCACGGCGTGCGCATCTTCACGGTGGCCGTGGGCCGCGCGGAGAAAGTGCTCTTCCCGCGCGGCCCCGTGCTCGCGCCGGAAGTGACCGTGCTGCCGCCGGACACCGCGCTGCTCCAGCGCCTGGCGCGCGAGAGCGGCGGGCACTTCTATCGGGCCGAGTCGGCGTCGGACATGCAGCGCATCCTGGACGATCTGAACGCCCGCGCCCCCACCGTGATCCGCGACCCGGAACGGGCGGTGCGCCACCAATGGTTCTTCCTGCCCGTGTTGGCCGGGCTCGCCCTCCTGCTCGCCGCCCGCTATCGGCTACAGTGGAGGACCGCGCCGTGAGCGGTATGGAAGCGGCCGCCTTCACTGGAACCCTCACCTGGTCCCAACCCTGGTGGCTGCTGCTCCTGCCCCTGCCCTGGTGGCTGTACCGCCACGCCCGCCGCCGGGCGCAGCGGGAGCTGCGCGCGCTGGCGGCGCCGGTTCTGTGGCCGCTGCTCGTCCACTCGGCGGCCGGCCGCGTCCAGGCCAGGATCTCGGCGGGGCTGTTCGCGGCGGCCTGGGTCCTGGCACTGGTGGCGGCCAGCGGCCCTCAGCTTAGCTCCGGTTCCGACCCCGCGCAGGCGGCACCGGGACTGGCCGTGGACGTGGCGCTGGTGGTGGACGTCTCTCCCTCCATGGCGGCGCGGGACCTGCCACCTTCCCGCCTGCAGCGGGCGAAATTCGAGTTGCGCGACTTCATCACCGATGCGCGCGGCCTGCGCCTGTCCCTGGTGGCCTTCTCGGCCCAGGCCTATCGACTCCTGCCCCTCACCGGGGACCTGGACACCGTGGCCTATTTCGTGGACGCCCTGGACAGCGGCCTCACCCGCCGCCACGGCTCCAATCTCACCATGGCCCTGGAACTGGCCGCCCGCACCCTGGAACGCAGCCCGCCGGACAGCCGCGCCATCCTGGTGCTGAGCGACGGCGAGGCCATGGATCCCGCCGCCGTGCGGGCGGCCGGCGAACGCCTGGGACGCAGGGGCATACCCGTGCTCGCCCTGGGTATAGGCACGCGGGCGGGAGCGCCGGTACGCGACCCCCTGGGGCGTTTCCTGTCCCGGGAGAAAGGCCCGGTGATCTCCCGCCTCGACGCCGATCTCCTGGAGGCATTGGCCCGCGCCAGCGGCGGGCGCTATGTCTCCCTCGCCGACGACGACCGAGACTGGGATGCTGTTTGGGAGGCTCTGGCGGCCTTGCGTCCTGCCCTGCGCCCGGGTACGGGACCGCTTCCTCAAGACCAGCCTCTCTATGCCTATTTCCTGGTACCGGCCCTGATCCTCTTCCTGCTCCACCTCCTGGTCCCCATGCTCATCCCCAAGAGGACCGCCGACCGGATGCCAGGGTCTTCCTCCCGCGTAACCGCCGGCCCTTCGCCGGCACAGGGAAGAGGCCTGCCGCGAGCGGCAGTGACGGCTTCGGCCCTGGCCTGTGCGGCGCTGCTCCTGCCCGCCAGCCTCACGGCCCAGGCGCCGCTGCCAGTCGCGAGTGAGGAAGCGCTGCCGCTTCCCTCGCGCAAGGCCCCGCCCTTCCCCCTGCAGTCCTTTCACGCCTATCTGGGCGAGCGTGCCCTGCGGCGTGGAGACGCCTTGGGCGCGGCCCGCCACTATGCCCGCGCCGGCGGCTACGCGGGCGCCCTGGGCCTAGGGACGGCGGCCTACCGCCTGGGCCACCTGGCACGCGCCCGCGAGGCCTTTGCAGCCGCCCTGGAATGGGCAGTCGACGATGCACAGCGGGCCCGGGCCGCCTACGACCTGGGCACCACATTGTTGCGCGCAGGAGAGTGGGGGGCGGCCCGGGAGGCCCTGGAAGCGGCCCTGCGCTGGCAGCCCCAGCACAAGGGCGCCTGGCGCAATCTGCAGCTCCTCTCCGAACTCCGCCTGGGGGGCGACCCGCAGGAAGGAGAGGATGCGGAAAGCCCGGAGGACCAGGGGACCTTGCCGGGCGGAGCGGATACGAACGCAACGGGCAGCGGCGGCCAGCGGGGTGGGCCAGCCTCACCGCTCTGGCCCGGCCGCGGCCGGCAGTCCATGCCTGCCGCAGCGGGCGATGCGGGCCCCCTGCTGCTGCGCCTGCGCATGGAGGCCCAGGAAGCCGCCCTGGAGGCCCTGCCGGTGGAGCGCCCATGGTGAACCGCCGTCGTTTCGGCCGGTACGGCCTGCGGCCCGATCTCCGGTGTCTTCTCTCCCTGACCCTGCTGGCCCTCGCCGCCCTGGTCCAGGATCCCACTCGGGAACTGGCGGCGGCCACCCTCACGGCCGAGGTGGACCGCCGCCAGCTCTACGTCCACGAGCCCCTGCTGTTCACGCTGAGGCTCACCGACAGCGACACGCGCCTGCGGGCCGAAGGGCTGGACCCCAACGTGGATCTGAGCCGGCTCACCCGCGACTTCGAGCTGGGCGTGCCCCGCAGCAGCCACCGTTACAACATCCATCGCAACCGCGGCCGTTCCACCTCGGAACTCCAGGTGCTGTTGTTTCCCAAGCGCGAAGGGGAGCTGGAGATTCCCGCCTTCACCGTGGAGGGATTGCACACGGCCCCCATTCCCATCCGGGTACTGCCCGCTCCCCCAGATCCCGCTCCCGAGGTCTTCGCCCGCAGCGGCGCCACCAAACGTACAGTATGGGTGGGGGAGCGGACCGTGGCCTACCTGGATCTCTATTACCGGGTGGCGCTGCGCAATGCCCGTCTGGGCGGATCTCTGGACACGGAACCCAAACGCCTGCGCCTGCGCCCGCTGCCGGACGAGGAACGCCGCGAGACCCATGCCGGCTTGGAATACCGGGTCACGCGCACGGCCTGGAGCATCACCCCGGTGACCGCGCAACCCATCACCCTCCTGTTCCCGGACGTGTGGGTGGAAACGGAAGCCGGGAAAAAGATCCGCCTGCCGTTCACGGACGACCGCCTCGAGGTGCGGCCGCTGCCCCCCGGCATTCCGCCGGACTTGCTGGTGGGACGCCCGCGCCTGAGCCAGGCCCTCTCCTCCGGCACCGCCACGGTCCACACCCCTCTGACATGGACCATCACCCTGGAAGCGGCGGTGGATCTGCTGGCCCTGCCCGAAAGCCTGGCGCTGGCCGAGACCCCGGGGATCAAACTCTACAGCAACCGCCCACAGCGACAATGGCGCCCTTCTCCCGACCCGGAAACCGGCACGCCCCTGGCCACCGCTCGCTATGACATCACCGTCATTCCCCTGCGCGCAGGCGAGCTGGCCCTGCCAGCTCCCGTCATCCCCTACTTCGACCCCCAGACCCGGCGCCTGGAACGGGCTACCCTGCCTCCCCTCACGCTAACCGTGGCCGCCCCCTCCACACCCGCCGTGCCGCCAGACGCCGTGGAGGAGGAAAGGACACCGGATAACCTGGCCCAAGATCGAGACGGGAAAGGAACGGAAGAACGGGGCGGAGACACAACGGAAGACCGGAGAGACGAACTGTGGGCTGGATTGGCAGCGCTCTTCGCACTGCTGTGGTTGGCCACCCTGTGGCTGTGGTGGCGGGCGCGCCGACAGCGCCCATCCCATGGAGCCGGCGACCCGACGCCCCCCTGGAACACCGACCCCCACCCCGCGGGCGATGGATCACCCTATGCGCGGCGCCTGTGCGTCGCCCTCGGTTCCTCCACCCTGGAAACCGGGCTGCAGCGCTGGGAGGCCCGTCACGGTCCCGATCCCGCTCTACGACGGCTGGTCGCCCAGGTCCAGTCCTTCCATTACGGCCCTCGCAAGGAGGAGATGGATGCAACCGCCATCGAGGCCGGCTTGCAGGATCTGGAACGCCGGATCCAAAACCGCACGGAAAAAGAGACGAGACATCCTGCCAGCGAAGAAGCGGCATCCGATCCCTGGCGGCCGGATCATTTCGGCCGCCGAGCATCTCCCCCTAGGGACTGAGGAAAGGCCACCTCAGCAGGTATTCACGCGAAAACGGCAAAGCGGTTCAGCCGTCCAAATCTTCGTCACGGGCCTTTTTCCCCCGGCCGGAAGAGGAAGACGAAGAGGGCGGACGGTCTGCCTGCCTTGGATTGGGCCTGGGATTGGCCGTTGACAGGGGTTTATCCACGAAACCGTGTTCCACGGCATAGCAGATGAGTTCAGCAAAGTTTTTCATGCCCATCTTCTCGAGAATGCGGTTGCGATGGGTGCTGATGGTCTTCTCGCTCAAGGACAGGCGCTTGCTGATCTCGGCGTTGCGCAGTCCGGAAGCCAACAAGCAAAAGATCTGAAATTCCCGGTCGCTGAGTCGCTCGTGCGGGGCCAGTTCCTCTTCCTCCTGGAAACTGCGCGCCAGTTTTTGAGCCACGGAGAGGGTGATATATTTCTCACCGCGCCCCACCTGTTGCAAGGCCTGCAGCAATTCTTCGGTCTTGCACCCCTTGGTAAGATAGCCTGCGGCGCCTGCCTTCAAGGCGCGCAGGGCATACTGGTCCTCGCTGTGCATGCTCAGCACCAGCACCGCCACCTCAGGCCAACGGCGCTTGATCTCCTGCAACACTTCCAGACCGTTCATGCCAGGCAAGGTGAGATCCAATAACACCACGTCCCAGTGGTTCCGTTCCAGACTGCGCAGGACTTCGGGACCGCTGGCGGCTTCACCCACAACCTCGAATGTGGAATAATCGGTGAGGATTTGGCGCAGACCGGTACGCACGATGGCATGATCGTCTGCAATGAGAATATTCATCGGCGCACCGACCTCGCACTCTTTCCGTAGTTGGACAATCTCCCTTTCCCTTGCGGAACGTCGCCAGCAGGATGCGGGGAATCACAAGGGAATTGAGCAGTGTAGCCTAGCTTTCCGGAAAGAGATATCGGATTTTGGCCAATAGTTGTAGGCGAAATCCTACTTTATATTCTGCTGCCACCGCCCTTTCTCGTTCCTGGCCTCACCTCCTTTCTCGGGCTTCCGTCAGGGTCGAGGTGAGACTTTTCCGTTTGGTGTCGCCTCGACCGCAGCCCTGAGTAGCAGAAAATCCAGCACCGCCATCATCTCACCCACATTGCGCACCATGCCAGGATCCACGCGATAGCGCCCCTCTACAATGATGGTGGGCGCCCCTCGGATCCCGTAGCGTCGACTCATGATGCGGGCTTGGCGCACTTTGCGGGCGGTGAACGAACTGCGCATAGCGGTACGAAAGGCTTGGGGATCAACGCCCTGTTCAATGAGAAAATCGGCCAGGGCTTGCTCGTCGTCCAGGCGCCGATGTTGGCGGTGAATGGCGGTATAGAGGTCGTCGTGTATGTCATCCAGCACTCCCAGGGCCTGAGCTGCATAGAAAACCTGGGCAAAGAAAGTCATATCCTCGTTGGTGATAGCAGGCATACGCCGGTAATGGATGACTGCCTGATTGCGCTCCCGCCATCGCCGCAGTTGAGGCTGGATGGCCAAACAGGTGCGGCATCCGAACCAGAGCAATTCCACCACTTCCACGCGTTCTCCTCCGCGAGTGGGCTGAGGAGGGGTCACCAGCTGATAGTGCACCCCAGCCATAAAGCCACTTTGGGATCCACTGCGAAGATCGCCGGTCGCAGCGGCGCCCGTCTGCGACCACAGCAAGAGGAAGAAAGTCAGGAGCAGGAGGTTTCCGCCGGACGGGGTCAAACTTCCTTGCATGCCCCCCCTCCCCTGTCTCGTACCGTCACCACAGCGGCCGGGGCAGTCTAGTGCAGTGATTGAACAGGCAGTTCCCGCTGGTCGGCAGCCGGAGCATCACGTGAGGGACTGTTACGCTCTTCCCAACGCTGTCCCTGTTCCGCCAGCCATTGTGCCTCTTCCGGTGGCCGCGGACCACGTTGTAGGCGATCCTCCCATTCCCATAGCGCGGCTCGAGCCCGCCGCACGTAGGGATCCCCGGGTGGTGCCAGATGGATGTAGGTGCGCATGGCCCCCAAGGCAGCCGGCAGATCGCCCTGGGCCTCGAACACCTCTGCCAGCCCCCAATAGGCATTACCCTTGTAAGGATCCAACTCGATGGCGTTGCGAAAAAAGGCTTCCGCCTCCTGGTAGCGCTGCAGGCCAAGCAATGCAAAGCCCATGTTGACATGCGCATCGGTGAGCCGGGGCGAGAGGGCCAACACGCGGTGCAATGCAGTGGCGGCATATTCATAACGACCCGCGTGCAACATCATTACTGCCTGCTGAAAACGCAGACGAATCTCGGCCATGCGCGGATCTTGGATCTCGTCGGCATCCATACCGCCTTCCAGCCTGCTCTCGGCGTTGACCTCCTGCCAGAGACCTTCGGGCATACGGCTGGACCACAAGGGGCTGTAATCCAACTTCATAGCCCCCGCAAGCATGCCAGTAGCCACGAGCATGACGGTCACCATGACCAAAGACAGGGCCGCCACGGTACGCTCGGGTAGCGCACTCATCAGATCACCCCCTTGTGGGCTGCCTCACTGTAGAAAGGCGTGCCGAAATAAGTCAAAAAAGCAAAGACGAAGATGCCGATAATGGCCAACGCTCCCACGTGTATTGGAATGCGATAGCTGAGGCGGGCATGCAAGGCCGCCCCCAGGAACAACCAGTTGAGAAAGGATGAGGTCTCCAGTGCATCCCAGGCCCAGTAGCGGCCCCAGGCGTCCTGAGCCCATACGGCACCCGCGATGAGCATCAAACTGTCGAAGATAAGCGCCAACAACATGAAACGCCAAGCCATATGGTCCAGCACCTTGTCCGGTGGCAAGTGACGGAAGAAAGGCGCCACCCTGGGAATACGCCTCAAGAGAATGACACCGGCCAACCCCGAGCCTATCAGGCAAAAGGCCAGAAAGAATTTGCCGAACCCCACGTGCGCCCAAAGCCATTCGTTGTAGTAGGTAGGGGGATAGTGACTGTCCGAAGGCTCCAAGAGTAACACCCAGGTGCCCAGCACCCAGAGCATGGGCAACACCACCACCGCCGTAGGACGCAGCACCGGCAGACGCCAGTAGGCGACAGCATATATCAATCCCAGGCTGAACAACTGACTGATAAGCAATTCGAAGAGGTTGACGAAGGGTCCATGACCGAGGCGTAACCAGCGCTCTGCCAGGGACGCAGTAAGCAAGATCACCCCACCGGTAAGTAGGGCCAGGACCAAGGACTCGTGGCTGCGGTTCACGGCTGCCCCAGCATCCCCCCCGCGGGTGCGAACGAGGCCGTAGAAAGCAGACAAGGTCGCCAGTGCATAGGCCACCAGTCCCGTATAGAGCCAGGGAAGTTCAGTAAAAACCGTTGCTTCGCTCATTTCGTTCATCATAGCTTGCCTCCGCCCCATGGTGCCGTTTCCAGTTCCGGTTCCGCGCCCTTGCGTGAGACTTCCCCGGCCTGGGGCCAGGGATGAGTGGCAAACTTGTTCCAGAAATAGGCCGCCAAACCCAGCACCCCAATGACGGCCGTGAGGAACAGCCACTGGAGAGTGGGGTCGTAGAACAGTTTGTACCCCATCCAACTGCTCAAGCCCTCGTAACGCAGCACGCCACCTGGTAGAGCCGTTGCCTGCCCCGGTAGCAATTCCTCTCGCTGTTCTCCACTGCGTAACACCAATATTCCGTGTGCCTTGCTTGGATCCAGGGTCCAAGCTTGATCCGCCTTGAGACCGGTCTCCAATTGCAACCAGAACTTGACCTCCTCCCCACCGGGAGGAGTCCACCGATTGGCCTGGCGAAAGTCGAACAGGGGATAGGAAGGCATGTGGATGGTGCCGGTCACCGGCTCTCCAGTTTCCGGGATCCAGGTAAGCACCGCAGCAAAACCTTTATTGAATGTGGTATAAAAACGATAGCCCTCCAGTACTAGAGGTGTGTCGTCCCCCACCACGCGTCGTTCCCATCCACCCTGACCGTCAGGCACCAGCACGTGACTACGGGTGGGTCCGCGCATCATGCCTGGTCCATAATCCACCGTGAAAGGCCCCTGCACGAAGACCACCTTCTCCAACTCGCCACGATGCCAGGGGCCTTTGCGCACGTTCATGAGTTCGGCCGGATCGAAAGTACTGCCTTCCACCATCTCGATATGCGCCTCCATGTGGGTGAGGCGACCAATGGCAGCCAATATCACAATTCCCAACAAGGAAAGATGAAAGATCAAGAGTCCAGGACGGCGGTTGATCCGGGCATTGCTCATCACCGCCGCCAGCAGATTGACGGCCAGCAAGGCCATGGGAGCCACCAACGCCCAGACGGGGGTATCCACGGGATTGTCGTAGCTGAGGGCGGCCCCCACGGCCAGCAGGGCCATGCCCAGCAAGGTGAAACGGGTGGAGGAAAGGCGCCTCAACAAAGCGGTCATGGTGGATTCACACAGGCTTCGGAACTACCCAACATCCAGGTGGCACCATTGAAACCATTGCCGGGTGCCCCAGCCGAACCGCAATTGGCCTGGGTCCATTCCCCGCTGCGGGCGAACTTGCGCACCTTGAGCACAGCACCGTTGTAATACGGACCATTGTAATAACGCGCAGTGGTGTGATTGCGCACTTGCCGGCTGCTGGCATCCCCTGCTCCGGCTGGTTCACCAGCGAGCAGCGGCGCTTCCAACCCCACGTCGTTGAGATTGGCCAGGAACACTTTGTTCTTCCACCCATGGGGAATGGCGATGTGACAGAAGGTACAGCTGAAATCAGTCACCCTGCCGGCATGCCCCACGTGCAGATTGATGTTCCTAAAATCAAGGCAGCCGACATTCACTCCAATGTTGGTGCTGAACCCGCTACTCAGCACAGAGGCATCAGGAAACGAGGCATCACCACGGCCATATTGATCGTATTCGTGGCATTTGAAACAGAGATGATTGAACGGTCCCGGGGGACGCGCCTCACCAGTCTTGTCGTCCCAGTCGCCCTTGAGCAAGAAGTTGTGGTCAGAACCGTGTGGCCCCCAGGGGTAACCGTTCTCGTCATTGGGCACCACTGTCTCCGGCGCGGTGGATGAGCCGTGACAGTCGGTACAATACATGGTCTGAGTACCCACCGCGACATTGAAGGGCGAAAGCCAGTCATCGGCATTCGCCTTGCGCACCTGGGGCGTGCGCCCGGTGGGTTTGACCACTGGATGCCAGGAGCGGTGATTGTCCGTCACCCAGTTCACACAATTGCCGTCCTTGTCCCGATAGGCCGGTACCGTACCGCCCGTCTCCACCGTGGAATCCGGCTCATTGGGATCGATGAGCATGGTACATTCGCCCACGCTGCCAGCGAAAGCTCCCGTCGGCGTAACAGGCGTGCCTTCTCCCATGTGGTCGTCGGGCGACTGGAATTCCATGGCCTGGTTGGTGTACTGGAAGAGGGCGTTGGTACCTGGCGGCGTACCACCCACAAAGGAACCCAGCATGGGCGGTTGATCATAGGTGTAGTTGGAATGGCACTTGAAACAGAGTTGGTACTCGCGGGTGAGATAGGGTGCGCTGACATCGGTGCTGCCGCCCGTACCGGGATCGCCGCGTTTCACCTCGAAAGTCACCGGCTCGCTGCCGAATTCGGTGGAACCGTAGACAGGCTCCACGCCCCAGATGCCCCGCAATACCCCGGAAGCCAGATTGGTATGCGGCACGCCATCTTCGTGCAGATGGGTACCGGCGGGATCGGGCACGGTACTGTCCGCGTTGAACAGGCGGTTACGCGTCACCCGATGGGGATTGTGGCAATCGGTGCACTCGACATGGCGATTGTTGAGATTGCCCTTACCCAAGTTCTCCGGCGCCTCGATGAAATCCTGCCCCCGCCGGTCTCCTTGGGTTGCCGTGCTGCCCGTACCGATGCTGTGCACCTCGGTACCTGCGGGCTGATCCGAGCTGGCGATTGGCATTCGCCGCGCCATGGTGGTGAAATCGGTCTTAATGTCCGGCACCTCGAAAGAGAAATTAGTACTGGGATTGACCTGCCCCTGCAGTGTGTTGCCGTCGGCGGAATGGCAGGCATAACATACTTCTTCCACCGCTGGATTGCCGCCCTGTTTATAGCGGGCGCCGTCCGCCGTGGTGAACACGGGGCCATCGGTACCCTCTCTGAGTAAGCGCCTTGCTCCCTGAACTGTGTGGGGATCGTGGCAGTTGAGACAAGCAGCCTGCCAAACGCGCAGATCACGGGGAAATTCGCGGAGATCGGCAGCGGCATCCGTATAACGTTCGTCGGCCACGGCGGGATGGGCGTGCGCCGACCCCACCCAGCCGTCTTTATCGTGACAGGCCAGACAAATGATGTCGTTGTCACGATCGAAACGCCCATCCACCGGCTCTTGTTTCTGGAAGCGGTTGACGCGCAGGAACTTGATGTTCTCTCCGGGCACATCGGAACGCAGGTGCGGATCATGACATGTGATACATTCCACCTTGCCATCCTCCAAAGGCAGATAATCTCCCTGCGGAGCGGCCGGCGGGCTGCCACGGGTGCGCTCGTTGATGTGGGCCACCACTGCCGGATCGAACAATTCTCCATCCCGAGCCGCCTGACTGCTGTCATAGGTAAAAGAAATAGGATGGTCGTTGCTCAGATCCACTCCCAGGCGACGCGTAAAGCCAGTGGTTTCCCCCAACCCTTCGGGAATGGTGCCATCGGCCTTGGTGCCGGTGAAGGGAATGTTGGGATTCTCGATACGATTGAGCACGTTGACCGCGCCCAGGGCAATGGTGCCGTCATGACAGGACAGGCACAGTTTGGATTTTCCGCCTGGCTGCCCCAGATCCGTGGCATCCAGCGATGTAGAACTGAAGGGAATATAGGTGGCGGAAGACAGCTGGCGGTTCCACAGGGGTGCCGCCTGTTCCGGTGTGGCACCGTGGGGAGTGTGGCAAAAGGCACAGATCTGGGATTCACTGCTGGCGTGGGCCTGGCGTTCAACCCCTTGAGGAACGACGGTGGCGGAGAAATTGTGCTTGGTATTGCTGATGTCGGAGATGATGTCCGCCCAGACCACCCCAGGCCACGGCAACAACATCCACACTAAGCCCACCGCCAACACCCACGGACGCTTCATGATTCCCCCCAGTCCCTCAAGTACTCGAATATCATCACGCGACCGTTGAAGGCATCGGCCACATAGACCCACCCGCGGTGGTCGGTCCACACACCCGCAGGCAGATAAAACTGCCCAATGCCATTACCCGTCCCGCCGATCGGCAGCAGGAACTCCCCTTTCTCATTGAATATTAACAGATGATCGTAATAGGATTCCACCACGTACAGATTGCGGTCCTGATCAACGGCCACGCCCTTGGGACGCGGCAGATCGCCAAGATAGAGCCCGCGGCGACCTACACTACGCACGAAACGCCCCTCACGATCGAAGACTTGCACCCGGGAATTGAGAGTGTCTGTCACATAGAGTCTTCCGTCGGCGAAGGTCAAGTAAGTAGGAGCATTGAATTCTCCCGGCCCATGTCCTCGCCGCCCCCAAGTAGCCACCAAAACACCGTCCCGGTCGAAGACCTTCACGTCGTGGGCCTTGCTGTCCGCCACGTAGATGAGTCCACTCACCGGATCGCGGGCCACGCCCACGGGACGCTGCAGAACGCCTTCCCCCATGCTGCCCTGGGGCTTGCCCTGCTCGTTCAAGATCACCACGCGCCGCAGGTCCGCGTCTGCGACAAGTATGTATCCCGGCTCACCCGCCGTCACACCCAAAGGCGTGAGAAAATGCAAATTTGCTCCGGCCTCCTCCCAGATCTGCAGACCGTCTTTCGGATCGAAGACGTATACCGCTGCTCGGCTCACATCACTGACATAGATCCGCCCACGCGCATCGGTATACCCCCCCTGCGGGC
Organism: Gammaproteobacteria bacterium; assembly: GCA_015488555.1. Lineage (GTDB taxonomy): Bacteria > Pseudomonadota > Gammaproteobacteria > SZUA-140 > SZUA-140 > S012-109. The sequence goes on from WFNO01000122.1 coordinate 41,802, forward strand.
GCTGCAGGACACGCGGGCTATGCGGTCCTGTAGCCAAGCCCACCAGCCAAGCCAATACCTTGCGACCGACAGCGGTCCGTTGGCCACGGTAATTTTCCTCGCCGGTCAATTGTCCCATGTAGCGATAGCGAGGGCGCTCAGGTGGCGGTGGCCACACCGGCGGGGCATCGTCCAGCTCATCAAATCGCAAAGCAGAACTGGGGCCGCCGGCACACCCTCCGGCCAATATCAGGACCACCACCATGAAACCGGCAGCCACACCCCGCGTCAGAGAGGCAAGACGGCAAGACATCACTGCACGCGTGGCGTTTCCGCCCGTTCTAGATTTTGGCGTGTAGCCTCTAGAACCTGGATGCGACCATTCATGGCATCGGCCACGTAGAGCAGGCCACCTTCCAGCCAAAGATCGGCAACGCGCTTGAACTGTCCGGGCGCAGTTCCGGAACGTCCCACAGAAAAACGGTAATGAGTGCCCTCGAAGACCCGGATGGTGTCGGTGAGATAATCGCCGACATAGGCCCAGCCGCGGGCATCCACGACGATGGAAGTGGGAAAAATCACCGTATCCTTCTCGAAAGACGCGAGAGGACCGCCGTCAGGCGCTATCACCTGAACCCGGGATTCTCCATAACGTGTGGCCACATAATAGCCTTCCGGCCCTAGGGCGAAGGCAGTGACGCCACGAAAACGCCCCGGGCCTTCTCCGCGCTCTCCGATGGCACCGCTGAGCAACCCCGCCCGGTTGTAGACCAGCACGTCGTCGTTGAAACCATCTGCGATGTACAAGGTACTGGTGGCCTCGTCCACCACCACGGCCACCGGCCGCCCCAGGTTGATGCGGTCCTCATAGACACGAATCAGGCGGTCGTCGCGGTCGAAATACAAGACCCGGCCACCGTCGAAATCGGCTAGATAATAGGAAAGATCGGAAGCCACGTAGATATCGGACACCGTACCGCTTACCAAGCGGCGCAAATCCTGAAGGATACGCAATTCTCCGCGGTCCCGACGATAGAGCAACACCTGTTCCAGGCCTTCGTCCACGATGTACACCGCAGGCCCGCGAGCAGCTACGGCCACGGGGCGGACGAGCCGCACATATTCCAATCCCGTGAGCAGATTACCGCCTCGCATTCCACCATCGATCACTTCCCATACCACAGGCTGTGTGCCAAGGGCACTTCCCGCGGCATCTCCGGAAGCGGGCACGGAACCCGGCTTCATAGCGCCGCAGCCGGCGGCAAACAGGAAAGCCGCTACGGCGATCAGCGCAACAATCTCGTTTCGTTGGGAACAGAATGACATCGGCCGCAATTCATGGTGGGGGGAAAGGCCACGTTCCCGTGACAGACTCCGCAATACTCTCCCTGGATGATGGCAGACATGGAAACGGGATTGGCGCCCTTCTGGGGAATAAAGATGAGCGGATGGCAATTGGCACAGGTCAGCCACTCGGTGTGCTGGCGGTGCGGGAAACGCACGTGCGGCATGGAGGCGGTGTCCTTGAAAATGATATCGAAGTCCACTGGAAACATATCTCCCTCACCGTCCACGGACTTGCGGGGATCAATGAGCCCCATCTCCAGAGTCTTGACCCAGTCGATGATACCCTGGGAATCACGTGGAAAATTGGCCATGGCTTCGTAGGGTTGCTGCAACACCGCCACTGCCTCACTCGCAGGATCGTGAATGCCATCCTCAGCGATGGGCACGATGTCGCCTGTCAACTGAAAGTGCTTGCCGCGCGACCAGAACGGCTTAGCCACATCGGCCGGATTCTGCAAGAGCTGCGGGGTCTTGGCTGGCGTGGCGGCCATGGCTATCGGCCATACCGGAAGGAAAATGGCGAGACACACGGCCCACAAGAGCCTCAAACCGCCGCTCACTCGTTTTCCACTTTGGCACCCGTTCATGGTTCTGCCCCCGTCTCCCGATCTCGTATCCCCATCCCGTTGCTCAATCTCGTCGCCAGATCCTTTCGCTGAACTCTTGGGTGCAGGGGGCGGGCAAACCGAAACAGAGGTTCGATACCCCCACCCGCTGGCGCTAGCGGACTCCCGCCAGACGCAAGGCTCGCTGAATGTGGGTCGTCGCCCCTTGCAGCATGAGTATGGCCGTCTTGTAATCCCCCTTCGCTGCGGTGGGCAAGGCCTGCGCCTTGATGCCTTTTGCCTTTTCCACGAAACGGTTCATCAACTCCACCGTCTGCGGTGAAGGACGCCGCTGTTCGATGGCCAGCGGAATCAGTTCCTCGTAACTCTCGTAACGCGCCAGCTCGTATTCGTACTCTTCCTTCGGCGTCTCAAAGACCAACTCATAAGACATAGTCTCCTCGTGGAGCATATCGGTCAAGGCATTGTTGAGGTCCTCCTGGGCCCGCGAGAGGACTTGCACGGCTTCGGCGTAATCACCCTCCTCGGCCAGGCGCCGGGCCTCGGTCTTGGCGGCCTCGATGCGTGCTACGTCCAATTGCGGAATCTCCTTGCGGTGGCGCTGCTTGCTCAGGCGCTGGTAATTGCGCTGGTAAGAGGCCTGAAAGGTCTCTACGCCTTGGAGTAATTCTTTGAAGCGCTCCTGCAAGGCAGCCTGATCACTCTCGGCAGGCACGCGCCGGGAGGCTTCGCTCATAAGACGCAGGGATTCGTCTACCAACGCCAGGGCCTGTTCGAAATGTTGCTCGTCGAAAGCCGCACGTGAGGCCTGCAGCTTGTCCCGGGCATCGCGTAGAAATCCTTGCGCCACGGTATTTCCGCTGCCCTCGATACGACGGGCAGCGCTGGATTGATTGACGAACAGCTCGGCAAAGGCCAGTTTCTGCTGCACCTGCCCTTTACTCACACGAGGACGGTCTTCAAGGGCCGGAGCGGCAGCGACAGCCGGGTGTGCAGGGGTCGCCGCCAGTTTCACCTTCACATGGTCCTCCTCTCCCTCATCGACGATGTGGATGACACCGCCCATGTTCTTGTGATTGCGACACTGGTAATACAATACGTCAGGCGCGGAAGCATCTGGCGTAAAGGTGACCACACCGTTGTAGGTGAAATTACCCTCCACCCCTTTGGAATAGGTAGCTGCCCCCCAGCCGGTCTCACTCCGAGAGAGATAGAAGTCGTGCTGGACGTTGGTGTTCACTTTGAACGTATAAGTCTTGCCGCGCACCAGGATCAGAGACTTTCCTTGCACACCATCGACGATAAAACCATATTTGTCGCCCACCCCATAGTAGGGATGCGAGGGATCCTTCAACCCCAGCGTCACCTGAAACACAAAGGGATTGACGTCCTCCTTCTGCACCACGGGTGCTGGTTGCCGTCCAACAGGTGCCGATGCCACGTCGCGATCGGCAGCAAGGACGGATGGAGACTCCCCAGATATCGATTTTTCAGATGCTGATTCTTCCTGCTCCGCAGCCTCCGCGACAGCGGATTGTGCAGCGGCCACCTCAGGCTCGGTGGCCGCCGGCACACCCGAATCCGCCTCAGGAATCGCGCGCCCCTGTCCAAGAGGCTCGAACCGTGCAGATTCCGGGACTGGAGCAGCCTCGACCACCGGCTGGGATTCCAGAACCAACTCCCGCTCCGGCTCGGACTGTATTTGTTGCGATGCGGGAGCAGATATCGGTGCAGCCGCGGGCGCGACCGTCTCCGCAGGTGGCGCCTGGTCAACAGGCGCTGGCATCTCCTTGCGCGTAGCACAGGACACCAGCGCCAGGCCAAGCACAAGAGCAAGTGCAGGCACGACCACGTGCAAGTCTTGGGCTGCACCCCGACTACGCATGATCACTCTCATTAGTATCGAATGCTACTGCCGCAGCCCTACTGCTGTCTCAATCCATACCCACACGCCGCTCGGCCTTTTATTTTGATCAAGACAAACGATGATGTTGCTCCCCAGGTTTATTTCCAAGGATTCTTCAACGTCGCCTCACTGAGTGGCGGTTGCCAATCCGCTGGCTTGGGCTTGGAGTGGCACTTCTTGCATGTCTTGGTTTCGATAGGGAAGGCCACCTTGCCATGACAAACACCACATTTCTGCCCCAGGAGAATGGCCGACATGTTGATCTGGTTGGCCCCCTTCTGGGGAATGAAGATAGCCGGATGGCAATTGGAACAGAGCAGCCATTCCGTGTGCTGGCGATGCGGAAATACCACGTCGGGTACAGAAGCCTTGACCGGCCGTACGATGTCCAAATCCATCACGAAAGGCTCGGCATTAGAATCGAGCAAGTCCCAGCGTGGCTTGATCAGCCCCTCATCCAGGGCCTTGACCCAATCTACGTGGTTGCCAAAACTAGTCCTGGGCAATCCCTCGTATGCCTCCAAAGGAGGCTGCAGATTGAAAGTGGCCTCGTTGGTGGTATCGTGGATACCGTCTTCCCACGGTGGCGCATTCGGGTTTTTGGGTTTCTTCAGATTGAGGTTGAAGGTGTTGGCCGCCGATACCTCTCCCATCATCAACAACCCCTGAATCGCGTTACCGGCTGCCGGTACCGAAGTACTCCAAACGGCGGCGATCAGCAGCACAGCGCTGGAAACGATGACGAACCCGTTCTTCAAACTCATGGCACTCTCCCCAATCTATCTTTCTTATTTGTTGTCGGCGGTCTTCTTGGCAGGCAGGGGCTTGTAGGCCGGTGCTACCAGACGTTGTAGAGTGCTGCCATGGAAATGGGTAGGGGTACCCGGAATGCCCGAATGGCACATGGCACAGTTCTCCACCGACCAGGCCACCTCACCGTTGTGGCAGGCACCACAGAACTTGCCGTCGATGATCTTGGCCATGGTGATCTGATTGCCACCAGCCTTGAATTTAAATCCGAGATCGGCATGACACACCTTACAGCGGAAACGGATGCGATGGAACCAATGAGGGAAAACCGCTGGGCGCATACCGGCGGCATCGGAATAGTTGTTGATGACGACGTCTCCGTACTCGGCCTTCGAAGGTTGGGCCACCCCTGCGAACAATAAGACCGCGAAGGCTCCCAAAACGAACGGTTTCCATGCCCCCCTGTGCTTGATCTTCAGTGCCATAGCAGATCCTCTCCTCACGCTTTGTTCTTATAGATTATGGCCTTACTCGCCACTGCAGGCGTCATTATACCTCGAATCCCGCACGCTGCCCATGCGCAGCGGCCGCCCCCGGGTCCATGCCGCCGTGCCTGCGAACGGCCTGCCCCACGTTTCCTCCCGCCCGGCATCACAAGCAGGATTTTACATGGGGTCAAAACAGGCGGTTCACCTGGAAATAGATCAGGCTGAAACTCTGGTCCTCTCCTCCTCCTCCGGTCAGATCGAAATAGCGCCAGCTCATTCTCAACCGGGTCAAACCAATGGTGTAGTCCAGGCGGTTCTCCCATTCGAGACGATCCATGTTGCCCGACACGTCCGTGCGGGAGAGGCGCAGATCCGACAGGAAACGCAATCGCGGTACACCAAACACCGCACTGTGGGTGTAATTCAACTGCCCCGTTCCCGTTACTCTATCATTAACCCCCTGGCGGTTGAAGTCCTGGCTCACGTACTGGATGGTGAGATTACCTGTCAGATTGCTGAGCCGGTCGAGATAGCGGGTCCGCTGAATCTGGAAATTGACAAACTGTTGATTGCCTTCCTGATCCCCGAAGGAACGGCCATCGGAGAGGGTCACTTGCAAAAAGCTGGTGGCCTCCGGGGAAGAAGCGTCCCAGGACAAACTGCCCGAATTGTCCAAGCGTTGCACCGAGGTCTCTACATCACCCATCTGTTCGTCACCGCTCACTGTCTGACTGAGGCTCAGGCGGATATTGGAACGCCGGCCGATCACCCACAGGCGCTGAATATCGTGCCCCAGTTTGAGCAGAAAGGATTGATCCTGGCGCTGTGGTGCGTCTCGCGCACTGGCCGTACCCTGGGTATACCACTGATAGTTGAACCCAGACCAGAGAGGGCGAATGTCCGACTGATAGAGAGCGCCGGCGCGGCCCCTAGAAATGAAATCTGCACCGTCGCCGTTGTCACTGCTGAGCACATCGACGTTGGCATCGAAACGCAGGTTGCGGGTGTACTGATAGAACATTCCACCAGTAGCGCTGAAATTGGTGAGTTCTACCTCGTTGCCCACCGTATCGGCCTGTAGCCCATAGAAGCGCACCCCTCCACTCAGGGTCAACGGCCGATCCAAGGGCCGCCAAAACACAAAGCTGGACAATTGCGTCAGATCGGTGTCGCTGTCGGGTTGATTGGTACTATTGAGCGGCTGTTTCGATTCGTAATCGGAATTGTAGATGTTGAACATGGTATCCAGCCGCAAGGCACGGTTGGGAAAGTAGAAATGATCCACATTGAGAATGAAGGTATCGGTCTTCTGATCGATCACGGAGCGTTCGCTGCTCTGGATGCTGCTCTTGGCAATCAAGGTCTGCTTGGGCATTTTCAGATCCGCCTCCACACCGAACAGCTGGTCCCGGTAATTCTCTCCGCCCGGTTGCTGCTGCTCCCAATCGTTGCGGTCATAACGCAATTGGAAGCGGTGTCCCTTCTGAGTGTAGAAGGATTGCTTCAGCGATAGGCGACTGGTACGGAACTCGGTGCTGCCCAGGGTATTCAAGGGACTGGAGCGGGCCACCAGGTCCACCCGACTGTCGCTGGCCTGGTAGGTAAGCAGGAAAGGGGTGCGACTACGGGGCAGTATGCTCAGGTTGAGGTTACCCGTGAGGATGGAAGACTCGTTGGAGCTACTTCCTTCGAACTCGGATTTGTCCCAAGTGAAGCGCAAACCGGTATCGGCAGTGGCCAGCCAGGGCCTGCCGAGATAACCTTTGAGATTGAGGCCCCCCTGTAACTGATTGCTGACGGTATCTTCCTGGCCGGTGTTGTCCAAGGCGCGAAAGGTATATCCGAGGTTGCCGGAAACATCGGTAAGGGCAAAGGCCCACGCGCACACGGACCAAGCCCACAGGCAGCAACCGCAAGCCAAGCGCAGCAACTCTACCCCCGCTTCCGAACCTCGAAATCGCTGACCATTGCCCCCGGCACAGACCCGCGGGCTGCTCCATCTCATCGAATCACCTTATTGTTATTCGGCCCCGACTAGCAGAGCTTCATTGATCGTTATCGGTGTTTTCCTGCGCAATTCCTCCAGCAGGCTTTGCCAAGCCTGTGCCTTGCGCTCCTCACTCAGCATCAGGCGAGCCCTGGCCTCACTGCGTGCGAAATCGTTGAGTTGTGGTGGCGTGCGTGCCTCCAACCGAAACAAGGCATATCCCTGCAAGAGACGAATGGGGGCCGACACCTCTCCCGGAGCCAGCCCATCTACCACCTCTTGAGCCTCGGTAGACAACATGCCGGCATGGACATAGCCCAGATCTCCTCCCCGAGCCGCCGACTCGTCAGAGGAATGCGCGCGTGCCAGCTCAGCGAACGAAGCCCCTTCCGCAAGTCGCGCCAATAGCTCCTCCGCCTTCTGCCGGGCCGCTTCCCATTCCTGCGGTGGCGCCCAAGGCGGTACACGCAACAGGATCAACGACAGATGCAGGCGTTGGGGAGTGGTGAACCGTTCGGGATGGGCTTCGTAATAGGCACGCACGGCCGCCCGATCAGGCTCCGGCAAGTCTTCCACCTCGTCTTTCAAACGCTGGATGCGACTTTGGGCTTCCAGTTCCTCCCGCAAAGCCTGCAGCAACTCTTCGCGCCGCTCCTCCCAGTGAGGCAAGCGGCGGTAACGCTCCTGTACCATTTCCAACTGCGCCTTCACCCAACCTCCGTCGGGTTCGATGCCCCGGCGTTGTGCCTCTTGCAGGAGCAGGCGTCGATCGACGAGGCGCTCGGCTACTTCGCGGCGAAAAGCCAGACGCTGGTCCTCCGGCACTTTGCCGTGATAGAAGCGCTGCCGATAGGCCGCATGCACATTGACCCGGAATTCTTCGGCGCTGATGATCTCCTCCCCTACGGTGGCCAGAATCCCGTCGCCGTCAAGAGCGGCCTGGGGTGCGGCTCCCTCGGCGGGCACCACCCACAGCAAAGTGCCAAGCCAGCATCCGACCACCACCGACCACACCCATCGTCCGGTTCGGCCCCTCCAACGGTCCAGACGGCCCCAGGATACTCGGGCCGCCCACGGGAGTTGCAGCCCCCCATTCATGTCTGTCCTCCTCTTCGCACATCCCACCGCCCACAGCAGTCCCTTCTGCTCAGATCCGATTCAGATCCGCCCCGTAACCGCTCCAGTATCAGTCCCGGATCTGCGCTCACTTGTTGTGGCAGGTCAGGCACACTGCACTACCACTGGGATCGATGCGAAGGAAAGTGGGATTGTAGTCCACGTGTGGATCGTGACAGGAGGCACATTCCACGTAGGGCTGCGGCTCACCGGCAAAAGCCCCTTTGGTCCCCACCCGGGTATAAAGTTTCATGTCAGTACGCTCGAAGTCTGAGGTACTACCTTCTACCTGGGTGTTGACCCACCATATCCGGCGTGTGCCGACAATCTTGGTCTCGGCTGGATTGAAATCCTTGTCGCGGCCCGGTCCCTGGGGATTGGATTCGGAATAGCCCCCGCCTGCATACTGCACGCTGATGGGATGGTCATCGGTAAGATCCTTGCCCAGATTGGTGATCACCGTCACTGGCCCGATGCGGCCGTTCACTGCGGCGGCCTGGCCACTCCACACGCCGCTGGAAAAGGCATAATTGTCTGCGCCAGAACCCGGTTCGTTGATCATGGCATCCATGGCTTGGGTGCCATCGTGACAGGAGAGACAAGCGATGGACACCGAACCGATAGGCTCGATCTGGGCATCCAGGGTGGTACTCCCGCCCTGGTCGTAGGTCTGGAATCCCGTAGGATCCAGGTAGCGGTTCCATAGCGGCACCGCCGCCGAGGCATCTCCTCCATGGGGGGTATGGCAGAATACACAGATCTCAGTGGTACCGCTGAAATTACTGGCGGCATTGACGCCCATGCTGCCGAGATTGTGTTTGGTGTTGGCAATCCCCGCTCGCACCTCCTGAGCAACCCCTGACAGCATGAGTGCCAAGATGAAGGCCAAGGCCGTCATCCACGTTGGCCTGGCGGCTGGCCGCATCCATAGTGCTTCACCGACAAGTGAAAACGATCCGCACGACCACTGGGGCCAGAACCTTCCCGCTACCGCCGCGCTCCTCCCCATACTCACTCTGGAAACCCTCCCCGAATATCCAGTGTTGGGTGATGTCGTCCCGCACGGACAGGGCATCATTATACCCACATCAGGCTGCCGCATGAGCCATTGGTTGATCTCTCCCGACAACCCTACCGGCCGCCCATTCCCTGTCATCGTTGCAGTGAATCTAGTTATACACTCTACCACAAGCGCCGTAGCACGGAAAAACGCATCGCGCACAGGGATTTCCTTCAGCGTACCGCCAATACCATCGCAACCATCGTGCTCCTCCTGCACGCGGGTGCTGCACGAGCGGTGCTGCGCGTCAGATGCCGCGCTCGAATCGGAAACGCAGGCCCAGAGACAACAGGCGCAGGTCTTCACCGGCGGCGGGCAGCAAGGGAGCGGGATCGTCGGCATCGGCCACCAGGCCGTAGGCCGCCCCTTTTTCGTTGCGCACCGCCACATAGCGGGCATACCAGGCCAGGCGGGGTGAGAGGGCATGATCGAAGCCCAGGGCGCCGAATACCGCGCCGCTGTCGGGCAGGCCGTCCAGGGCCTCCAGGTAGGCCCCGGCCAGGCGCCAGGTCACATTGCCCAGGACCTGATCGAGGGCCAGGTGATAGGCGCGGCGGCCCACCGTCCGGCCGCTCAGGCGGGCGCCGTTGGTGGCCTCTTCCAAGAACAGGTCCAGGCGTGTGCCCTGGCCGAAATCCCAGCCCAGGACCAGCTTGCGCGCGGCGGCATTGCGATGGTCCGCCGCGGCGAATACCGCCAGGTTGGATTCGTAGCGCTGGAGTCGCTCGTAGGCCAGGGCCAGATACAAAGGCCCCCGATCCAGGATCAAGGCGGCGCTCGAAGCCCGGCGATCCGGCCCGTAGGCAGGCGTGGCGGCCAGGAGCAGCTGGACACCCTTGAGACGCGGCGTCTCGTAGCTCACCAGATGCGGCAGGCGGTTACCGAAGACGGGCTCGCCGTTCAGATTGCCCATCACCGCGTGGATGTCCGCCCGGGTGTCGGCGAACCCATCCAGGCGGTCACCGGCGCGGCGATAGGGCGTGGCCTGGCGCCCCACCCGCAAGGTGCCCAGCCGATGGCGCAGGCCTGCATAGGCCTCGCGCCCGCTGCTCCAGCCGCCCTCATCCAGATCCAGGTAGACCTCGGCACGCCACAGCAGATCCAGATGCTCGCGCACGCCTTCGCGCCCGCGAAAGCCCAGCCAGGACCGATTGCCGTTCACCGCCAGCGGCTCGTCCTCGTCGGGTCCGGGATAATCCCGGGTATTCAGGCCGTCCAGAGATACCAAGGCCTGGCCGTAGAGTGCCATTTCCGCAGCCCGGCCGGCCAGCGGCACGCTCAAGACACAGGCGGCCAGTACCCATCCCAGCACCCATCCGAACAGCACCCGCCAGCCCATTCGGGGGCGTTCTCCGCCGGGCATGCGCGGGCGGAAACCGTACTCAACTCGACACCACTCCATCCAGCACTCCTTTTTTCACCTCGACCACCCCGTGGCCATCGTCCCTCGCCCTCCGGTCAATACCGTCTGGCACTCCAATCCCCCTGGCCGAGCGCCAGGTGGAAGACGAATTCATCGGGAGGACGGATTCTAGAAGCCCGCAATGTACCTTGAGTGCGCGCGCAAGGCAAAACGCATAAAAAAGCCGGGCCCGAAGGCCCGGCATATGTTCAGGGCTGGATACCCGAGGTCTCTGGAATAAAACCCGGAATCAAAACCCGGGAATCGGGCCTCAGGGCAGCTCGGTGATGAACTGCGCCAGGAACTGCGTGCCATCCAGGCCGCCACCACCATCGGCATCACGATCCTTGTACTCCAGAGCGATTTGCAGATTGCTGCCGGCCTGCCAGGCGCCATACAAGGTGATCGTGCTGGGCTCCACACCGCCATCGTAGGACTCGGCCTCGTAACGGCCGCGCACGACCACACCGTTGCCGAAATCATAGCCACCCCAGATGTTCCAGACGGCATCCACGATCTCGGCCGCCGCCAGGTAGTCGAAGCCCACTTCACCGCCACCGCCGAGGTTGGTCCAGGTACCGTTGATGTCCCAGACGTTGCCGGCACCCCCTAAAAGCGGATTGTCGTTGTCCTGGGTCACGTAACCAAACTCCAGATCCAGGTCCTGCATGGGCGTGACGTTGAGCACCACGGCCAGGGAGTTCTCCTCGGCCACACCGCCGATGTCGTTCAGGTAGGCCACGGTGCCGGTGACCATACCGGAACTGCCGGACAGCGCCACACCCGCCAGGTTGTTGCCATAGAGCGCGGTCTGATCATCGAGGATCTCGAATACCATGGAATGGGTGATGAAGCGGATCTCGTTGACGTCCTCTTCCTCGGCGCTCATGGGGTTGTTGAACACGCCGCCGATGAGGCTGAGCTGTTCCGTGAGCCCCCAGGAGAAGAAGGCCTGCTCAATACGGGCCGAATCACCACCCAGGGCATCATTGACACCGTCCAAGGCCAGATTCACATCCAGGTCGAGACGCGCCGTCACGCCATCGGCGGGGCTGGCGATGAAGTCCACTTCCCCGTTGGCCGAGAAGGACTTTTCGCTTGTAGGGGCCTCGTCGTCGGTCACGGTGTAGAGAATCTCGGCGAAGCCGTCCACCTTCACATCGTCCGCCTGCGCAGCCAGGGGCGCGGCAAAGGCGCCGGCGACGGCCAGTGCGATCAGTCTTTTTTTCATCGTTTTCACTCTCCCTTTGTTGTGGTGTTGGTTAACGTTAAGCAACAGCGCGTTTATAGCCCAGCCATGGCAGATTTGCAACATTTTTTTCGAGACAAACCAGGATTTTGTGACTTGTGTATCATTTGCGCAACAGTTGGCGTGCGCAAAGGAGCGGCGCTGCGCCCACCGAAGGCGCAAAATCGAGCTGTTCGATGAATTGAGACAGAAAGGTGCGACCTGCAGCCGCAGGAATCCATGCAGAATTCAAAGGAACAGGGAAGTCTGCCTGTGAAACGGCCGAAGAGAGTGCTGGAAAAATGGCTGGGGAACCAGGATTCGAACCTGGATTAACGGAGTCAGAGTCCGCTGTCCTGCCGTTAGACGATTCCCCAATCAGATATCAGATGTCAGATATCAGACATCAGATGTTGTGAAAAGATACCGGATGGTGGGGCGGAATGACAAGTATCGGCCGCTCCATGAGGGGCGTGGGCCGGGGTGCGAGGAGGGGACGTAAAGCGAGACAACGCTCCGCTCACCCCTCGCTTTAACAGGCTTTAACGCTTCGAGTACTGCGGCCGCTTGCGGGCCTTGTGCAGGCCAACCTTCTTGCGCTCCACCTCGCGGGCGTCCCGGGTCAGGAAGCCGGCACGGCGCAGGGGCTGGCGCAGGCTCTCGTCGTAGGCCAGCAGGGCACGGGCGATGCCATGGCGGATGGCGCCGGCCTGCCCGCTGCTGCCGCCGCCGCGCACAGTGATGGTGAGATCCACGCGCTCTGCCATCTGTGCCGTCTCCAGGGGCTGGCGTACGATCATGCGCGCCGTCTCGCGGCCGAAATAGTCGTCCAATGGGCGGTTGTTGACCAGGATCCTGCCGCTGCCCGGCTTGAGGAAGACCCGTGCCGTGGCGCTCTTGCGGCGTCCCGTTGCCAAGATCTGGTTCGTCATGACTGTACTCGCTCCGAATTCGAGACTCAAAGATCCAGCGGCTTGGGCTGCTGGGCCGCGTGGGCGTGTTCCGGACCGGCGTAGACCCGCAATTTGCGGAACATGGCCCTGCCCAGGGGATTCTTGGGCAGCATGCCCTTTACCGCCAGTTCGATGACCCGCTCGGGTTTGCTGGCCAGCAGCTTTTCGAAGGTGATGGACTTGAGATTGCCGATGTAGCCCGTGTGCCGGTAATAGATCTTGTCGGTGGCCTTGCGCCCCGTCACCCGCACCTTGGCGGCATTGATCACCACGATGTAGTCACCGGTGTCCACGTGCGGGGTGTACTCCGGCTTGTGCTTGCCGCGCAAGCGGCGGGCGATCTCGCTGGCCAGCCGGCCCAGGGTCTTGCCGCTGGCATCCACCAGGTACCACTCGCGTTTCACTTCATGCGGTTTGGCGCTGAACGTCTTCATTTGCTTTTCATCAGGGGGTTTTTATCAGGGGCTTTTCATCAGACTGCTGTCGTCACGCTCCACGGCAGTGCCAGTGGTGCCTGCCGGATCAAAGAGCGGAAATTCTACAGAATTCCCCCACCCGATACAAGCGGGCCCGCGAACCATACCTGCAAGACCCGGGCTGCCTGCCGGGCGCGCGCTGCCCGCGCTCGAAATCGAATGCGCCGCTCAAATCTTCAGGCGTTCCACCACCTCGCCTTCCATCAGGTGGCGCTCGACGATCTCGTCCACGTCCGACCGATCCCGGTAGCTGTACCACACGCCTTCCGGATAGACTACCAGCACCGGCCCCTCGGCACAGCGGTTCATGCAGCCGGCGCTGTTGATGCGCACTCCGCCGGGCCGTGCCAGGCCCAAGGCCTTGACCCGATCCTTGGCGTGGGCGCGCATGTCCGCCGCGCCATGGTCCTGGCAACAGGGACGGCCGTCTTCCCGCTGATTGGTGCAGAAAAACACGTGATGGCGGTAAAACATGGCGCAAAGATACAAGAGCACGTGCTGAAAGGCCAGCCCTCCGGCTAGCAGGCTAGGGAGCCAACGCCTGCCCACTGTCTTTCACCCACGGAGTGCGGGCAAACCCCGCTGCGCGGATCTGCCAGAGCACGACAATCCCCGGCTTTGCGACCAGGAACCACACAACCTCAGGAGAATCCGGATACTGGAATGCTCACGAAGTTGATCGAGACCGAGGCCGATCACTGCGTCAAATGCGGCCTGTGCCTGCCCCACTGCCCCACCTACGGCAAGACCCGGAACGAGGCCGATTCGCCGCGCGGGCGCATCGCCCTCCTGCAGGGGCTGACCCGCGGCCGGCTGCAGGATTCACCCGTCCTGCGCCGCCACCTGGAAGGATGCCTGCACTGCCGGGCCTGCGAACGGGTCTGTCCTTCCCGCGTCCGCTACGGGCTCCTGTTGGACGCCGGGCGGGCCGTGCTGGCCCGGCAGGAAGGTTCGGTCCCCGCTCCGCGCCCCTGGGACCCGATATGGGACCGAATCCCGCTCGCCCCGCGCCGCACGGCGGCCCTGCTGCGCCTGCTCCGCTACAGCGGCCTGCTGGCCCTGGCCCGGGGACTGGGGTTGCCCCGGCGCCTCGGCCTGGCGCGTGCATTCCGTTATCTCCCCGCCGTGCCGCGGCGCCGGCTCTGGCGCCGCCACTACCCGGCCCGGGGTCCGGAGCGTGGCACGGTGGCGTTGTTCACTGGTTGCGCCGGCTGGGTCTTCGAACAAGATGCACTGGCGGCGGCGATGAAACTGCTCAATGCCTGCGGCTATGTGGTACTGATCCCCCCGGCACAGGCATGTTGCGGGGCGCTGCACCTGCACCGCGGCGACCTGCCGCAGGCCCTGGCCCTGGCCCGCCGCAATGCGGCCTGTTTCAATGCCCTGGATGCAGACGCAGTGGTCCATCTCGCCACCGGTTGTGGCGCCACGCTGTCAGAATACGGTCAACTGCAGCGCCTGGAATCCGGCCCCGGCGCAGCATTGCGGCTCCCGGTGGTGGAGATCTGCCGCTTCCTGGCCGCACAGGAATGGCCGGAGGCGGCCTTCTCGCCGCTGCCGGCGGAGGTGTGGATCCACGAACCCTGCAGCCAGCGCTACGTGCTGCGGGACCCGGAGGCACCCCGCGAGCTGCTCGCCCGCATCCCCCAGGTGGCGCTGCGGGAACTGCCCGACAACCACCTGTGCTGTGGCGGCGCGGGGGAATATCCCTTGCGCCAGCCCGAACTGGCGGATGCCTTGCTGGCGGACAAGACGGCGATCCTGCGGCGGCATCGCCCGCGCTGGCTGGTGACCAGCAACAGCGGCTGCCGGCTGCAACTGCAACGGGGAATTCGCGAGGCGCAACTGCCCACCCGCGTCCTGCACCCGGTAGAGCTGCTGGTGCGCCAGCTGACCGCCCGCTGAGCGCTGAGCGCCGGGCGGCGACTCAGATCCAGTAGGCAGTACGGGTCATGACCCGCGAGGTGATGTGCATGAGGATCTTGACCGGCCCCGGCAGGGGGGCGCCGCCGGCGTTCAAGGCCGTGGTGGCGTGATGGGCCTCGTCCACTTTCATCTGCTCCAGGATGGCCCGGCTCTTGTGGTCCTGCGCCGGCAGGCGCGCGAGATGATCCTCCAGATGGCGTACCACTTGGTGCTCGGTCTCGACGATGAAGCCCAGACTCCATTTGTCACCGATGGCCCCCGCCAGCGCGCCGATGGCCAGGGAACCCGCATACCAGAAGGGATTGAGCAGGCTCACGCGGCTGTCCAGTTCGCGCAGGCGCCGCTCGCACCACACCAGATGGTCGTTCTCCTCCAGAGCCGCGCGTTCCATCTTGTCGCGCACCTCGGGCAGGCGGGCGGTGAGGGCCTGGCCCTGGTACAAGGCCTGGGCGGAGACCTCGCCGGCGTGATTGACACGCATCAGCCCCGCCACGTGGCGCCGCTCGGCAGGGCTGAGTTCCGGCTCCTCCAGCCCGGCGGCCGGATCGGCGCGTTCCGAGACCGGTGGCCGGCCGAACACGGTGTGCAGGGCATTGTCCGCGGTCATCACCAGCCGATCGAGGAAGTCGTACGACCGGGACGGCTGTGCCGCCTGTTCGGCGCCTGCCACGGTCTCACACCTTGCGCATGTTGCGGCCGTAGAAGATCTCGGCCATCTCCCGTTGCAATTGCCGGGTCACTTCCTTGCGCTCCTTGTCGCTGAGATCCGCCTTGCCCATGCCGAACAAGTAATCATCCAGATCGAAGCTCTTGAGCAGCATCTTGGTGTGAAAGATGTTCTCCTGATAGATGTTCACATCGATCATCTGGTAACGCTCTTTGGTGTCCCGCGACAAGAAATTCTGAATGGAATTGATCTTATGGTCGATGAAGTGTTTCTTGCCGCGAACGTCACGGGTGAAGCCGCGCACGCGGTAATCCATGATCACGATATCCGATTCGAAGCTGTGGATCAGGTAGTTCAAAGCGCGCAGGGGCGACACTCGCCCGCAGGTGGAGACATCGATGTCCACCCGGAAGGTGCTGATGCCGTTGTCCGGATGGCTCTCCGGATAGGTGTGTACCGTGAGATGGCTCTTGTCCAGATGGGCCACCACAGCATCGGGCAGGGGACCAGGAGCCTCAGCATTGTGAATCTCCTCCGCGATCAGGGGCTCCTCGGAGATCATCATGGTAACACTGGCCCCCTGCGGATCATAGTCCTGGTGGGCCACATTGAGGATGGTGGCGCCGATAATGTCGGCCACGTCGGTGAGAATCTGCTTGAGGCGCTCGGCGTTGTAGGCCTCGTCGATGTACTCGATGTACTCGCGCCGGTGCTCGGCCGTCTTGGCGTAACAGATGTCGTAGATATTGAAGCTCAGCGTCTTGGTCAGATTATTGAACCCGTGCAGCTTGAGCTTACGCTGTTTCAATATCCCCCGGGACTGTCTCATCGTTCGCTCGATCTCCCCCTGCACGGCACGAATGTCTACCTGGTACGATCCTCGTCCGATCTCAACCCGCACACTTGTGCGCAATTGGTTCATGATAAATCATTTGCACCGTGTTGCCAGCGGGATCCTGGCAATAGAAACTGCGGGCCCCATCGCGGTGGGTGCGCGGTGCGGCCTTCACGGGTACCCCGTGCGCCACCAGAAAATCGTGCCAAGCATCCACCTCCTCGGGCGTCCGCAGGATAAAACCGATGTGATCCAGGCGCTGCCCGGCCGCCGCCGGCGGCGCTTCGGTCCGGTGCAGGGCCAGATTGTCACAACCGGAAGTGAGATAGACGTTATCGGGATCCGGGCGCCATTCCACGCGCATGCCCAGCAATTCCACGTAGAAGCGCTCGCAGGCCTCCAGATCGCCCACGTAGAGAGCCACGTGCCGGAGACCCGCTACCGGCGGGGGGGAAGCACGCCTGTCCTTTTCGATCATGTCTCCTCCCGGATCTCGAAATCGTGGTGAATCTCCACCGCCCGACCCAGCATGATGGAAGCCGAACAATATTTCTCGGCGCTGAGAGACACCGCCCGCGCCACCGCCGTCTCACTCAACCCCCGGCCCATGACGACGAAATGCACGTGGATGTGCGTGAAAACCTTGGGCACAGTCTCGGCCCGCTGCGCCGTCAGCTCTACCACGCAATCGCGCACGGGTTGCCGCCCCTTGCGCAGGATCTGCACCACGTCGTAGGCTGTACAGCCGCCCAGCCCCAGCAACAGGAGTTCCATGGGACGCATGCCCAGGTTGCGCCCGCCCCCTTCCGGCGGGCCGTCGATCACCACTGCATGACCGCTGCCACTCTCACCCAGGAAGAGGGCCTGTTCCACCCATTTGACGCGTGCCTTCATCAATCTCGCCCCGTTCGTGACCGGTTTCACAGAACGCCCCATCCGGCTTGCACCTGTGGGATCGCTCTGGTATGAGTGAAAACGGCCGGGGATTGTAGCGCATTCCGCGCCCCCGTGCAGCGTCCGTTCATGCCGGTATGATCAAGCGGGCAGGAGGCGCCTGTACCGGCAGGCCCCCGGCGACAGGGAATTCTGGCACGGATTTGGCTTGATTTCCTTCGACCGAAGATCCCACCGGGTCCCCGACCCGAGCATCCAGAGACGAGGCAGTCACATGGCATACACCAAGAAACAGGTCGTCAACCCCGTCATTGAACGCTTTTTGCAGCACTGCCACCGCCGGCGCTACCCCGCCAAGAGCATCATCATCTACGCCGGTGACGCTCCGGATTCCCTATATTACATCATCGAGGGCTCCGTCACGGTGCTCATCGAGGACGACGACGGTCACGAGATCGTGCTGGCCTATCTCAACGCCGGCGACTTCTTCGGTGAGATGGGCCTGTTCGAACAGGGGGCCAGCCGCAGCGCCTGGATCCGGGCCCGCACCCAATGCGAACTGGCGGAGATCCACTACGAGAAATTCCGCGAACTGGCCGCCCGCAACAGTGACATCTTGTTCGAACTGGCGGGACAGATGGCGGTGCGCCTGCGGCGCACCAGCAGCATGGTGGGCCGCCTGGCCTTCATGGACGTGGCCGGACGAGTGGCCCGCACCCTGCTGGATCTGTGCAAGGAACCCGATGCCATGACCCACCCGGACGGCATGCAGATCCGCATCACGCGCCAAGAACTGGCGCGCATCGTGGGCTGCTCGCGGGAAATGGTGGGACGCGTGCTGAAGAACATGGAAGCCCAGAACCTGATCTCGGCCCGAGGCAAGACCATCGTGGTCTTCGGGGCCCGCTGACCGCAGGCGGCCGAGCCGTTTCCGCGGCCGCCGTCCTGTTGCTATCTGGACATTTCCGAACGGGGCCCTGCATGAAATTCCCGCGTGAAAGCCCAGACGGCCAACCCGACACGATGATTCTGGCAACGCCTTGCCCGGATCGACAGGGTGTTGCTAACCTTGCTCGGATGCAACCCGTCCGTCTCTGGTGACTCGTTTGCCCCGGCCCCTCGCACTTCTCCCCTCCTTTCTCCGCGCCTGTGCCTGCCTGCCCGCCCTCCTGTCCCCGCCACTGGTAGTGGTACTGGTGGCCGTTGGTGCAGGACCTCCTGCCCAGGCCGCGGATCAAGAAACCAGCGGGGCGCCTCCTTGTCGCGGGCAGGCATGCGATACGCCGCCACCTCCCCGCCTGCTGGCGCTGATCGACAAGACCCATGCCGGCATCTCGCGCGGCCTGTCCTCGGCGGTCACCCGGGTGGACCGATTCTTCGCCACGGAGAACGTGTTCGAGGAAATCAATACCAGCTATGCCCGGGTGCCCCTGGACATGATCCTGGAAGAGAACGGCGAATACGTGTTCAAGGCACGGATCAAGGGTAAGCTCGACCTGCCTCACGCCAAGCGCCGCTTCAAGTTGATCATCGAAAGCACCGTGGTGGAAGACCTCTCCGAGACCGCCCCGCTGGCCGAGACACCACCCCAGGCGCTGGTAGAGAACGACTATTTCCTGTCCCTGGAAGTACAGCTCAAGAAAACCGGTCGCTGGAAGATCCGCCCCGCCACCGGCGTCGAATTCCGCTGGCCACCCGACCTCTTCGGGCGCCTGCGGGCCATCCGTTATTTCGCGCTCGGGCGGCGCTGGCTGGGGCGCTTCTCGTCCACCGCCGTCTATCTCCTGGAAGCCGGTGCGGAAGTCGAGGCCAACCAGCAATTCAGTCGGGCCCTGCACAAAAACTTCCTGTTTCGCAGCCAGTCCAGCCTGAAATGGACACAGGAGAAGACCTATACCGAAGCGGCACAGACCTTTTCCGTCTATCAGCACCTCTCTCGCCAGGCCAATCTCGCCTATCACTTCGGCATCTTTGCCAACGACCAGGCCGGGCACTGGCAGGTCTCGCAACACCGCTTGTGGATGCGTTACCGGCGCCTGATGTACAAGGACTGGCTGTTCATGGACCTGATCCCGGAACTGCGCTTCCCGCACGGGGAAGACTACCGGCCCACCTACTACCTCACCTTGCGTATCGAGCCCGTGTTCGGCACCGCCCTGCCCGTGGAGAAACTACGGCGCAGCAACTAGCACCTATCTCGAAAATCCCCATAGCCGCACGGAATTTCGAGACAGATTCTAGAACACCGTCAACCTCCATTTTCGCCCGCCGCTCGTGGCGGCACCACCCGCGGCCCCAGCATGACAGAGATCCAACGGGTATCTTCGTGGCTGTCCAGGGCGATCTTCACGGCGATAGTGAGGGGCACCGACAGCAGCATGCCCACCGGTCCCAACACCCAGCCCCAGAACACCAAGGAAAGAAACACCACCAAGGTGGAGAGCCCCAGTCCCTGGCCCATGTAGCGCGGCTCCAGGATGGTGCCCACCACGACGTTCACCACCACATAGCCCAAAATCACCAGCAGGCTGCTGCCCACCCCCAACTGCACCAGGGCCAGCAACACCGCTGGCACAGCAGCGATAATGGATCCGATGTTGGGCACGAAATTGAGTAGAAAGGCCAAAGTCCCCCACAACAAGGGATAGTCCACCCCCAGCATCCATAGCCACGCTGCCACCAGGACACCCGTGGCCAGACTGGTGAGGGCCTTGATGCCCATGTAATGGTTGATCTTGTCCATGATCACCCGCAATCGTTGCAGCGAGGCCTCGGGTTCCCGGAAAGCCACCCGCCACTTGTCCGGCAGACTGGCCCCCTCCATGAGCAGAAAGATCACCGTGATCAAGATCAGGAAACCGTTGGTGAGTATGCTGCCCATGCCACTGATGATGCCGGTGACCATCTTCATGGCCCCCGCGGGATCGAAAAAATTGCTGCTGAAATCCGCTGGCAAAACGATTCCCTGCCGCTCCATCCACTGCAGGACGGCTAGGCCGCTGTCGTGCAGGCGCTCCTGATAGCGCGGCAGATTACGCATGAAGTCGTCCACCGAGCTGCCCACCAGCAAGGCCAGCAACAGGACGAAGACCAGGGAACCGCTCACCACCGCCAGCAAGGCCAGCACGTTGTGCACCCCCCGCTGGCGCAGCCAGTTGAGGGGCTGGGCGATGATGATGGCGATGAACAGCGCCAACAGAAAAGGCACCAACAATGGCGCCGCCGCCCGCATGCCGGCAATGATCACCACGATGGCGGCGCAAACAATCAACACTCGTTCCGCCGCTGGTAAGGAAGAACGTACAGTCATGTCTTTGTTACACCCTTGCTCCATTCAGCGAAAACGCCGCCGCAGATTACGCAAGGAGAAATCATGATCGTCGATCCCGGCGTTCACCTCCGGCTCCTGGATCTGATAGTGCACGAAGACCTGCACGGGCTTTTTCTTGCGCCGCAGATCGAAGAGCCGTTCGATGCGGCTTTCCAACACCACGTCCAGGGAGGCCAACAACCACACCTCGTCGATCTGCTGCCACTTGTAGTCGGCCTTCTTCACCACGCGTCCCTTGGCGTCGTAATAATCCCGGTAGGTGAGCCGACAGGTTCCCCAGTCACCGGTGCGGACGTAATAGGAGAGATATTTGACATATCCCGGCTGCGGCAGGCGGGGACGGCTCTCCACTTCGTAAGTGATCTGCCCGTGGGCCTGGCGCACGTCCAGCAAGGTATGCGCATCTTCCTCCGGGCGGCGCAGGGACAGATCTTCATTGATGAGTCCCCAGTGCATGTTGTCCTGCTCCCCCAGGGACAGGCGGCGCACCCGCTGCAGGCGCTTGCTGTAGACCCACTGTTCCGGCAGTTTCCCCGAGTCCCAGGTATAGGTGATGCGCAGGTAGTTGTTGTCCCGATACTCCGGCGGCGCGACCGCGAAGAGCATGAGCTTGTCCCATACGTCGTTGCGCCCCCGGTATTGCTTCCATAAATAGACGAATTCCAGTTTGCGGGTCACGCGCCCCTTCTGGTTGCGGATGGTGAACACGAGGCGGCCGCGCTGATCCGTCCCCCGCTCCTTGTAATAACAGCCTTCCAGGATCTGCGCGAGATCCGGCCGCACCGGCTCGGTGGATCGATCGCTGGATCGATCGGGGGAAGATTCCGAGAACGGCTCCACACCCTCGTCCCCGGGTGAGGAGGCGAGAAGCGGCATGGCAGATCGCTCCTCTTCTTTGTCCCGAGCCGGAGGAGAAGACTGCTCGGCAGTGCGGGCAGGCGCGGGCAGGAGCAGAGAGAACAATAGTGCGCAGAGGATGATGAACTCCTGAAGGGCACACCGGATCTCGCCCGCCCCTGCCCCCTGCCGCCGGACAACGATCACGAGACCGGTTCAGGCGAACAACTCGCGCAGCCGCGCGCCCGGATCGGGGGCGCGCATGAAGGCCTCTCCCACCAGGAAGGCGTGCACCCCGTGCGCGCGCATACGCGCCACGTCCGCGCGGGTCAGGATGCCGCTCTCGGTCACCACCAGGCGGCCCGGCGGAATGGCGGGCAGCAGCTCCAGGGTGGTCTCCAGGCGGGTCTCGAAACTGCGCAGGTCGCGGTTGTTGATGCCCAGCAGCACATCGGGCAGGGACAGCACCCGCTCCAGCTCGCCGCAGTCGTGGACCTCCACCAGCACGTCCAATCCCAGCTCGCGCGCCAGGCGGGCCAATTCCTGCAAGCGGGAATCGTCCAGGGCGGCGGCGATGAGCAGGATACAATCCGCACCCAGCCAGCACGCCTCGTAGACCTGATAGGGATGGACGATGAAGTCCTTGCGCAATACCGGCAGGCGGCAGGCCTCCCGGGCCTGCCGGAGATGGCCGGCCTCTCCCTGAAAGAAATCCCGGTCGGTGAGCACGGACAGGCAGGTGGCACCGCCCCGTTCATAGGCCGCCGCCAGGGCGGCCGGATCGAACTGGGCCCGCAACAATCCCTTGCTGGGCGAGGCGCGTTTGATCTCGGCGATCACCGCCGGCCGGCCGGCCGCCAACGCGGTCTGCAAGGCGGTGGCGAAACCGCGCACCGGCGGTGCCTGGGAAAGTTCCGCGCGCAAACGGGCCAGCGGCCGTAGGCGCTGGCACTCGGCCACCTCTTCGGCCTTGCGCCGCAGGATCTTCTGCAGGATGTCCGGAGGATGCGCCGCTGCCGCCGTCCCGGTGCCGCCGGAAGTGGAATCGGAAGTGGAACCGAAAGTGGATGTCATCGCGCCCCCTGTCGCCCGCCCAGCGCCCGGGTCAGATCCACCAAGGAGTGGAGCTTGTCGGCCGCCGCGCCGCTGGCCAGCACGTCCCGGGCCTGTTCCACGCCGCTGGCCAGGCTCTCCGCCACGCCGGCGGCATAGAGCGCGGCACCGGCATTGAGGGCCACCACATCGGCCGCCGGCCCCTCGTCCCCGGACAGGACCTGGCGCATGCGCTCCAGGCTCTGGGTCGCATCCGCCACCACCAGGTCCCGCAGATCCCCGCGCATCAGGCCGAACTGTTCGGGCGTGATGGTGTAGCGGCGTACCTCACCGTCGCACAGTTCCGCCACCTGCGTGGGGGCGGCGATGCTGATCTCGTCCAGGCCGTCTTCGGCATGCACCACCAGCACATGGCGACTGCCCAGGCGCTCCAGCACCCGGGCCAGGGGCTCCAGCCAGCGGTCGTCGAACACTCCGACCACTTGATGGGGCGCACCGGCCGGATTGGTGAGCGGCCCCAGCAGATTGAAGATGGTCCGCACGCCCATCTCGCGCCGGGGGCCGATGGCGTGTTTCATGGCCCCGTGGTGCAGGGGCGCGAACATGAAACCCACGCCCACTTCCTCGATGCAGCGGGCCACCTGTTCCGGGCCCAGCTCCAGACACACCCCGGCGGCCTCCAGGACGTCGGCGCTGCCGGACCTGCTGGAGACGGAACGGTTGCCGTGTTTGGCCACCCGGGCCCCGCCGGCCGCAGCCACGAAGGCGCTGGCGGTGGAGATGTTGAAGGTCTCCGCCCCGTCACCACCGGTACCACAGGTGTCCACCAGGCGTTCCACGGACAACCGCACCGGGGTGGCCAGTTCGCGCATGACGCGGGCGGCGGCGGCGATCTCCTCCACGGTCTCGCCCTTCATGCGCAGGCCCACTAGGAAACCGCCGATCTGGGCTGGGGTGGCCTCGCCGCCCATGATGGCCCGCATCACCTCGGTCATCTCTGCCGCCGTGAGGTCGCGGCCCTCGGTCACGGCCCGTATGGCTTGTTGGACGTTCATGCGCGTTGCTCGGGAGTGTGCGGGCCTTTGCCCGTATCTTCCGCATTATACTCCAAAAAATTTCTCAGCAGCGCGTGCCCGTATTGGGTGAGGATGGACTCCGGATGGAACTGCACCCCCTCCACCGCCAGTGTGCGGTGGCGTACGCCCATGATCTCGTCCAGGCCGCCGTCCTCGCGTTCCGTCCAGGCGGTGATCTCCAGGCATTCCGGCAGACTGTCCTGCTCCAGCACCAGGGAATGATAGCGGGTCGCCTCGAAGGGACTGGGCAGGCCGCGGAACACTCCCCGTCCCTGGTGATGGATGAGGGAGGTCTTGCCGTGCATCACCTGCCGCGCGCGCACCACACGGCCGCCGAAGGCCTGGCCGATGCTCTGATGTCCCAGGCACACGCCGAGGATGGGCACGCGGCCGGCGAACTCGCGAATCACCGCCAGTGAGATTCCCGCCTCGTTGGGAGTACAGGGCCCGGGCGAGATGACGATGTGACGCGGCGCCAGGGCATGGATGTCCGGCAGGTCGATACGGTCGTTGCGATAGACCTGCACCTCCACCCCCAGCTCGCCCAGATACTGGACCAGGTTGTAGGTAAAAGAATCGTAATTGTCGATCATGAGGACCATGGCCCGATCGCTCACCCCCCCGTGCCTCCGTTGCCAGTGCCGGCCCCGCCGCTGGACGGCGCCGGGACGGTGTCCAACTCGAGCCCGGCGGCGGCCAGGGCCGCGGCCCGGAACATGGCACGCCCCTTGTTCAGGGTCTCTTCCCATTCCCGCGCCGGGATGGAATCGGCGACGATACCGGCGCCGGCCTGGATGTGGAGCCAGCCGTCCTTGATCACGGCGGTGCGGATGGCGATGGCGGTGTCCATGTTACCGTGCCAGCCCAGATAACCCACGGCCCCGGCGTAGATGCCCCGCCTGACGGGTTCCAGTTCATCGATGATCTCCATGGCGCGGATCTTGGGGGCGCCGCTCACAGTGCCGGCCGGGAAGGTGGCGCGCAGCACGTCCATGGCACTGAGGCCGGACCGCAGGCGACCGGTCACGTTGGAGACGATGTGCATGACGTGGGAATAGCGCTCGATGACCATCTGCTCGGTCACGGCCACACTGCCCACTTCCGCCACCCGGCCCACGTCGTTGCGCCCCAGATCGATGAGCATGAGGTGTTCGGCGCGCTCCTTGGGGTCGGCCAGCAATTCCTCCTCCAGCCGCCGGTCCTCGGCCTCGTCGCGGCCGCGTGGGCGGGTGCCGGCGATGGGGCGGACGGTCACCAGACCGTGTTCCAGGTGTACCAGGATCTCGGGCGAAGAACCCACCACGTGGCAATCTCCCAGGTGCAGATAATACATGTAGGGAGAAGGGTTGAGGCCGCGCAGGGCGCGGTACAGATCCAGGGGCGGGGCGGTGAAGGGCAGGCTCATGCGTTGGGCGAGCACCACCTGCATGACGTCTCCCGCGGCGATGTAGTCGCGGATACGCTCAACGGCCGCCTCGAAATCGGGACGGCTGAATCCAGAGACGAAGTCGGACTCGCGCACCTGCACCCGGGCGGCGGGCGGCGGGGCTTGCAGGGGGCGGGTCAAGGCCTCTTGCAAGGCATCCAGGCGGCTGCAGGCCTGTTCCCAGCCTTGCGGGTTGCGGGCGTCGGCATGGACGATGAGATAGAGCCGACCGCGCAGGTTGTCGAACACCGCCACCTCCTCGGACAGCAACAGCAGGATGTCCGGCGTCTCCAGGGGGTCGAGCTTGTCCGCGGACGCCAGCCGCGGTTCGATGTAACGTATGGTGTCGTAGGCGAAATACCCCACCAGTCCGCCGGAGAAGCGCGGCAGTTCGGGATAGGCCGCTACCCGGAACCCCGCCAGCCACTCCTCGATCCAGGCCAGGGGATCATCGTGCCGGAGGCGTTCCACCACGACCCCGTCCCGCTCCAGCTCGATCCGCGGGCCGCGCACCCGCAACACGGTGCGGGACGACAGACCGATGATGGAATAACGGCCCCATTTCTCCCCGCCCTGGACGGACTCCAGCAGATAGGAATACGGCCCCCCGGCGAGCTTGAGATAGACGCTCAGGGGGGTGTCCAGATCTGCCAGCACCTCGCGCATCACCGGCACGTGGGTATACCCTTGGCGTACCAGCTCCTCGAAATGCGCCCGCGCCGGCAGGACCATCTCTATCCACCCCGTTCCGCGACCCAGTCCGCATCCGCTGCATCCCGGGGGGCCAGCAGATTCGGCAGTTGCGCCAGAGAATCGACGACCGCATCGGGCCGTGCCTCGCGGATGTCCTGGCCGTGGTTGTAACCATAGGGCACGCAGACTACGCGGAAACCGGCGGCGCGCGCCGCCTGCACGTCGTTGATGGAATCACCCACCATGAGGGCGTGTTGCGGCGCCACGCCGAAGAAGCAGGCCGCATGGAGCAAGGGCGCCGGATCCGGTTTCTTGCGCGGCAGGGTGTCTCCGCTGACCACGAGGCGAAAATAGCGGTCCAGGCCCAGTTGCTCCAGCAGCGGCTCCGTGAAACGCGCCGGTTTGTTGGTGACACAGGCCAGGGGATAACCCGCCGCCTCCAGTGCCTTCAGGCCCGCCTCGACACCCGGGAAAGGGCGGCTGCGCCGACATACGTTTTCCTGATAGGCTTGCAGGAATATGGGGTAACCCCGCTGGAACAGTTCTTCGGGCGGCTCGCCCTCGTAACGCCCCACCAGGGCCCGGCGCACCAGGCGCTCGGCACCGTTGCCGATCCACTCCCGCACCCGCGCTTCCGGATGCGGTGGCATACCCAAGGCCCGCAGCATCGCATTGACGGCATCCGCCAGGTCAGGCACCGTGTCCACCAGCGTGCCGTCCAGGTCGATGAGGATCATCTCCGGCGCAGGCAGCCGGACAGACCCCCGGTTCATCCCGCAGGCACCTTGGCCAGCTCCGCTCGCATAGCGGCGATGGTGGCCCGATAGTCGTCGGTGCCGAAAATGGCGGAACCGGCCACGAAGGTATCGGCACCGGCCTCGGCGATGGCCTGGATGTTGTCGACCTTGACCCCGCCGTCGATCTCCAGCCGGATGTCCAGACCGCTGTCGTCGATGAGACGGCGCGCCTCGCGCAGTTTGTCCAGCGCCGAAGGGATGAAACTCTGGCCGCCGAAACCGGGGTTCACCGACATCAGCAACACCATGTCCACCTTGTCCATCACGTAGCGCAGATAATCCAGGGGAGTGGCCGGATTGAACACCAGGCCGGACTTGCAGCCACAGTCGCGGATGAGCTGCAGGGTGCGGTCGATGTGCTCGCTGGCCTCGGGATGAAATGTGATATACGTGGCCCCAGCCTTGGCGAAGTCGGGAATGATACGATCCACTGGCTTGACCATGAGATGTACGTCGATGTCAGCCTCTACTCCGTGCTTGCGCAGGGCCTCGCACACCAACGGCCCGATGGTGAGATTGGGCACGTAATGGTTGTCCATGACATCGAAGTGGATGATGTCGGCGCCCGCTTCCAGCACGGCGTTCACCTCCTCTCCCAGGCGGGCGAAATCCGCGGACAGAATGGACGGCGCAATGAGATAGTCTTTCTTCATGTCAGCCCCCAGCGTCACTTTGGCGTCACTTTCGAGTTCGAAAACAAGCGGATAACTTTAACCTATCGGACAGCGCTTTGCACGGCCGCCCTTAACCGGCTGTTGAAATTCTACTCACGCGACGCGATCCGGTGTTAAAAATGGCCTCGAAATGCTCATTTACCATTTGTAAACTGCGCTTTTTCAGCCATTTTCGCCTTGTCTCGCACTCGCCTGAGCGAATTTCAACAAGCCTGTCAAGCGGGGCGGGGTTCATGCCGACAAACGGGACATGAAGTCGCGCCCGTACGTCTTGTTGTTGCTGTCGGCTGCGGCGGCCGGTTCGCTGCCGGCCGCCGCAGCCACACCAGCGCCACCCGCCACGGATCCGGCACCTGCGGCGACTCCCTCTTCCGAACGGCCACCTGCAACCGCACCGGAAGAAGTACTGGCAAGGCTGCTCGCAGGCCGGCTGGCGCCCGGTACGGAACTGCTGTGGCTGGAAGGGGACGGCGGCCGTCATCTGGCGCTGCTACGCCCAGCCGCCCGCGCCCGGCCGCAGGGCAACGTCCTGCTGCTGCCCGGCCGCAGCGGACAGCCGGCCTGGCCCGAAGTCGTGAGACCTCTACTATGGACGTTGTCCCGTTACGGCTGGAACGTGCTGGCCCCCTATCTGCCCCTGCCGCCGGACGATCCCGAGGACCGCGAGGATTGGTTACTGGACATCGAGCAGCGCCTGGACGCCGCCCGCACCCATCTCGCCGGCCTCAGGGCCGACGGCCCTCTGGTGGCTGTGGGTTACGAACACGGTGCGGCCATCGCCCAGCACTACGCGCAGCGCCGCCCCCAGGCCCTGCACGCTTTGGCCGCCATCAGCCCCATGCCGCTGCTGGGCGAGGACCATCTGCCCCTGCCCGTTCTACCCCTACTGGACATGCACGGCACACTCGAGTTACCTCACATCCAGGCCTTGGTGGCAAAGCGCGCCTTGCATGCCCGGCGCCAGGGACGTTTCTCGCCGGGCGCCCATCCCTCTTATCGGCTGATCACCATCGCCGGTGCGGAACACGGGTACCGAGGCTTCGAGGCCGAGCTGGGCAAGCGCCTGCTGGGCTGGCTGCGCAGTCAGACGGAAGCGAACGGACCCATCACGCACTCGCCGATCACAGATCCAGGGCCTTAAGTCCTGCGAAAACCTGTCCCCATCCCGAAAAAGACAGAGGGGCCATCAGGGCCCCTCCATCAGCTTGGTCAGCCTTTTTTCTTCAGGCTTCTTTCTCGATCAGATTGAAACGCAACAGGGTCTTTTTCACAGCCCACCAGCTCACCCCAAAGACCACCAGGGTAACCACGATGTCAAACATGGAAGTCATGGGATAGTGGTAATACTGCGGATCGATAGAACCAGCGATCCAGGTATAACGCTCAATCCAGGTCCCCAGGACGATGGAAAAAGCCACCATCGTAATGATCACCGGATTGTGGCGGTTGGGCGTGATCACCAGAGTACAGAAGGGGATGATGAACTTGAGTGTCAGGAAGGTCCACCACAACGGACCGAAACCTTCGTACATCATGTTGTCAAAACGATACATCTCCTCGGGCAGGCGGCCATACCACATAATGAGATACTGGGTGAAGTAGAGATAGGTCCAGAGAATGGTCATAGCCAGCATGAACTGGGCCATGTAATTGAAAATGTAGTGCTGGAAAGGCTTGGTCAACCTGCCAGAGCGGTGAAGAAAAAATAAGAATATGGTGAAGGCAGCCAAAAACATATGGAAATTGCTCTGAAAATGATAGGCGGCATAGCTGGCACTGTGCCAATTGGGCGTCATGGTCATCTCGAAGTCCCAAGCCACCATGGAACCATAGATGAAATAGGCGAAGGGAATCAGCAGAGCGATGTTACGAAACCGGCGCTGCACCACTGGCGATGAATCCACTTCGCTCAAGTACTGGTACTTGATAAACAAGCCATAAAGCACCGCGACGATGATGAAACCAATAATCTGGCGCCAAACCAGAAAGGTGTAGTTATGCCAGCCGGGCAGGTGGTGCTCGCCTTCACCGGAATGGGCATCGGCCAGCCACTGGAAAGTGGCTTCACCATTGGCGAGCAGAATCAACAGCAGGACTCCAGCGATGGGAAACAAGACCGCAAAAGAGCAGGCCAGATGACGCACTTGAAAACGCCATTTGCCGTTGACCAGATGGAGTACGGACGAAAAGGTCACCCCTCCCAAGGCCAGATACAGGATGATCAGGAAATTCGTCGTCAATACCGACCAACTACCGAAATTTTCTTCCATTGTTTCCCTCGCTGCTCTTCAATTCTGGAGTTTCATGGCAATTCGCACGCGGTCACCTGATAAACTTGTCCGCTTTCCCGTTTCGATGCCCGCATCACTCCGTTGCCGAAGCAGTGCGGGTAGCCGCCTGCGCATCTTTCACTAGCCCGTGCTTGACATAGTTGACCACGTGCCAGCGCTCCTCCACTGTCAGGTCGTTGCCACCACGCAAGTCTTCTCGCCCAGTAGGTTTACCGTAGGCGGGCATGACGAAGCTACCAAAAGTGATGGTGCCAAAGATCCAACCCTCGGTCAGGGTTTCCTGCACGTAACTATCTACCAAGCTGATGGCACCAATCTTACTAGCCACGGGCGAATCGGCCTTGCCGGTCAAGCCGTGACAGGCCGCACAATAGATCTTGTACAACACGCGGCCTTTGTCCAGAGACTCGGCGCTCACAGGAATGGGATTTTTCAAGTCCCGGGATTCTTCGCGATTGGAAACGGGGGTGGGGACACCCATTACCGGGATGGAACGCGCTGGGAAGGGTGCCATCTCCCCTTCCTGGGGTTTGATACTGGGCTGGTTCATCATGTCTGTAGACCACGGCCAGGCCAGCGCCAAACTGGGCACCCCCAGGGCCAACAACAACGATATGCACAGTTTTTTCATTATTTGATAACCTCTTCCCGGATTTCCAAGGCCTGATGCTCGTTGAACAGCTCCTTCAGGGGCTCGATGTACTTTTCTTCCACCTCGAGTTCGATCCCCACTTGGTCCAGGGTCACCTTTTCACTGTACAGGCTCTTGCGTCGGCGAAACAGGCGGGCCCCCAAAATGAACCCCACCAGGGTGAACAGCACACCGAACAAGATGAGCATCTCGTAGACGAGCACGAAATTGGTGGGCAGCGGCACTACCGGTTTGCCCCCCTGTGGCTGTACCAGGAAAGTCGCCTGGGCTGAGGTCAGGAACAGAAAACCAAAGGTCATACCGAACAATGCACCGACCAGGGTGAATTTGGGCACATGGCATGGGCGCTCGCCCAGCACTTCTTCGATCTCTGGGTGTTCGATGGGCGAGATCACCGTTACATCGTCTACGGACACTCCCGGCACCTTGTAGTGGCGGATGTCCGAGACAGCAGCAAAGGCCTCGTCAAAATTGCTGAACAACGCCAGTATACGACCCTTTCTCATAACTACGCTCCCTCCAATCCAGGCGTTCCGGGTGATCCTTGGCCGCCTGCCTGCCCGCTAGCAGGCTGAGCGGTCGGTTTGGGATCGGTGGCTCGGCGGTGCATGACCGCAGCAATCTCCTTGTTGGCGATGTGACGCCGGTGAAAGATCATTTCCTTCACTTCATACATGGAGACCGACGGGATCACCTTGACGAAGATCAGGAACAACAGACCAAACCAGCCGAAGCTGCCCAAGACGATGAACCACTGTACCCAGTTGGCCCACATGACGTCGAATGCGAAGGGATGATAGGCCATAGACAGGGTGGGGGCTACGATCATCCAACGCTCTAACCACATGCCCACGTTGAGCAATATGGAGACCACGAACATAACGGGGATATTGGTGCGCATTTTCTCGAAGGCCATGACGAAAGGCAGCACCGATCCCAGGATCAACATCGCCCAAAAATATGGCGAATACGGTCCTGTGAACTTGGCGATGAGCAGCTCCTTGGCCACCGCATCGTGACCGTACCACACGGAAGCGAACTCGATTAGGTTCAGGTAGGTCCAGACCATGGCGATGGCAAAAGTCAGCTTGCAGGTCTTGTCCAAGATGGGCAAGGTCATGTAGTCCTCGAAGCGGAAGAAATACCGCAAGAGGATGAACAGGGTGATAATCGCAGCACAGCCTGAATACAAGGCACCAGCCACGAAGTACGGCGGGAAAGTGGTCACGTGCCAGCCAGGCATGATGGACATGGCGAAATCCGAGGAGACGATGGAATGCACGGACACCGCCAGCGGAATCAGAAAACAGGCCATGATGAGATAGGTCTTGCGGAAATTGCGCCATTGCCGGTCATCTCCACGCCAGCCCAGCGACAAGATGGTATAGAGCTTCTTGCGCCAGCCAGTGGCGCTGTCACGGCAGATGGCCAGATCGGGAATAGAACCGATGTACAGAAACAATGCTGAAGAAGTGAGATAGGTAAAGATGGCGAAGGCGTCCCACACCAGCGGTGAGCGGAAGTTGGGCCAGATTCCGCGATCGCTGAAATAGGGCAACACCCAATACATGTTCCACAACCGTCCCAGATGGATGACCGGGAACAGTCCTGCGGTCATCAAGGTGAAGGTGGTCATGGCTTCGGCGAAGCGATAGATGGGTTTACGCCAGTCAGCCTGGGTAATGTGGAGAATGGCCGACAACAGGGTGCCAGAATGGCTCATGCCAATCCAGAAGATGAAGGTAGCGATATAGAGATCCCACATGTGGGGCCAGTTGAGCTTGCCCACGCCCATGCCCACACGGTACTGATAGATTTCAGCGATGATGGCCAGAGCCAGCAACAACAAACAGACCCCTACGGCCAGCCAGTAGCCCATACGAGGATTCTCCATGGAGCGGAGCACGTCCTCGTTGATCTTCGCCCATCGTATATCTTCGTTGATGTCTTTGCTCTGCATCTTCTATCCCAAAAATGTTCGAAGTTCAGGAATTGTTGTAGTGTCAAACCCCAGATCGTGGTGCTTTAGACCTCCCGCACCCGTTCCAGATACATCACGCAGGGTTCAGTGTTCAGCTTCTCGAATACACGATAGCCCCGCAGCTCCGGATTCTGTTTGGTCTGCTTGGTCTTACCCAGCTCCACTTGATGGGCGCGCCACAGATTGGCTACTTCAGTCTCGCCCACACCCCCTCCCGGTGTATGTAAGGTGAGCAAATCGCCAAAGACAATAGCTCCCGTGGGACAAGTCTGGGCGCAGGCGGGCAGGAACTCCCCGTCCCGCACCTTACGATTCTCGCGCCGCGCCTTGTCCTTGGCGGCACGGATGCGCTGCACGCAGAAGGTACATTTTTCCATCACCCCCTTGTCACGCACGGTGAGGTCCGGATTCAACTGCATGTGCAAGGGCTCCGGCCAGGAAGATTCGTAATAGGAGAAGAAGTTGAAAAATCGTAGGCGATAAGGGCAGTTATTGGAACAGTAGCGAGAACCGATGCAGCGGTTGTAGACCTGGGCGTTGAGCCCGTCCGGCGTATGGTAGGTGGCTGCCACCGGACATACGGGTTCGCAGGTGGCGGCATTGCAATTCTGGCACATGAACGGGATGAAACTGGCCCCATGATGATTGAATTCCTGCACCCGATCTTCGCCCAGATCGGGCTCGTCCCAATAACGCTCGATACGCATCCAATGCATAGCCTGGCCATCGTAGAATTTCTGTTCTCCCACCACCGCCAAGTTGTTCTCAGCATAGCAGGCCACAGCGCAGGCATTACAGCCGATACACTTGTTGAGATCGACCGCCATACCCCACATGTGCTCGTAGTCATGGAAACCGCCTTCTTCGATGCCCTTGCGGTACCTGGACCAGTCCGTGAAAAGATTCTTCAGCGACATCACGCGCCTCCTTCTGTACGCTCAAAGACATCCGCCGTCACAGTAGCGACAATCTTGCGACCCAGCTGAGACTCGCTGCCGCCCAACTTGACGAACAGCTCCTTGCGCTCGGTGCGAGCCACTTGAACCGACGTGGCCACCGCGGCCAATTCCCCGGTCTTGGCGTCCGTCACCGGCTTGATAATCTTCAAGGGATTGACGCCGCGCCCTTTGGCATAGCGCCCATAGGCCTCATGCCCCTGGCCCATGGGCACGGCAATCGCATCGGGATGGATGCCTTTATATACATAGACGTTGGCCTCGATGGTTCCTTCCGGTGAGGTGATGCGCACGGCATCACCGGTCTTGACGCCCAGCTTGCGGGCGGTTCGGGGGTGCAATTCAGCCCAAGAGTTCCACACCACTTTGGTGATCTGATCCGGAGCCTCCTGTAACCAGGGAATGTTGGCATGACGCCCGTCCCACATACCCAAGCGAGCGGCAGGTATGAGGCGCAGACCGGACTCACCGCCACCCTGTGGCACCTCGATGTCGGCCACTTTGACAGTGAGTCGTCCCTCACCCACAGGCACCTTGACCACGCCCTTCTGCAAGGCAGCGACCCAGAAGTCCTCGTCCCCAGCTCCATTCTTGAGCACGCTCGGCAGGGCAGTGAAAGCGGCGCGCAGATAAGCGTAGTAATCCGCATAGTCTTGATAGCCGGGCGCCTGGTACATCTTGAGCAGGCTCAGAAGGATGTCCCCGAAACCGCGGGTCTCCGGATAGAGCGGCTCCATGAGTGGCTGCTGGATGCTGATCACAGCCTCTGTACCCTGATAAGCTGGCACGTGGGTACCCCAATCTTCCAGCGGCGAGCGTAGCGGCAGGACTAGATCAGCCGCCAACGTGGTCTCATCCTGGAACATGGACAGGGCCACCTTGAACCCGACACCCTTCAGCTTGCCGGCCAGATCCAATCCCTTGGGCGCGGCATAGACGGGATTGGCCCCACGGAAGAACACCACGTCATACCGCTGCTCCTCCAAGGCCCGTGCAAAGTCCAACAGGGCGCGACTGTCGCCACTGCGCGCCACCAGCTGGGGGAAGGGAAAGTCGCCAGCCGATTCGATAGTCTCGCCCACATTGCCCAGGATGACGTTGAGCAACATGATGGCCGAGACGATCTCGTAGCCCTGCTCGTGTCCTTCGGCCGTGGCACCGGCCAGAACCAAGCTGGGGCTGCGCTCGCTGAGCCAGGAGGCGATCTTGATGATGTGATTGCCGGAAACACCCGTGATGCGGATCACCTCGTCCATGTCGTAGCCATGGATGCGTTCCTGCAGGCCAGCGGGCAACCTGTCCAGGCTCTTACGATGTTTGTTGGCCAGCACGCTGGCGATGCCCATGGCCAGCACGCCCTCGGTACCCGGTCGGATGGGCACCCACAGATCGGCGTTGGCTCCGGTGAGGCTCATATTGGGCTCCACCTGTATCAGGACACCGCGCGGTGGGGAGCGGAACTGGGCATACTGAGTGGCGTTGTGCACCGGTGACTGCCAAGTCCCTAAGAAGTCTGCTCCGAAGGAGAGAATGGCACGTGCCTTATCGAAACGTAGCCGCGGTACCGCCTCTCCCAGCATGTCGCGGCTCACCGCCCGCACCACACCCTGGCTAATGGCCTCGTAGACGTAGTGGTCCTCCGACCCCATGGTCTTGCGCAAGGCATCCAGCAGTACGGCCTGATGGCCGCTGATGCTGTCGGTGAACCAAGCAATACGCTCGCCGGCGACCCCCGCAGAAGGCCCGACCCGATGGACCAGGGCTTCCATGGCTTCCTTCCAGGAAACCGGCGCCAGCGAACCATTCTTGCGTAACAACGGTTGCGTGATGCGATCAGGATTGTAGTGTGCCTGCAAGGCCGATTGCCCCATTTGGCACAGCGTACCGGCATTGATGGGCGACTCGGGGTTGCCCTCCAGCTTCAACACCCTGCCTTCCCGCACGCGGCCATGGACACCGCAACCCGCGGGACACTGCTGACAGGTGGAGGCATACCAAACGCCGACACCCGGAATGACGTACTCCTCTGGCACCAGGTAGGAAACCACTTCCTCCTTGCCCTCTTCCAACGTGACTGTCGTGGGCAGGTC
Organism: Gammaproteobacteria bacterium; assembly: GCA_015488555.1. GTDB lineage: Bacteria > Pseudomonadota > Gammaproteobacteria > SZUA-140 > SZUA-140 > S012-109. The sequence goes on from WFNO01000122.1 coordinate 77,239, forward strand.
GCAGCCGGCCAAGGTTGCGCCTACGCCGCCCCAACCCATGATCTTGAGAAAATCCCTGCGATTGACTTTGTTGCTCATGGTGGTTACCCCGTGTTCGTCAGCGGCTGCATGCGTTGCGGCCGAGCAGCATCTTCACTTGTGACACTTCCAGCAATCGAACGGACCTTCATTAGCCTCGTGGCAACGGCGGCAGAAGCCCATGGTCAATGGCCGCACCTTGACGGCAACCGTCATACTCTTGACGTCTCCATGACAGAAGGCGCAAACCTCCGCAACATCCTCCACTTGCATACCTTCGTTCTCGAAGACGAAACGTTGCAGGTGTTTCTCATGCGTGAAGTGCACGAAATCGGGTACGTCGTGGACCTTCTTCCAGGGCGGGGGTTGACGCTTTTCCCAATATTCCGTCAGCTTCTTGATACGAGGCTTGTCGGTGGCAATGACGCTGTGACAGCCCATGCACTTGCTGGTGGGAGGGATGCCAGCCACGCTGCTGCGACGGGCATAGGTGTGACAGTACAGGCAGTTGATCTCATTAACGGCTGCATGCGTGTCATGCGGGAATTCGATGGGCTGTTCCACATACTCCCCGGAATAGGTCTCGTCCGGGGGTACCGCATTTGGAACCTTGGCGGCCCAAGATGGAGCCCCCCCTAGGAATAGCCCCAGGATCAAGGCCAGAACCCACCCCCCAAGCGATGCCGGAATCGACATGGGAGTCGATAGAGGAACAGATGCCGGAACCGGAATCGGTGCCGTACTCGGCACGGGAATCGGCATCCGAATATGGGAAATATGGGATGGGCGGAGCCCCGCTCGTTGCGTAGGCCCAGCACCACTCGTAGAGATCTGCCTCGAAGGCGACTGCTGCGTATTTGACATCTCCCCCCTCGATTCCATTTCACCATGGTTATTGCAAATTGCGTTCAGCCGCCTCCCTGCGATGCGAGGAAAGACGACCGTCCTGACGTTGCGCGCTTCGCAAGCGACGTCCCAAAAAGTAGTCGATTTCGTTATCGTTGTCGTGTACCGGTCTTGCGCCGGTTTCTTTTCACACTACTGGTCACACTACCGGTTTTTCGGACCACGGCCACCCCCGGCAAACCTCTTCCCGATGATCTCCTCTTCCATCTCCCAGCAATGTTAAGAAAGCCAGCCCCAGAGATGAAAATCGCCGGAATGACTACACCGGCGATCAGGCCTATTATCTTTCGTGCATCCCTGGAAGGGCAGCCCCTTCCTCAACCCCCACTCCATTCGGGCGGATTCGGATACCGCAAAGCACCTAATTTTGCCCGACACCCCGCCCGATGTAAATGCTCGATCATTCCGCTTGGATCAACCACCGCAAATCGTGTGCCCAAACGTCAAAAGCAGCATCGAACCCGCGCTGCGAATTCCGAATGCTAGCCCAACTCCAACGGGCCTGTCAATCGCCCCAGCAAACTGATCAACAATTTTCTTGGTCTTCGATTACCCCTTGTTTTCACGCAAAAAATACGCTTCAAATCCATCTTTGACACTGCAAACGCCCTTACCTAGAAGCACCTGAAATCCCTGAGAGAAAGAACCCGGGATGTCGCCTCTGACACGCCGGTGCGCCGTGCCCAGCAAACCACGAAAACAGCCGATGATAAAAAGAAAATACCGATGCCCTTCGCACCTTGCCCGCCCAGTCCTTTGCCTCCGTTGCCCCGAGGAAGGTCTTGGGTGCGGTGACGTGATGTCTGCTCACACCTCGTTGTCCACTTCCACGTAGGTCCACTCGAGGGAAAAGTGTTCGGCGAGATGGGCAGCCAGGGCATGCACCCCGTAACGCTCGGTGGCGTGGTGACCGGCAGCGAAGAAATGGACCCCGGTTTCGCGGGCGACATGCGTGACCGGCTCCGAGGCCTCTCCCGTGAGATAGGCATCCACTGCGATGGGCGCCCCGACCTCCGCCACGGCTTGAAAATAGTGCGGCGCGCCGCCTGTGCACCAAGCGAGGCGGCGGATGGGGGACAATCCGCCCGCTACCAGCAGCGGACGGCGGTCCAAGCGCTCCGCCACCAGGCGACCGAATTCCTCGGCCGTCATGGACTGCGGCAATTCCCCGTGCCACACCAGTCCCTGCGTGCCGGGCAGGTCCAGTGTTCCCAGCACGCGCAGGCCCAGGCGCCGTCCCAACTGCACGTTGTTGCCCCACCGGGGGTGGGCATCCAGGGGCAGGTGATAGGCGAGCAGATTGAGCTGCGCCTCCAGGAGAATGGCCAGGCGGCGGCGTTTCATACCCACCACGCGGGGTGATTCGTTCCTCCAGAAATAGCCATGGTGCACCAGTACGGCATCGGCTTCCTGTGCCCGTGCCACCTCCAGCAATCGCTGGCAGGCGGTGACACCGGCCACCAGGCGGCGGACTTGGTGCCGTCCCTCCACTTGCAGGCCGTTGGGGGCATAGTCGTCGAAGCGCCCGCATTCCAACAACGCATCGGTGTAGGCCACCAAAGTGTGGAGATCGATCACGCGAGGCTGCTCCGTGACGAGATTGGCCCGCCATTGCCTGAAGACCAAAACACCATCGAACCGTTCACCGTGCAAGCGTCTGTGTTAAAGTATGCTGCCATGTCGCTCAAGAAGTTTCTGCCGTATTTCATCCAGGGCGTGGCCGCTGGCCTAATGCTGGGCATCGTGGTCTTGCTCCTGGACGCCACTGATCTGTTTCGCCCCACCCAAGTGGTGGAGATCAAGGAATCCCAGCACCCGGTAGCCGACGCCCCGGCCGTGGGGCCGGTCTCCTATGCCGCCGCCGTGGAGGCCGCGGCCCCGGCGGTGGTCAACATATATACCACAAAGATCATCAGCCGCCGCAGTCATCCCTTCTTCGACGATCCCCTGTTCCGGCGCTTCTTCGGCGACCCGCGCCTGCCGCGGGAACGGCGCCAGACCAGCCTGGGTTCCGGGGTCATCGTCAGCGAGGAAGGCTTCGTACTCACCAACAACCACGTCATCGACGGCTCCGACGAGATCCTGGTGGCCCTGGCCGACGGGCGTACCGTGCGTGCCGAGATCGTGGGCACCGATCCCGAAACGGACCTGGCCGTGCTCAAGATCCGCCTGCGCGATCTGCCCAGCATCACCATGGGACATTCGGAGCAGCTGCGGGTGGGGGACGTGGTGCTGGCCATCGGCAATCCCTTCGGTGTGGGCCAGACGGTCACCCAGGGCATCGTCAGCGCCACCGGGCGCAGTCACCTGGGCATCTCCACCTTCGAGAACTTCATCCAGACCGATGCCGCCATCAACCCTGGCAATTCCGGCGGCGCCCTCATCAACGCCCACGGCGAACTCATCGGCATCAACACCGCCATCTACAGCCGTTCCGGCGGCTCCCAGGGCATCGGCTTCGCCATCCCCGTGAGCCTGGTGAAGAACGTGATGGCTCAGATCATCGAACACGGCGAGGCCATCCGCGGCTGGTTGGGCGTGGAGATCCAGAGCCTGACGCCAGACCTGGCCGAGTCCTTCGGCCTGGAAGGCATTCGCGGCATCATCATCGCCGGGGTGTTGCGCGGCGGTCCCGCGGATCGTGCTGGCCTGCAGGCGGGCGACATCATCACCCATATCAACGACCAACCCCTGGACGACGCCACCACCGCCCTCAACCTCATCGCCCAGACACCGCCCGGACAGACCATCGCCCTGGAGGTGATCCGCAACGGCCAGCGCTTCACGCTCAAGGCGGCGGTGGGCAAGCGCCCGGGCCGGCGCCGTTCCTGAGCTCCCCGATCAGTCTTCCTCCGCCTCTTCCCGGGCGGGAACCAGGACACGGGCGGCGTACACCCCCAACTCGAACAACAGCCAGATGGGAATGGCCAACAGGGTCTGGGAGATCATGTCCGGGGGGGTGAGCAACATGCCCACCACAAAGGCACCGACGATCACGTAGGGACGCTTGGCTACCAGGCGCTCCGGAGTGGTCACCCCTGCCCAAACCAGTAAGATAGTGGCCACCGGCACCTCGAAAGCAGCCCCGAAGGCGAAGAAGAGCTTGAGGACGAATTCCAAATATTTACTGATATCGGTCATCACCGCCACGCCTTCGGGAGCGGCGCCGATGAGAAAGCTGAATACCAGGGGAAAGACCACAAAATAGGCAAAGGCCACACCAGCATAGAACAACAGAGAACTGGACACCAGCAGCGGCAGGACGATGCGGCGCTCGCGCTGATACAGCCCCGGCGCGATGAAGGCCCAGAGCTGGTAGAGCACGAACGGCATGGAAAGAAAGAAGGCCAGTACCAGCACGAATTTGAAAGGCGCGAGGAAAGGAGAAGCCACCTCGGTGGCGATCATGGTGCTCTCGTCAGGCAGATGGCGCAGCAGGGGCAGCGCCAGCCATTCGTAGAGCGGATTGGCGAAGGGAAACAGCAGCAGGAACAACACCCCCACACAGGCCAGAATTCGCAACAGGCGGGAGCGCAATTCGATCAGGTGATCGATGAGAGGTTGTTCAGGATCAGGAGGATATTTCTTTGGCCGCGCCATCGTCTCGTCGTTTCACCGCTGTATGCTCGTCCGAACCCATACTGTCCAGCTCATGCCGCTGGGCCGCCGTTGGCTGCCGCCCAGTTCTTAACTCGGCGCCGAATTTGGATTCGATTTCGGATTCGGTTCGCGCATCGGCTGCCGCTCTGGTCCCAGTTTCCGTGGTTTCAGGTCCATTCGTGGATTCGGAGATGCGTCGGGCTTCCGGTGCTGCCGCATCCTGCGGCCCTGCACCCGTCCGGGGCCTGACCTGTTTTTTCTCCGCCGGAACGTTCACGGGGATGGTGCTGTTCAACTCTTCCGCCACTTCGTGCAGCTCGGCGATGCGGGCCTCCTCTTCCATGAGTCGTTTCAGCTCTTCGGCCTGCAACACCTCACGATCCAATTCCCGTTTGGCATCCTGAACGAAGCGGCGGATCTTAGCCAGCACCGCACCGATGGTGCGCACCAGGCGGGGAAATTCCTCGGGGCCCACCACCAGCAGGGCAACCACGGCGATGAGCGCGATTTCCCAAAATCCTATGTCGAACATGGCAGACTCATGGTCTCATTCGGAGGAGCAGGCCCGCGAGATCCGGAATCGGAGGGCCAGGGAGGGACGCTGGCGACAGCAATTCTTACCCCCGTCCTGACATGGAGGCAAGACGAGAGTATTCAGACCTTCTCGTTCTCCTTGCGGCCGACCTCGATCTCGCCCTCGATGACCCGTTTGGCCTCCTGGTGTTCGAGACTCTGGGGTCCGTTGGTCTCGGCCGTCTTGGCCTTCTTGTCCTCCTCGTCCTCATCTTCGCGCATGGCATCGCGAAAACCCTTGACAGCACCGCCCATGTCGCGGCCGATACTGCGCAGCTTCTTGGTCCCAAAAAGCAGCACCACGATCAGCAAGATGATCAACAATTGCCAGATACTGATACCCATCCTTTCGTCCTCGATGTTCCGGTGCGTGGGTGGAACAGTCCATTTTGATATATCGGCGCTGGCCAGGCAAGCTTGCTCCCTTCTCGCTCCACCCAGAGCAAAGGGGATCGATTCACCGCTCCGATGCCCGCCCGCCCCCGTCGCCATCACGGCCGCGGCGGGCCTTTTCCTCCAAGCCCGAGAGGCCGAAGCGCTGGGCCAACTCGTCCAGCACCGCCTGCGGCCCGCTGCCTTGATGGGCCAGCAACACCAGGGTATGGAACCAGAGGTCGGCCAACTCCCGCACCAGGGCCTCGCGCTGGCCATCCTTGGCAGCGAGCACCACTTCCGTGGCTTCCTCTCCTACCTTCTTGAGAATGGCATCCAGCCCCTGGTGGTAGAGGCCGGCCACGTAGGAGCGTTCGGGATCGGCCTGGCGCCGTTCCTCCAGGACCTCGGCCAGACGCTGTAACACCTCGGCGGCGGCAGGCTCAGTCATCCCCTTCTTCCGCTCCCTGCTTTTCCGGCTTCCGGCCCGCCGCCTGCGGATTCCCGCCCTCGCCGTAGAGTTCGGCGGGATCCACGATCACCGCTTCCACGATACGCCAGACCGGTCGCTCTCCATCCACTTCCAGGCGGCGATAGAAACAGTGCCTGCGGCCGGTATGACAGGCGACCCCGCCTTCCTGCTCCACGGACAGCAACAGGGTATCACCGTCGCAGTCGAGCCGGATCTCCCGTACCCGCTGCCGGTGGCCGGAGGTCTCGCCCTTGCGCCACAGGCGCCCGCGCGAGCGGGACCAATACACGGCATAACCGCTGCGCAGCGTCTCCTCCAGGGCTGCACGGTTCATCCAGGCCAACATGAGCACAACACCACTGTGCGCGTCCCGGGCGATGACCGGCACCAGCCCCTGTTCGTTCCACTGCACGGCGTCTCGCCAGTCGATCTGCAGATCCGGATTTTCATGCACGGGTTCTGTCACTGGTTTTTTCTACCGGTTTTCTTCCACTGGTTTTTTCACAGGCGCACCTCGATGCCGCTTGCGGCCAGATAGCGTTTGGCATCGCCCACCGTGTATTCCCCGTAGTGAAAGATGCTCGCCGCCAGTACGGCATCCGCCCGCCCCTCCAGGATGCCCGCCGCCAGATGTTCCAGGGCCCCCACGCCGCCGGAAGCGATGACGGGAATGGGCACCGCTTCGCTCACGGCCCGGGTCAGGGCCAGGTCGAAACCCTCCCGGGTACCGTCCCGGTCCATACTGGTCAACAGGATCTCCCCCGCCCCGGCCGCGGCCATGCGCCGGGCCCAGTCCAGCGCATCGATGCCCGTGGGACGGCGCCCGCCGTGGGTGTAGATCTCCCAGCGGGGCGGATCGGCGGCCACCTGCTTGGCGTCGATGGCCACCACGATGCACTGCACGCCGAAGCGGGCCGCCGCCTCGGACACGAACGCCGGTCGCTGGATGGCCGCGGTGTTGATGGCCACCTTGTCGGCACCGGCGTGGAGCATGCGGCGTACGTCGTCCAGGTTGCGGATACCCCCGCCCACGGTGAGAGGTATGAACACCTCCCCCGCCACGGCCTCCACCACGTGGACCATGGTCTCGCGTTCCTCGGCACTGGCCGTGATGTCCAGGAACACCAACTCGTCCGCACCCTGGCCATCGTAGGCCCGGGCGATGACCACGGGATCACCGGCTTCCACCAGATCGACGAAGCGCACGCCCTTGACCACTCGGCCGCGATCCACGTCGAGGCAGGGAATGATGCGCTTGGCCAACCCGCTCACGGTATCCACCTCCCCTGGGACTCATCCCCAACGCTTCTATCCCACGCTGTCCTGAGGTTCTTTCGCAGCGCTCAGGCTGTCCGCCAGGCGCTGGGCCTCGGCATAGTCCAAGGCTCCCTCATAGAGGGCCCGGCCGAGGATGGCGCCGCTCACGCCCTCCGCCTCGCAGGCAGCCAGGGCTCGAATGTCGTCCAGACTGGCGATGCCGCCGGAGGCGATCACCGGAATGGTGACGGACCGGGCCAGTGCCAGGGTGGCCTCCACGTTCACCCCGCTCATCATGCCGTCGCGCGAGATGTCCGTGTAGACGATGGCCGCCACCCCGTCACGCTCGAAATGCTGGGCCAGATCGATGACGTCGTGATTGGACAGCTTGGACCAGCCGTCGATGGCCAGCTTGCCGTCCCGGGCATCCAATCCCACGATCACGTGCCCCGGATAAGCCAAGGCCACATCGGCGACGAAATGCGGTTCATTGACCGCCGTGGTACCGATGATCACGTAGTGCACGCCGGCATCCAGGTAGGTCTCGATGACCTCCTCGTCACGAATGCCACCGCCCACTTGCAACTGCACCTCCGGATAGCGCTGGGCGATGGCATGCACCAGGGCCAGATTCATCGGCCGGCCGCGGGCCGCCCCGTCCAGGTCGACGATATGCAGGCGCCGGGCACCGGCCTCCACCCAGCGGCCGGCCATCGCCACGGGATCTTCGGAGAAAACGGTCTCCTCCTCCATGCGTCCCTGGCGCAAGCGCACGCAACGGCCGTCCTTGATGTCAATGGCGGGTATCAACAACATCTTCGCTCACCTCGATTGTCTCCCAGCGGCTCCCGCTGCGGAGCCGGACACTCTCAGACCGTTCCATTCCAGGTGCCGTCCCAGCGGAGGAAATTGGCCAGCAGGCGCAGGCCCAGGTGCTGGCTCTTTTCCGGATGGAACTGCACCGCGAACACGTTATCCCACGCCAGGGCGGAAGTGAACCGCAGGCCGTATTCAGTGGTGGCCGCGACCCCCTCCGCATGTTCCGGCTGCACGTAATAGCTATGGACGAAATAAAACCAGCCGTCCTGCGGGATGTCCGCCCACAAGGGGTGCGCGCGCACCCGATGCACCCGATTCCAGCCCATGTGGGGGATCTTCAACGGGCCTTGCGCGCCGGCGGACGGTATGCGGCCGTCGAAGTGCAACACCCGGCCGGCCATCACACCCAGGCCGGGGGTACCCTGGTTCTCCTCGCTGAAATCCAGCAGGGCCTGCATGCCGAGACAGATACCGAGAAAGGGTTTGTGGGCCAGGCAGTGGCGCACGACTTCTTCCAGATCGCGCCGGCGCAGTTCCGCCATGCAGTCGCGCAAGGCGCCCACCCCCGGAAAGACCACCCGGTCGGCGGCCAGGATGCGGTCGCGCTCGGCGGTCACCGCCACCCGGCAATTCCCCGCGTGTTCCAGGGCCTTGCTCACCGAGCGTAGATTGCCCATACCGTAATCGATCACCGCAACCGAAGTACTCATGCCCATACCGCCGGAAAATCGCCTCGGGAATCTCGCTGCCGGCGCTTCTTGGATCCTTCCAATCCCCTCCCAGAACCGTTCTTAAAGAGAGCCCTTGGTGGAGGGCACCATGCCGGCCATGCGCGGATCCGCCTCCAAGGCCTGGCGCAGGGCACGGCCGAAGGCCTTGAAGACGGTCTCGGCCATGTGATGGGCATTGCTGCCGCGCAAGGCGTCGATGTGCAGGGTCAAAGCCGCATGGTTCACCAGTCCTTGGAAGAATTCACGCAACAGGTCCACGTCCAAGTCGCCCACGCGGGCCCTGGGAAAATCGACGTGATACTCCAGTCCCGGGCGGCCGGACAGGTCCACCACCACCCGGGCCAGGGCCTCGTCCAAAGGCACGTAGGCATGGCCGTAACGCCGCAGGCCCTGCTTGTCGCCGCAGGCCCGGCCGAGGGCCTGTCCCAGGGTGATGCCGATGTCCTCCACGGTGTGATGAGCATCGACGTGCAGGTCACCCCGGGCCCGGATGCGCAGGTCCAGCAGCCCATGGCGGGCCACCTGTTCCAGCATGTGCTCGAGAAAGGGCAGGCCGGTGTCCAGTTCGCTGTGTCCGGCACCGTCCAGGTTGAGGAAGACTTCGATGTCGGTTTCTGCGGTCTTTCGTGCGACCGTCGCCGTGCGTTCCACTGTGATGTCCTTCCGCCGTACGCGATGGCTGTCGTAATGGGCGTTCAGGCCACGGATTGGATGGGGGATCACAAATGGGTGACCCGGTGTTGCGAACGGTCCTCGCCGCGCCGTGGTGCCCGTCCCCACCCTGTCCCGATGCCTGCCTGAATGTCTATTATAGCCTGAAACTTCCAGTGGCCTCAGGCGTTCCTCGGATCGTTTCCCGCTCCGGGTTGCGCCCCATGTACTGCCAGGGCCTCCCGCAGGGCCTCGAGAAAGGCCCGATTTTCGTCTGGCGTGCCCACGGTCACGCGCAGGCAATCGCGCAACAGGCCCTCGTCGCGATGCAGGTGTTTGACGAGCACGCCGGCCTCGCGCAAGGCCTGGAAGATGTGACCGCTGCGACCGGCCGGCACGCGAAAGAGGATGAAATTGGCGCGACTGGGATAGACGGCCACACCCGGCAATGCGGCCAGTGCATCCTGCAGCACGGCACGGTCGCGGCGGATGGCCGCCGCCTGGGCCTCCAGCACTTCCCTATGGCGCAAGGCAAAATCGGCACTTTCCTGGGTCAGGACGTTGACGTTGTAGGGCAGGCGGATCTTGTCGATCTCGCGCAGCCAGGCACGGTCGCCGACCAGCAGGCCCAGGCGCAATCCCGCCAGACCCATCTTGGACAGAGTGCGCAGGATGAGCAAATGCGGATATTCTTGCAACGCCGCCATGAAACTGGCTCCGGCAAAACTGTGATAGGCCTCGTCCACCACCACCAAGCCGGGCGCTGCCTCGATCACGGCGCGCACGTCCGCTTCGGAGAACAAGCGGCCGCTGGGGTTGTTGGGATAATCGAGAAAGACCACCGCCGGCTGGTGTTCGTCCAGAGCCGCCAGCATGGCCTCGCGATCCAGGGCGAAATCGGCCCGCAAGGGCACGCCCACATATTCCAGACCGCAGAAAATGGTGATCATCCGATACATGCTGAAGGCGGGCTCTGGAGCCAAGACCTTGCGCCCGGGCGCCGCCACCGCCAGGATCAGCAACTGGATGAGTTCGTCGGAACCGTTGCCCAGCAGGATCTCCTTGTCCGCCGGGATCTGGAACACCTGGCGCAGGCGCCGGCGCAGACCCCGAGCGGCGGCATCGGGATAACGGTTGAGGCTCACCCGGCGCAGGACTTCCAACCACTCCTCCACCAGCTCCGGCGGCCAGGCATAGGGATTCTCCATGGCGTCCAGTTTGATGAGATCGGCGGCGTCCGGCACTCGATAGGCGCTCAGGACCCGGATCTCGGGCCGGATCCAGCGCGCCACCGCCGCCGCCAGGGCCTCCTCTCCAGGACCGCCGCCCTGCCCCTCTTCGCGATCCGGCTTATCCCCGCCCATGTGCGCCTTCGTGTCCGTTCCCATGGTCCCTTGCTCGAGTTCCGGTTCGATCGGCTTCTTGGTTGGCCACTCAAGCTTCGTCCGTCACCCGGTATTCCGCAGAGCGGGCGTGGGCGGTGAGCCCCTCGCTGCGGGCCAGCAGCGCGGCGGTGACCCCCAGGGTGGCCGCCGATTGCGGGGAACACATGATGAGGCTGGATCGTTTCTGAAAGTCGTAGACGCCCAGGGGTGACGAGAAACGGGCCGTGCGCGAGGTGGGCAGCACGTGGTTGGGCCCGGCGATGTAGTCCCCGATGGCCTCCGCGGTATGGCGCCCCAGGAAGATGGCCCCCGCATGGCGGATCTTGGCCGCCAGGGCCAGGGGATCCTCCACCGACAGCTCCAGATGCTCCGGGGCGATGAAATTGGCCACTTCCGCCGCTTCGTCCAGATCCCGCACCTGAACGAGGGCGGCCCGCCGGGAAAGCGAACGCGTGATGATGTCCGCGCGCTCCATCTGCGGCAGCAGTTCCGCCACGCTGCGTTGCACGGCCTCGAGAAAGGCGGCGTCGGGGCTGATGAGGATGGCCTGGGCGTCCTCGTCGTGTTCGGCCTGGGAAAACAGATCCATGGCCACCCAATGAGGCGGCGTGCGGCCGTCACAGATCACCAGGATCTCCGAGGGACCGGCGATCATGTCGATACCCACCGTCCCGTAGACCATGCCCTTGGCGGTGGCCACGTAGATGTTGCCGGGACCGACGATCTTGTCCACCGCGGGGATGGTCTCGGTGCCGTAGGCCAGGGCGGCCACCGCCTGGGCGCCACCGATGGCGAAGACGCGGTCCACGCCGACGATGGCGGCCGCCGCCAGCACCGCCTCGTTCACCACCCCGCCGGGGGTGGGCACCACCATGATCAGTTCCGGCACACCGGCCACCTTGGCGGGGACGGCGTTCATGATCACCGAAGAAGGATAGGCGGCCTTGCCCCCCGGCACGTACAGGCCCACCCGGTCCATGGGCGTCACCTGCTGTCCCAGCAGGGTACCGTCTTCCTCGGTGTAGTGCCAGGACTCCTGGCGCTGGTGCTCGTGATAGCGGCGCACGCGCTCCGCGGCCTCCTCCAGGGCCTGGCGCTGGCGCCGATCGAGACCATCCAGGGCCTCCTGCAGGCGCGCCCGCGGGATCTCCAGTTCGGCCATGGAGGCCGCCTGCAGGCGATCGAAACGATTGGTGTACTCCACCACCGCGGCATCACCACGCGCGCGCACCGCGGCCAGGATCTCGCGCACCGTGGCATGCACGCCGTCGTCCGACACACCTTCCCAGGCCAGCAGCTCCCGGAGCCGGTCCCAGAATCCCGTCTCTGTGCTGTTCAAGGTCTTGATCTGCACCATGGCCTCATTTCCTCGTTTCGGTCGTTGGGATCCGTGTCGCCTGCACCGCCGCCTCCAGGCGGGCGATGAGCGACTCGACGGCCGCGTGTTTCATTTTCATGGCCGCCTTGTTGACGATCAGCCTGGAGCTGATGTCCATGATCTTCTCCAGGGGCACCAGGCCGTTGGCCCGCAAGGTGTTGCCGGTGTCCACCAGGTCCACGATGCGGTCGGCCAATCCCACCAGGGGAGCGAGTTCCATGGACCCGTAGAGCTTGACGATCTCCACCTGCTCGCCGCGCGCCGCGAAATGGCGCCGCGCCGTGTGCACGTACTTGGTGGCCACCCGCAGGCGCATCACCGGCGGCACTGCACCGGACAGCGCCGCCTCGGGAGCCGCCACCATGAGGCGGCAGCGGGCGATGCCCAGGTCCAGGGGCTCGTAGAGTCCCTGGCCACCGTATTCCAGCAGCACGTCCTTGCCGGCGATGCCCAGATCGGCGGCGCCGTTCTCCACGAAGGTGGGCACGTCGGCGGCCCGGATCACCACCAGCCGCAGCCCCGGACGATTGGTGGCGAAGATCAACCGGCGGCTGGTGAGGGGGTCCTCTTCGGGCACGATGCCCGTGCGGGCCAGGAGAGGCAGGGCCTCGGCCAGGATACGGCCCTTGGACAGGGCGATGGTCAGCGGCCCCTCCACCGGCGCACCGCTCGCTCCTCCACTACCCGATCCCATATCGCTCACCATCCCGTCCTCAAGCCCCTGCTTCAGGCCGCCAGTCGCTGGATGTCCGCCCCCAGGCGGGAGAGTTTCTCTTCGATGCGCTCATACCCCCGATCGATGTGGTAGATACGATCGACGATGGTCTCTCCTTCCGCCACCAGCCCAGCCAGTACCAGACAGGCCGAAGCGCGCAGGTCGGTGGCCATCACCGGTGCCCCGGCCAGCCGCGGGACCCCGCAGGTGACCACGGTATTGCCTTCCAGCTTGAGTTCGGCCCCCAGGCGCATCAGCTCCGGCACGTGCATGAAACGATTCTCGAACACCGTCTCGGTGATGGTGGCCGCCCCCTGGGCCACGCAGTTGAGGGCGGTGAACTGGGCCTGCATGTCGGTGGGAAAGGCCGGATAGGGTGCAGTGCGGATGTCCACTGCCCGCGGCCGGCGCTCGCGCATGTCGAGGCTGATCCAGTCCTCCCCGCAATGCACCACGGCCCCCGCCTCCTGCAGCTTGGCCAGTACCGCATCCAGATGCTCGGGACAGGCACCGGTCACCTTCACCCGCCCGCCGCTGATGGCGGCCGCTACCAGATAGGTGCCGGTCTCGATGCGGTCGGGCATGATATGGTGGCGGGCACCGGTCAACCGTTCCACGCCTTCGATGACGATGGTATCGGTTCCGGCCCCCTCGATGCGGGCCCCCATGCGGTTGAGACAATGGGCCAGGTCCACGACCTCCGGTTCGCGGGCTGCATTCTCCAGCACGGTGGTGCCCTCGGCCAGTGTGGCGGCCATCATGACATTCTCCGTACCGGTCACCGTCACCACGTCCAGGAACAGGCGCGCGCCGCGCAGGCGCCGGGCGCGGGCGCGGATGACACCGGCCCGCACCTCGATGCGGGCCCCCATGGCTTCCAGGGCCTGGATGTGCAGGTCCACCGGCCGCGCGCCGATGGCGCAGCCTCCGGGCATGGCCACGTCGGCCCGCCCATAGCGGGCCAGCAGAGGACCCAGCACCAGGATGGAGGCACGCATGGTCTTGACCAGCTCGTAAGGCGCCGCGTATTCGCGAATGCCGGCGCTGTCCAGGATCAGTTCGCCGTCCCCACCCCGGGAGACCGACACGCCCATGTGCTGCAGCAAGGCCACCGTGGTCTGCACGTCGCGCAGGCGCGGCACATTGGTCAGGGCCAGGGGCCCCTCGGCCAGCAGGGCCGCCGCCATGATGGGCAAGGCGGCATTCTTGGCGCCGGAGACGGGCACCACCCCTTCCAGGGGGATGCCGCCGCGGATTCTCAGCTTGTCCACGCCCGCCCCCGCGACCGCCGTCCGGGCGCCCGAGCGCCCGGGCCCACTGGCATCTCGCCCTGCGCGGACCTGCACCTATCCGCCCCGGTCACCCGCAGGCCCTCTGCGCTGACGCTGCCACTCTTCCGGCGTGTAGGGACGAATGGACAGGGCGTGAATGGCGCCTCCCATCCGATCCCCCAAGGTGGCGTACACCATGCGGTGCCGCGCCACCAGACTCTCGCCGGCGAAGGCGGGGCTGATCACCAGTGCTTCGAAATGGGTGCCGTCACCGGTCACTTGGACCTGGCAGTCCGGCAGTCCGGCGGCGATGAGACGTTCGATTTCTTCGGCTTCCATGGGTTGTCCTCTTCGACCGGCCAGCCATCCGCCAACAGGCGAACGGCGCCGGAGCGGTGATTCTAACATCAGCGGCACCTTGCGGCGCCGCAGGTCAATCCAGCGGCAGGATGGACTCCACTTCGGCCACCCTGGCCAGGGCGCGCATCTGCTCCGGGATGTTGCGAAAACGGATGTCCTTGCCCTGGCGGCGGGCCTCGCGCATCCATTCCACCAGCAGGGCCAGACCCGCACTGTCGGTGCGGCGCACGTCACCCAGGTCCACCACCACCGGCGAGGAACAGCGGGCCATCAGGGCCGTCCCCTGGCGTACCAGATCCGGCACCGTGTCGAAACTCAGCTCCCCTGCCAAGCGCAGGCAGTGTCCGGAGTCGGCGACGCCTGCCTGCAATTCAGCCATGGGTCTGCTCGGCAGGCGAGAGGTTTTGGCGATTTCGTTCCCGCAGTTGCTCGATCAGCGCCTCCAGTCCCCGGCGCCGGATCTCCTCGGCGAAGGTGGTCCGGAAATTGACCACCAGGCTGACTCCATCGATCCGCACGTCGTAGACCAGCCAGCGTCCCTTGCGCCAATGCAGGCTGTATTCCACTATCACCGGTTCGGTGCCTGCCAATTCCACTTCGGTACGCACTGTCACCTCCTCCGGGCGGCGCCCCGGGCGTACCGGCAGGAAGGCGATCTTCTCGCCCGTGTATTGGAGCATGGAGGATGCGTAACTGCGGATGAGCATCTGTTTGAACTCGGTGGCGAAACGGCGGCGCTGCTCGGGGGTGGCCCGGCGCCAGTATTTGCCCAGCACCAGGCGCGAGATGCGCACGAAGTCGAAATAGGGCACCAGCTCCCGTTCCACCAGGTCGTAGAGGCGCTCGGGGCTGGCCTCCAGTTCCTCACGGCGCGCCTCCAGCAGGGCGATGACCCGTTCCGAGGTCCGCTGCACCAGGGCCAGGGCCTCTTGCGGATCCGGGTTGGAGGCACCCGAATCCGCCGGCGTCTTGGCCGCATGAACGGTGGTGGCACCGGCAGCCGCGACGATCATCAGAGCAGCACCCAACCCCCATATCAGCAGCCGGATCAGCAACCGGGCCACCCTGTCTGGAAACATCGCTGCCACCGGCAGTGCAGCCGCACGCGAGCCTGATTTCACCATGGTCCTCATTGCGTCATCTGCCCGTAGAAAAACTTGCCCACGACCTGTTCCAGGATGAGGGCGGATTGGGTGAGCTGGATCTCGTCACCGTCGGCGAGATAGTCCTCTTCGGCCCCCGGCTCCAGGCTGACGTATTGCTCGCCCAACAGGCCGGCGGTAAAGATACTGGCGGTGGTGTCCACGGGAAAACGATCATAGTGGGCATCGATGCGCATGGTCACCTGGGCCTCATAGGTTTCCTGATCGTAATCGATGGACACCACCCGTCCCACCAGTACGCCGCCCGCGCGCACCGGGGACATGACCTTGAGCCCGCCGACGTTGTCGAAACGAGCATAGAGCACGTAACCCTCGCCGTCACCCACGGAGCGCAGATTGCTCACTTTGAAAGCGAGAATGAACAGGGCGGCCACCCCCACCGCCACGAACAAACCCACCAACACTTCGATCACCGCCGTTTTGTTCATCGTCTGCTTCTCTGTCAGTTCAGGCCCGCGGACAACACACGGGCGAATTCGGTATACGCGCCACCTCGACCCTCAGGGCTCGCCGAACATGAAGGCCGTGAGTACGAAGTCCAGCCCCAGCACCGCCAGGGAGGAGAAAACCACGGATCGGGTGGTGGCCTGGCTCACTCCCTCGGCCGTGGGTTCCGCTTCATAGCCCTCGAAGACGGCGATCCAGGTGACCACGACCCCGAAGACGGCGCTCTTGATGATGCCATTGAGAACGTCTTCCCTCCAGTCCACCTTGTCCTGCATCTGGGACCAAAAGGCGCCCTCATCCACACCCAGGAGCCCTACTCCCACGAAATACCCTCCACCGATACCCACGGCGCTGAAAAGGATGGCGAGCAGGGGCAGGGCAAAGATCCCCGCCAGCAGCCGCGGCGCGACGATGCGTCGTACGGGATCCACCGCCATCATCTCCATGCCGCTGAGCTGTTCAGTGGCCTTCATCAAACCGATCTCGGCGGTGAGGGCCGAGCCGGCCCTGCCGGCGAACAACAGCGCCGCCACTACCGGCCCCAACTCCCGCACCAGGGACAGGGCGACCACCGGTCCCAAGGCGGATTCGGCGTCGAAATCCACCAGGGTGTTGTACATCTGCAGGCCCAGCACCATACCTACGTTGAGCGAGGCTACGACAATGATGGGCAAAGACAGGAACCCCACGTGATAGACCTGCGCCACCAGCAAGCGGAAGCGGGGCAACACCGAGGGCATCCCGGCCAGCACCCGCAACATGAACAGATTGCCCCGCCCCAGGCGGGCGAAGAAACGCAAGGTCATGCGCCCCAGGCGCTGCAGGCTGCTCATCATGCGCTTTCCCGCGCCCCGTCCAGCAGATCGGCACCGTAGTCGGGCGCCGGATAATGGAAAGGCACGGGACCATCCGGCAGGCCGTGCATGAACTGCCGTACCCAGCCCGACGAAGAACCCAGCAGTTCCGCCGGCCGGCCCTCGCCCACCACACGGCCGCCGGAGAGCAGATAGACGTAGTCGGCGATGGCGGTCACCTCCTGGACGTCGTGGGACACCACGATACTGGTCAGCCCCAGGGTGTCGTTGAGCTTGCGGATCAGTTTCATGATCACCCCCAGGGTGATGGGATCCAGACCGGTGAAGGGTTCGTCGTACATGATCATCATGGGATCCAGGGCGATGGCCCGGGCCAGGGCCACGCGCCTGGCCATTCCCCCAGACAGTTGGTTGGGCATGAGATGACGGGCACCGCGCAAACCCACGGCCTGTAGTTTCATCAGCACCAGATCCCGGATCATGGCCTCTGGCAATGCGGTGTGCTCGCGCAGGGGAAAGGCCACATTGTCGTAGACGCTCAGGCCCGTGAACAGGGCACCACTCTGGAACAACATGCCCATGCGCTTACGCAGTTCGAAAAGCTGGGCGCGGCTCAGGCGCGCCACGTCGCGGCCAGCGACCTGCACCCTGCCCCGGTCGGCGTGGATCTGCCCGCCGATGAGTCGCAACAGAGTGGTCTTGCCCGTGCCGCTGGGTCCCATGATGGCGGTCACCCGGCCGCGCTGGAAACGCAAGGTGACGCCATCGAGAATCTGGCGCGTCCCGTACCGAAAACTCACGTCCTGCAATTCCGCCAGCCAGGTGCTGCCTCGATCACGCATGCAAGGTCCTTCTCTTCAATGCCCGCAGCAGTGCAGGCGCCGGTGATGGATGGCCGGGAACCCCTTGCGTATGCCCCGCAGGTGTTCCAGGTCGATGTCCGCGCACACCACTCCCGCGCCACTGGGCAAGCGGTCCAAGACATGGCCCCAGGGATCCACCACCATGCTGTCGCCGTGCGTCTCGCGACCATTGAGATGGTAGCCCCCCTGAGCGGCGGCGATCACGTAACACAGATTCTCGATGGCCCGCACGCGCACCAGCGGCTCCCAATGCGCCTTGCCCGTCAGGGCGGTGAAAGCGGACGGTACGGCGAAAATCTCCACCTCCTGCTCCAACATGCAGCGAAACAGTTCAGGGAAGCGCAGATCGTAACACACTGCCAGTCCCAACCGGCCGAACGGCGTATCCGCCACCACCACCCTTTCGCCCGGTACGATGATGAGGGATTCCGTATAGTTCTCGCCACTGGCCTCCAGTCGCACGTCGAATAGATGCATCTTGTCGTAGCGAGCCACCACCTGCCCGCCGTCGTCGTACAACAGACAAGCGGCATACACCTTGCCCGTCTCCGCCGGCCGTTCGGGGCCGAATCCGCCTGCAGGTGCACAAAGGGGAATGGTGCCGCCCACCAGCCAGACGCGATGAGTTGCAGCCTGACGAGCCAGAAAATCCTGGATGGGTCCCGTACCAGGTGTCTCGCAGGTCGCCACCTTGTCCTCTTCGCGCAGGCCCATGAGGGCGAAATTCTCGGGTAGCACCACCAGACGCGCGCCATTGGCAGCCGCCATGGTGATGAGGCGCTCGGCCTCGATGAGGTTTGCCCCTACATTGGGTCCTGAAGCCATCTGAACGGCAGCCACTCGGGTCATAACATCGTTACTCTCATGTTTCTGCCTCTGCTGCAAAGCGGCGCGGCCCGCTCCATCGTTTTTCTCATCACGCGTTCATACATGACTTGTCATTCCACCATGCGTTCGACGCGGGGATCATCCCAGGACCCCGTGACCTTGTAGGTGATGCGGGTGACCTTGGCGATTTCGTGCTTGAATACTTGCTCGAAGAGCAAGATCGCCGCCCCCACGCCCAATCCGCCCGCCACCATGCCCGCCACCGGCAGGCTGGAGGTGAGATGCGGTACCACGACGACGCGCTGGTCGTACTGGCGGGCGCCCATGTCGATACGGCCCTTGACCTCGATGGTCGCGGCCGGTCCCTTCAGGATCAGATCCTCCGTGCTCGCCACCCCCCGGCGGACCACAAAAGTGCCATCGATCTCATCAAATGTGAAGCCTTTGTCGAACACGTCGCTGAAATCGAGCGTCAGACGCCGTGGCAAGGCCTGTAGGTTCAGCAGGCCAAACAGGCGGCCGGCTCCCGGATCCACGTCCAGTAGGCGCCCGTCCCGGACACGCAGCGAAGCGATGCCGCTGAAACGCTCCAGGGCGAAGGCGGTAGGATCACCCGGCCATTGACCGGCCAGTTCGATGTACGCCCGACCCTTCTTGATGGTTCTCCCGTACCCGAGAAAGGCCAGGACGCGGCCAAGATTCCTGGTCTCCAGCACGATATTGAACACACTACGCTGGGCCGTCCCGCCCACCACCATCCAGGTGCCATGCATCTGCAAACGCAGCAAACCCCCATCAAGCCGTAATTCATCGAAACGCATGCCGGCGGCGTGCTTGCTGCTGCGCAGCACGAGGGCACCGAGATCGGTGTCCCGATAGCGGAAGGCCTTGCTGTGTACCACGAGCGGCGGCACATCCCGGGGGTCGAAGGACTGCGCCGGCTCGGCTGCCTCCCCCTGCCCGTCCTCACCAGCCGGCCGCGCGCGCAAATACAGATGATCCAGCTCCATGATGATGGGCAAGCGGTGATCCAGAGGATATTCGATGTATCCCCGCAGCTCCTCACTGTCGGCATCGATGCTCCATACCCTGTCTTTCAAGCGGGCGCGCACGCGCGCCTGGTGGAAGTCCTGCCCCAGCACTTCCAGGCGGCCGACGCCGAGATCCAGACTGCGCAGCGGCGCTGGACCGCCGCCCGCCGTCTGCCGGTCCGACGGTGATGGCGGTGCCTCCACTGGAAATACCGGTTGCGGCTCCGCCTGCAGATAAGGGTGCCAGGCGGACAGGGACAATGCCTCCACCCGCCCGCGCAGGCGCAGGCCGTCATGCTCCGGCAGGCGGGGCCGCCC
>WFNO01000123.1 GCA_015488555.1 Gammaproteobacteria bacterium
GGAGGCGGTGCTGGTGCGGCGGGTGGGGCCGCACGAACACGACGTGGTCAGCGAACCCTTGTTCGAGACCGAGGTGCCCCCGCTGCGCAACGTGCCGCGCCCGCGGCGTTTCGTGTTCTGAGCACTGGGTCCTGCGAGTGCGCCATCTTGCGCGGCCGGTCTTGAACTTCTCCCCACATCATTCTTCCCGGAGCACACGCGTGCGAGGCGGCAAGGCCCGCCGGGGCGCGCTGGCCTTCGTCCTGCTCCAGTGCCTTTTCGTTTCGTTCCTCTCGTTCCTCGCGAGCCCGGCTGCCGGGGCCGACGACCTGCTCACGGCTTATCGCCTCTCTCTGGAACACGACGCCGTCATCGCCGCCGCCGAGGCCGAGCACCGGGCCGTGCTCGAGACCCGGCCCCAGGCCCGCGCCCTCTTGCTGCCCAGCCTCACCCTGTCCGCCGACTACGCCCGGGCCCGCAATGCGGTGCTCGAGTCCGACAACCCCTTCTTTTTCCAGCCCCAGACCGTGTATTTCTGGTCGCGGGGCTTCACGCTCAGCCTGCGCCAGCCGGTGTACAACCGGGAATATCTCGCCCAGCTCAGACAAGCCGATGCGGCGGTGAAGGCGGCCGATGCCCGCCTGGCGGCCGCCCGCCAGGCCCTCATCCTGCGCGTGGCTCAAGGTTATTTCGACGTTCTGGCCGCGCGGGACAATCTGGAATTCGCCGAGGCCGAGAAGAACGCCAACCTGCGCCAGCTGGAACAGGCCCGGCAGCGCTTCGAGGTGGGGCTCATCGCCATCACCGACGTGCACGAATCCCAGGCCGCTTTCGATGCCGCCCGTGCCGGCGAGATCGAAGCCCGCAACCGCCTCGCCAGCGCCCTGGAGGCCTTGCGGGTGATCACGGGCCGCCATCACGAGCAGTTGCAGCCCCTGGACCAGGAGATCCCCTTGCTGTCCCCGCAACCGCAGGACATCGATGCCTGGGCGCAGCAGGCCGTATCCCAGAACTTCGCGGTGCTCGCCGCCGAATACCAGGTGGAGGTGGCACGCCAGGAACTGGCCCGGCGCCGCAGCGGGCATTATCCCACCTTGGACCTTGCAGGCCGGCACAACTATTCCGACGTGGACGACGGCTTCTTCGGCGGCCGGGTCACCGAGGACAGCAGCATCGGTCTGGTGCTCAACCTGCCGCTCTATCAGGGGGGCGGGGTGAGCGCGCGCGTGCGCGAGGCGGTGCAGCGCCTGGAACAGGCCAAACAGGAGCTGGAACAGCAGCGCCGCGAGGCCCTGCGCCAGGCGCGCGATGCCTATCTCAGCGTGCTCTCCGGCATCGAGACGGTGAAGGCCCGCAAGCAGGCCGTGGTCTCGGCCCAGAGCGCCCTGGAGGCCACCGAGGCCGGCCTGGAGGTGGGTACCCGTACCACCGTGGACGTGCTCAACGTGCGCCGCAATCTATTCCGCGCCGAGCGCGACTACGCCAGCTCCCGCTATGCCTACATCCTGGATCTATTGCGCCTGAAACAGGCGGCCGGCACCCTGGCCATGTCCGATCTGGAAGAGATCAACGGTTGGTTGAGCCAGGGACCCTGATCCAGAGATCAGACATCAGATATCAGAAAAAACACCTTTACCAGGCCTGTTGAAATTCGCGCAGGCGAGTGCGAGACAAGGCGAAAATGGCCGGGAAAGCGCGGTTTACAGCCGGATCGCACCGTGTGAGTAGCATCAACCGCCTGTGTTATTCCTTCAGGACGTATTCCGTGCCGCAATAGGGGCACACCGCTTCACCGGTTTCTTCGATGGGCAGGAACACCCGCGGGTGGGTGTTCCACAGGCTGTGTTCGTCCAGGGGGCAGTGCAGCGGCAATTGATCGCGGCCGATCTCGAAACGGGCCGGGGGCTTGGTGGGCGGATCCTGGGGAGGATTCTGGGTGTTGTCCGTGGGTGCTTTCATGGCGCGTGCCTTCCTTCTCATTTGACGTAGGTGAGCCATTCCGGGTGGGCCTCGCGGCGGCCGTGCACCTGGTCGAAATACAGGGCCTGCAGGCGCTCGGTGATGGGGCCGCGGCGGCCGCTGCCGATGGTGCGCCCGTCCAGTTCGCGGATGGGGGTGACTTCGGCGGCGGTACCGGTGAAGAAGGCCTCGTCGGCGATGTACACCTCATCACGGGTGATCAGCTTCTCCTTCACGGGGATGCCCAGTTCCGCGGCCAGCACGAAGATGGTGTCTCGGGTGATGCCGTCCAGGGCGGAGGTGAGGTGGGGCGTGTAAATCACGTCGTCGCGCACGATGAAGATGTTCTCGCCGCTGCCCTCGGCCACGTAGCCTTCGGCGTCCAGCAACAGGGCCTCGTCACAGCCGCAGGCCAGGGCCTCGTTGAGGGCCAGGATGGAATTGATGTAGTTGCCGTTGGCCTTGGCCTTGCACATGGCGATGTTGACGTGGTGGCGGGTATAGGACGAGGTGCGCACGCGGATGCCCCGTTCCATGTTTTCCTCGCCCATGTACGAACCCCAGGGCCAGGCCGCCACCATGACATGGGTCTTCAGGTTGTCGGCGCGCAGGCCCATGCCCTCGGGACCGTAGAAACACATGGGGCGGATGTAACCGAATTCCATGTCGTTCTCGCGCACCGCCGTGCAGATGGCCTCGTTGATGGTGTCCTTGTCGTAGGGCATGGGCATGCCGAGGATGTGTGCGGAGCGGAACAGGCGATCGGTGTGAGCATGCAGGCGGAAGATGGCGGTACCCCGCTCGGTGCGATAGGCGCGGATGCCTTCGAAGACCCCGAGGCCGTAGTGAAAGGTGTGGGTGAGCACGTGCACCCGGGCCTCGCGCCAGGGCAGCCACTCCCCGTCCAACCAGATGACCCCGTCCCGGTCTTCCATCCCCACCATGCTCATGGATCGCTCGTCTCCCGCTGGTTCTATATGGATTGGCCTATATATAGATTGCCTCGTCTCGGGCGCCCTTTCGTGCCCCCGGTGTGGCACCGCTTATTGCCAGGGCCGTGCTCCCGCGGCACCCGTGTGCCCGTGGACCGGGCGGCGGGCGCTCGAAAGCGAGATTGTATCAAATGTACAGGGGTGCGGTAATCGGCCCGCCGCCCGCCTCAGGCCGCCCCCAACAATCGCTCCCATACGGCCGTGACCCGCCGGCGCGAGTCGCGGAAGCGCCGCTCGTCCACCACCGCGGGCTGTTCCTGCAGGGCCAGGCGGTGCAGTTCCCGCCGGTAGCGCTGGTAGATCTCGCTCAGGCTGCGGGCCTGGGCGGCGGGCAGCAGGCCCAGGCGGGCGCAGTCGTCCAGCAGGCGGATGTTGTTGGTCCAGCGGGTCAGCTCGGGATGTTCGCAGGCCCAGCGCAGTACGGCGTATTGGACGATGAACTCGATGTCGGCGATGCCGCCGCGGTCCTGCTTGAGATCGAATCGGCCCGGACCGGAGCGGGCCAGCTCGCTGCGCATGCGCTCGCGCATCTGGGCCACCTCCCGGCGCAACTGTTCTGGGTCGCGGCGCCGGGTGAGCACCTGGTGGCGGATCTCGCCGAAGCGCCGTCCCACCGCCGGATCGCCGCAGATGAAGCGGGCCCGCACCAGTGCCTGGTGTTCCCAGGTCCAGGCCTCACGGGCCTGATATTCGGCGAAGGCCTCGATGGGGCTCACCAGCAGGCCTGAGGCGCCGCTGGGACGCAGGCGCAGGTCCACTTCGTAGAGGATGCCCCCCACGGTGTGGGTGTTGAGGATGTGGATGATGCGCTGTCCCAGGCGGAAATAGCATTCCGGTTCCAGCGCCTCTCCGTGCAGGAACACCAGGTCCAGGTCCGAGCCGTAACCCAGTTCGATGCCGCCCAGCTTGCCGTAGCCGATGATGGCGAAGGCCGCCTGTTCCGGCGGCAGTTCGCCGGAGCGCCGCCGGCGGCCCGCGGCCTGCTGCCAGACCTGCTGCCGGACCTGCTGGCGACGGGCCAACTGGCGCAGGGCGAGGTGCAGTACCTGGTTCAGGATCACCTCCGCGATTTCGGTGAGGTGATCGCTCACCCGCATCAAGGGCAGGACCTCCATGATGTCGGCGGCGGCCACTCGCAAGACCTGCGCCTGCTTGAAATGGCGCAGGACCTCCAGTTCCTGTTCCTCGTCTTCCGGATCGTTTTCCGAAGCCAGGGCCGCCAGCCGTTCGGCCAGCTCCCGTTCCAGGTCCTCGCGCGCGAGCGGGGCGTAGAGGCTGCGCGGGTCCAGCAGCTCGTCCAGCAACAAGGGATGGTCCCGCAGCAACTGGGCGATCCAGGGGCTGGCGGCGCACAGGCGCACCAGCTGGGACAGGGCCATGGGGTTCTCTTCCAGCAGGGCGAGATAGGTGGTACGCCGGGCCACGGCTTCCACCAGGTCCAGCAGCCGGGGCAGGGTGCGGTCCGGTTCGCCGGCGGCGGCGACGGCGCCCAGCAGCAGGGGCATGAGCCGGTCCAGGCGCCGGCGGCCGGTCTCGCTCAGGGTACGGCAGGCATGGCTCTCCTTCAGCGCCTGGAGCCGGCGCCAGGCCTCTTCCGGTTGGGTAAAGCCGGCCGCGGCGAGCAGGGCCAGGGCCTGGGGCGGCTCCAGGGCCTGCCGCCAGAGATCGGCCAGGCCGCCGCCCGCCTGCTCGCCGGACTCGCCCTGGGGGCTCTGGAAGACCTGGTCGAATTGGGCCTGCACCCGCTGCCGGTGACGGCTCAGGGCCTCGTGGAAGGCCGGCCAGTCCTCGAACCCCATGGCCAGCGCCAGGCACTGGCGGGTATCGGCGTCTTCCGGGAGGCGGTGGCATTGCTGGTCGGCGCGCTCTTGCAGTCGGTTTTCGGTACGGCGCAGGAAGACATAGGCCTGTCGCAATTCGGCGGCGGCTCGGGCGGGCAGGTGTCCGGCCTTGCCCAGATGTTCCAGCACCGCCAGGATGGCGCGTTGCCGCAAGGGCGGTTCCTGTCCCCCGCGGATGAGCTGGAAGACCTGGCCGATGAATTCGATTTCGCGAATGCCGCCGGGACCGATCTTGATGTCGTCCTGCAGGGACTTGCGCGCCACTTCGCGCTCGATCATGGCCTTCATGTCCCGCAGGGCGGCCAGGGCGTTGTAGTCCAGGTAGCGGCGGTAGACGAAGGGCTGGAGCATCTGCTGCAGGCGCTGCTGCGCCGCGGGATCGCCGGTGATGGGGCGGGCCTTGATGAGGGCGTAGCGTTCCCATTCCCGGCCCTGGGACTGGTAATAGTCCTCCATCGCCTCGAAGCTCATGACCAGGGGGCCGCTGTTGCCGTAAGGCCGCAGGCGCATGTCCACCCGGTAGACCCGGCCCTCGGCGGTGGGGGTGTCCAGCAGGCCGATGAGGCGCTGGCCCAGGCGCAGGAAGAAGGTCTCGTTGTCGTGTCGGGGGCGGCGGCCGCGGGTCTGGCCGTCCTCCGGGTAGGCGAAGACCAGATCCACGTCCGAAGAAAAATTGAGTTCTCCCCCGCCCAGCTTGCCCATGGCCAGGACCACCAGGGACTGGGCTTGCCGGCCCGTGCGGTCGTAGGGCGTGCCCCATTCACGGCATTGCCAGGCGTAGAGGCGCTCGAGGGCCGCCCGGATGAGGGTCTCGGCCAGCAGGGACAGGTCCCGCAGGACCTCTTCGAGGCCGGCCCAGCCCGCCAGGTCGCGCCAGGCGATGCGCACCATCTCGCGCAGGCGCCAGTGCCGCAGGAGCCGGCCCAGCTCCGTTTCGTCGCGCGCCCCGGCGCAGGCAGACTCGATGCGCCGCGCATAGGTGCGGGGGCCGTAGTCGCGCAGCAGATCGCCGCTGGCGAGCAGGTCGGCTAGTAGGGCGGGGCGGGCCACGCAACTGCGGGCCACGAACTTGCTCGCACCCCACACCTGGAAAAGCCGCCGGAGGAAGGGCGGGTTGGAGGGGATAGGCACGCCGTTTTCGGCGGCAGCGCTATGGAAATCCTCCCAGTCCCGTTCCACGCGCGCCACCACGGCGGTGGGATGGTCGGCGAGGGCCTGGCGGATGGCGGAGGGGCCGGCGGATGGAATAGAAGAAGCGCACATGAATTTCGAGGGTAAGGCCTTGCCTGGCATGCTGCAAGTGCCGTGCTTCTTCCCTATCAGCCCTATCCGGATCGAGAGGATCAAGAGGCGTGCGTCTGTGGTCGATAAAGGAACGAGCGGATATGCAGGAGAGGAAGCGCCATGGAATTTGTCGATTACCTCAAGTTGATGGTGGCCAAAGACGCCTCCGATCTCTATTTCACGGTGGGTGCCCCCCCCAGCATGCGCATTCAGGGCAAGATCGTGCCTGTGGACAAATCACCCGTGCTGCCGGGCGTGACCAAGACCATCGCCTACAAGATCATGAACGAAGACCAGATCAAGGCCTTCGAGAAGAATCCGGAGATGAACATGGCGCTTTCCGATTCTAAGATTGGCCGCTTTCGCGTCAACATCTTCAAGCAGCGCAGCCAGATCGGCCTGGTGATCCGGAACATCAAGACCAAGATCCCCAGCATGGAGGAGCTGGGCCTGCCGCCGGTGTTGAAGAAGCTGGTGATGCAGAAGCGCGGCCTGATCCTGTTCGTGGGCGCCACCGGTTCAGGCAAATCCACCTCCCTGGCGGCGCTCATCGATTATCGCAACAGCAACAGCGCCGGCCACATCATCACCATCGAAGACCCCATCGAATACCTGCATAGCCACAAGCGTTCCATCGTCAACCAGCGGGAAGTGGGCGATGACACCCTGAGCTATGCCGAGGCCTTGAAGAACACCCTGCGCCAGGCCCCGGACGTGATCCTCATCGGTGAGATCCGCGACCGCGAGACCATGGAGCACGCCATCGCCTTCGCCGAGACCGGGCATCTGGCCATCTCCACGCTGCACGCCAACAACGCCAACCAGGCCTTCGACCGCATCATCAACTTCTTTCCCGAGGACCGCCAGCGCCAACTGCTCATGGACCTGTCGCTCAACGTGCGCGGCATCGTCTCCCAGCGCCTGGTGCCCACCCTGGACGGCAAGCGCGTGGCCGCCTTCGAGGTGTTGTTGGGGACGCCGGCGGTGAGCGATCTCATCCTCAAGGGCGAGATCCACAAACTCAAGGACATCATGGAGCGTTCGGAAAACGTGGGCATGCAGACCTTCGACATGGCCCTTTATCGGCTCTACAAGGAGGGACGAATCTCCTACGAGGAGGCCCTGCGCAACGCCGATTCGCAGAACAACCTGCGCCTGCGCATCGACCTGGAGGAGAAGGATGCAGAGGCTCAGGGAACGGGCTTTAGCCTGCAGATACAGGAAGACGAGGAGTCCGATCACCGGCCTCTCAGTTTCGGTTGACAAAAGGCGACGGAGGGCAGTGTTCGGGGATTCCGACCTTCAGGGATGTTGCGGCCTGTCATCCTCTGTCCTCTGAAAACGAAAACCCCTGCCGGCGAACCGACAGGGGTTTTCTGATGGGAAGGGGGCGGTACGGCTTACATCATGCCGCCCATGTCGCCCATGCCGCCGGCACCTGCGCCGGTGTTCTTCTCTTCCTGCGGGATCTCCGCCACCATGGCCTCGGTGGTGATCATGAGGCCGGCCACGGAGGCCGCATTCTGCAGGGCGCTGCGCGTCACCTTGGTGGGATCCAGGATGCCGAATTCCACCATGTCGCCGAACTCGCCCGTGGCGGCGTTGTAGCCGAAACTGCCTTCGCCCTCCTTGACCTTGTTGAGGATCACGGAGGACTCTTCGCCGGCATTGGCCACGATCTGGCGCAGGGGTTCCTCCATGGCGCGGGCTGCGATCTTGATGCCCACGTCCTGATCGTGGTTGGCACCGGTGAGCTTCTCCACTGCCGGCAGGGCACGCAGCAGGGCCACACCACCACCGGGGACCACGCCTTCTTCCACGGCGGCGCGGGTGGCGTGCAGGGCGTCCTCCACGCGGGCCTTCTTCTCTTTCATCTCGATCTCGGTGGCGGCACCCACCTTGATCACGGCCACGCCACCGGCCAGCTTGGCCACGCGCTCCTGGAGCTTCTCCTTGTCGTAATCGGAGGTGGACTCCTCGATCTGGGCGCGGATCTGCTTCACCCGGGCTTCGATGTCGCTGGGCTTGCCGGCGCCGTCGATGATGGTGGTGTTGTCCTTGGTGATGACCACCTTCTTGGCCGTACCCAGGTGCTCCTCGGGACGGGCCTTCTCCAGGGTCAGGCCCAGCTCTTCGGAGACCACCTGGCCGCCGGTGAGGATGGCGATGTCCTCCAGCATGGCCTTGCGGCGGTCGCCGAACCCGGGCGCCTTCACCGCGCACACCTTGACGATACCGCGAATGTTGTTCACCACCAGGGTGGCCAGGGCCTCGCCCTCCACGTCCTCGGCGACGATCAGCAAGGGCTTGCCGGACTTGGCCACGGCCTCCAGCAGGGGCAGCATGTCGCGGATGTTGGAGATCTTCTTGTCATGCAGCAGGATGTAGGGGTTCTCCAGCTCCACGCTCATGTTCTGCTGGTTGTTGATGAAATAGGGGGAGAGATAGCCGCGGTCGAACTGCATGCCTTCGACCACTTCCAGCTCGTTCTCCAGGCCCGAGCCTTCCTCCACGGTGATCACACCTTCCTTGCCCACCTTGTCCATGGCGTCGGCGATGATGCGGCCCACCGCCTCGTCGGAGTTGGCGGAGATGGTGCCCACCTGGGCGATGGACTTGTCGTCGGCGCAGGGCTTGGAGATCTTCTTCAGTTCCTCCACGGCCACGTGGATGGCCTTGTCGATGCCGCGCTTCAGGTCCATGGGGTTGAGGCCGGAAGCCACGGCCTTCATGCCCTCGCGCAGCATGGCCTGGGCCAGCACCGTAGCGGTGGTGGTGCCGTCACCGGCCACGTCGGAGGTCTGGGAGGCCACCTCTTTCACCATCTGGGCGCCCATGTTCTCGAACTTGTCGCTGAGCTCGATCTCCTTGGCCACGGAGACCCCGTCCTTGGTGATGGTGGGGGCGCCGAAGCTCTTCTCCAGAACCACGTTACGTCCCTTGGGGCCCAGGGTGACCTTGACGGCATTGGCCAGGATATTGACACCGGCCAGCATGCGCTGATGGGCTTCGGTGCTGAATTTCACTTCTTTCGCAGTCATGTTGGTTTCCCTCTCGATTCTTCTCGCGTGTGGAAAAGGTGGTTCAGTTCTCGATCACGGCCATGATGTCGTCTTCACGCATCACGACCAGTTCTTCACCATTGACCTTCACTTCGGTACCGGAATATTTACCGAACAGCACTTCATCTCCCACCTGGACATCCAGGGGACGGACGTCGCCGTTCTCCAGGATCTTGCCTTTGCCGACGGCGATCACCTCACCGCGGATGGGTTTCTCGGCGGCGGAGTCCGGAATCACGATGCCGCCCGGACTCTTGTGCTCCTCCTCCTTGCGGCGGATGATGACGCGGTCGTGTAAGGGTCTGATGTTCATCGGTTGAAAGCCTCCCTTGTCGATGGATGAAATCGATGATTTTCAGGTTCTACTCGTCGTGTATATGCGTAAGCAATTGATTTGAAAGGCAGCTTTAACCTGCTAGCGCTTTGGCGCTAGCACTCCTGCCCTGCGAGTGCCAATAATGATAGGGGCGAAACGTGCAGAGTCAAGGGGTAGGGGCCAAAATGTCAGGAACAAATACAGAGACGAGGAGTACTGTTGTCGGGTCTCTCCTCACTCTGGGTTCGTACAATGGGCCCCTACAAAAAGCTCCCCCGCCCAAGCCCCACCCAGAGGAAAAAAGAGGAAAAACACCAGTAGAAAATGCAGGGTACATTTTCCCGACGTCTGAGGTCCGACATCTGTTTTCTAGTTGGTGCCGGCCTAGTGCAGTGACGGCTGGTGCTGGTAGCCGACATTGTGATGCCGAGATTCCTGCGCTGCAGGGATGAAGGGTTTCAGTCTTCGCCGATCTTGATCACCAGGAAGTCGATGTCGTTGCGTCTGAGTTTGCGGCGGATGGGCTTGAGGGTGTCCAATCCTTGAAAAGGGCCGATGCGGACCCGGTGCCAGGATTCGCCGTTTTTGATGACCACGGTCTGGATGTCGGATTCGATGCCCAACAGGGCCAGTCGGGCCTTGAGTTCGTCGGCGTCGTCGTAGTCCCGGAACGATCCCACTTGCAGGATGTACGTACCGCTCTTGTCCGTCTTGGGTAGCAGGCGCAGGGCTTCTTCCAATTTCTCCTTGGGAATCTCCACCTCGATTTGCGGCAACAGGGTGTAGAAATCGAAGCGCTTGTTTTGCTCGGGTGGTGCCGGGGGTTGGGCGCGTGTCTCAGGAGAGACTTCTTGCTTGGATGATGGTGCAGGGGGCTCTACAGTGGGCGTACTGGTTGATTGGGTCGTCTCCTCCATGGCGGGGCGCAGGAGATAGATGGCCAGTCCTGCCGCCAGTCCGATGGCGATGCCCAGCACCAGGGAGCCCCAGGAAGGCCCGCTCTGCGTCTTGCTGCGTTTCCTTTTCTTGCCGGTGGCCTTTTTGCGGGCCATGGTCACATGGTTTCGGGGGCGCTGACGCCCAGGATCCTCAGGCCATTGGCCAGGACTTGTCGTGTAGCGAGTACCAGGGCCAGCCGGGCGTCACGCAAGGCCGCGTGCTCGACGATGAAGGGATGGGCGTTGTAATAGGTATGGAAGGCATGCGCCAGTTCCCGCAGGTAGTGGGCGAGCTGGTGGGGCTCGTGGGCGAGGGCGGCGGATTCGATCACTTCCGGATAGCGGGACAAGGTCATCAACAGTTCCTGTTCGTGGGGCTCCACCAGTTGCCGGAGATGGGCCAGCCCCTGTTCCTGGTTCCATGTCAGGCCTTTTTCCGCCAACTGGCGCATCACGCTGCAAATGCGGGCGTGGGCATATTGAATGTAATAGACTGGATTGTCGCTGGTCTGGGATTTGGCCAGGTCCAGGTCGAAGTCCATGTGCTGTTCGCACTTGCGCATCACGTAGAAGAAACGTGCGGCGTCGTTGCCCACTTCCCGGCGCAGCTCGCGCAAGGTGACGAATTGCCCGGCACGGGTGGACATGGGGATCTTCTGCCCGCCCCGCCAGAGACTGGCGAATTGTACCAGCAACACGTCCAGGCGCTGGGGATCGTCGCCCAGGGCCGCCAGTGCCGCCTTGATCCGCGGCACGTAGCCGTGGTGATCGGCACCCCAGATGTCGATGACGCGCTCGAAGCCCCGTTCCATCTTGTCCATGTGATAGGCGATGTCGTGGGCGAAGTAGGTGGCCTGGCCGTTGTCGCGGATCACCACCCGGTCTTTTTCGTCGCCGAACTGGGTGGAGCGGAACCACCAGGCGCCGTCCCGTTCGTAGAGATAGCCGCCTTGTTTGAGGCGCTCGATGGCACGGCGGACCAGGCCGCGTTCCACCAGGCTGCGTTCCGAATACCATTCCTCGTAGACGACGCCGAATTCCTCCAGGTCTTCGCGGATGTCGTCGAGAATGGCCTGCAGCCCGAAGTCGAACACCAGACGGTAGTCCGCCTCGCCCAGCAGGGTCCGGGTCCGTTCGATGAGCGCGTCGATGTGGCGTTCCTTGTCGCCGCCGTCGGGCTCGTCGGACGGCAGGCCGGATGCGACCTCATGGGCGGGGCGGCGCAGGCGTTCGCCATGGAGTTCGTACAGGGCCGTGGCGATGTCGATGACGTACTGACCCTGATAGCCATTGGCGGGAAAAGGCAGCTGTTCGCCGCAGCGTTGCAGGTAGCGTAACCACAGGCTCACGGCCAGGATGTCCATCTGCCGGCCGGCGTCGTTGACGTAGTATTCGCGGTGGACCTGGTAGCCGACGGCCACCAGTAGGTTTGCCACTGCGGCCCCGTAGGCGGCCCCACGCCCGTGGCCGACATGTAGCGGCCCGGTAGGATTGGCGGAGACGAATTCCACTTGTACCCGCCGCCCGTGGCCGAGTGTGCTGCGGCCATAGGCCTCGCCGGCCTCCAGGATGTCGCGCGCCACTTGGTGATAGGCCTCGGGAGCGAGATGGAAGTTGATGAAGCCCGGGCCCGCCACCTCCACCCGGGCGATGGCCGGTGCAGCCGGCAGGGCGGCGGTGATGCGCTCGGCCAGTTCGCGGGGTTTCTTGCCAGCCTGGCGGGCCAGCACGAGGGCGATGTTGCAGGCGAAGTCCCCGTGGCGGCGGTCGCGGGTCCGTTCGATCTGGATCTCCACGGCCAGATCGGGGCGCAATTCACCGCTGTCCTGGAGTTTCGCCAGGGCCTGGGCCACCAGGTTTTCGAGTGCTTGTTTCATGCGGCAAGGCAGCGGGATGTGGGACGAAGGGGCTATTATCGCCGCTGCGGCCGGCTATGCAAGTTGGGGGTGAGTTGGGGACGGAGTACGGGTGGCGGGCAGGTGTCAGAACAGCTCCTGCGGATCCACGTCCAGGGACCAGCGCACCCGGCGCGCGGCAGGCGAGCGACCCAGTGCCGGGACCAGGCGGTCCAGCAGGCGGTGCAGGGGCGCGCGCCGGCGGGCCAGGAACAGGAGTTGAGCGCGATGGCGCCCGGCCAGGCGGGCCATGGGAGAGGGGGCCGGTCCCAGCACTTGTACGTCCGGCGGCTCGCCCGCGCGCCGCGCCGCTTCTTGCAGGAAGGCCAGGGGAGCCTCCTGGTTCACGGCTTCGGCGCGCAACAAGGCCATGACGGCGAAAGGCGGCAGCTGGCATTGGCGCCGTTCCTCCAGGAGCTGCCGGCTGAAAGCGGCGTAGTCGTGGCGCAGGAGGCACTCGAACAAGGGATGTTCGGGGAAGCGCGTCTGGATCAGTACCTCGCCTGTACGGGCGGCGCGCCCGGCGCGCCCCGCCACCTGCAGGATCAACTGGGCCAGGCGTTCGGTGGCGCGGAAGTCGGCGCCGAACAGGCCCTGATCCGCATCCAGGATGCCCACCAGGGTGATGCGCGGCAGGTGATGGCCCTTGGCGATCATCTGGGTGCCTAGCAGGATCTGGCGCCGCCCCCCTTCCAGGCGTGCCAGCAGGGCTTGCAGGCTGCCCTTGCGCCGGGTGCTGTCCCGGTCGATGCGCAGGATTTCCAGCCCGGGAAAATGCCGCGCCAGGGCCTCTTCCACCCGTTCGGTGCCCTGGCCCAGGGCCACCAGCTCACCCGCTCCACAACCGGGACAGCGGTCGGGGAGCGGGTGGCGGCTGTCGCAATGATGGCAGTGCAGGCACTGCCGTGCCCGGTGCACCACCAGGTGGGCGTCGCAGCGCGAGCACGTGGCGATCCAGCCGCAGGCGCAACAATACAGGGTGGGGGCATAGCCGCGGCGGTTGAGGAACAACAGTACCTGATGATCCCGGTCCAGATGGGCCTGCATGGCCTGCAGCAGGGGCCTGGACAGGCCCTGGTCCAGCGGTTGGTGGCGCACGTCCAGCAGTTTGAGCCGGGGGGGTTCGGCGCCGCCGGCCCGCTGTGTCAGATGCAGGTGCCGGTAACGCCCGCCCGCGGCGTTGTGCAGGCTTTCCAGGGATGGGGTGGCGGAGCCGAGCACCACGGGGATGCCGCTGCGCCGGGCCCGCATGACGGCGATGTCGCGGGCGTGGTAGCGAAAACCTTCCTGTTGTTTGTAGGAGGGGTCGTGTTCTTCGTCGATGATGATGAGTCCCGGACGGCGCAAGGGAGTAAACACCGCGGAACGGGTGCCGATGATCACGGGCACCCGGCCGTCGCGGGCGGCGAGCCAGGCCGCGAGGCGTTCGCCCGCGCTGAGACCGGAGTGGAATACGGCCAGCGGCAGGCGCAGGTGGCGCTGGAAGCGGCGCACCAGTTGCGGCGTGAGGCCGATTTCCGGTACCAGCACCAGGGCCTGGAGGTCGCGTGCCACCGCGGTTTCGATGGCATGCAAATAGACCTCGGTCTTGCCGCTGCCCGTGACCCCTTCCAGGAGGAAGGCCGTGAAACGCCCCAGGGCCGTGCAGATGGTTTGTACGGCCTCTTGCTGGGGACCGTGCAACGCGGGCGGGTGATAGTCCGATACCTCGGCTGGGCCGGAGCCCGCCAAGGCGGGTGGCGGTGCCGGGATCGCGACCGCTTCCAGCCAGCCCTTCGCCGCCAAGGCGGCGGCTGTGCGGCGCCAGTGGCCACCGAGGGGGTCGAGGTCTTGGGCCTGTGCGCCCTCCGGGAAGGCCAGCAGTCGTCGTAGCAGGGCCGCCTGCCTGGGGGCCCGGGCCAGCTCGCGGGGATCCACCCGCCGGCCGGCATCCGTGAGTCGGTAGCGCTTGGTGAGGGCCTGGCGGGCAGGCTTGCCCGCGCGCAAGGGGCCGGGCAGGGCGGTGAACAACACCTCTCCCAGTGGATGGTGGTAATACGCCGCGGCCCACTGCAACAACCCGAGCATGCCGGCGGGCAGCAGGGGCTCCGTGTCCAGGAGGGCCAGGGCTCGTTTGAGGCGCGCCCGGGGCAGGGTGCTGTGAGAGGACGTGCCCAGGATCAAGCCCACCTGCGTGCCCCGGCCGAAGGGGACGCGCAGCCGCATGCCCGGTCGCAGGGATGCGAGCGGAATCCCGGGCGGCGGCAGGTAATCGAAGGACTGGTACAGCGGGACCGGCACGGCCACCTGGACGATGTCCTGGGGCGCATTCATGGAGGGCTAGCCTAACAGAGCCGCAGCGGTCGTGTCAGTGAAATTATCGAAGGTCTTTGAGCGCCTTTCTCAGTTTGTGCAGCTAAGTGATTGTGGCGTTATCGGGTTCGGAAGTTTTCCACAAAATCTGTGGATAACTTTGTGGAAGAAATGGGACCAGATGCGCTAGCTCCGCGTGAATATTGGGTTTTTGGCATTTTGGCGACAATTTGAGCTTTACCGGTATATCCAAAGAAATCAATGACTTGATAGGCGGCTGCCCGCCCGCCCCCAGTCTCGGTCCCGTTATCCCCACTTTTTTCACACAAGAGGCGGCTACTGTGTATAAGGTCGGGCGTCGAGGCGCAAAAGACTTGACAACGGGCGTGATCCGAGGTCCATCTCAGAAGGGTTTGACCACCACCAGGATCACGATGGCGATGAGGAACAGCACCGGGATCTCGTTGAGGATGCGATAGAACTTGTGGGAATGCCGGTTCTCGCCGCGGCGGAAGGCCGCCAGCAGGAAGCCGCAATAGACGTGGTAGCCGATGAGCAGCAGTACCAGCATCATCTTGAGATGCAGCCAGCCGGCGTGGCTATAGGCGGCCCAGGCGTAGTCCACCACCAGCCACAGGCCGAAGATCACGGTGAGCACCGCTCCTGGAGTCATGATGCCGTAGTAGAGTTTGCGCTCCATGGTCTTGAAGCGCGCATCACCCGGCGCATCCTCACACAGGGCGTGGTAGACGAACAGGCGAGGCAGGTAGAACAGGCCCGCAAACCAGGTGACCATGAAGACGATGTGGAAGGCTTTGACCCAGAGCACGATATTTATCTTTGATTTTCAGCGCATTATCGGTTACAGGTCCGGTGCGGCCGTATGCTTCGGCTGCCCGCGCGATTTCCGGGCATCGCACTCTGTCAAAGGTAGTGCAGCCTCGCGCTCCTGGCAAGAGCAGCATGCATCACCGTCGCCCCCGGGCCGATTTGCCAGGGAATGAAACCCTTGATCGCGGATTTTTCAGAAGGTGCTTGACTTACGATTCGCAGGTGATTAGAGTTTGAATTCACACGAGGGCGGGAGGGGTATCAAGCCGTCCAAGGTTAATAACAATAACTACAGCGAAACAAACTCTTGGCGGCTTCCGGCCGCTTTTTTTTGCCCGCGCATCGGTTCCCGGTCCTGTCTGTTTCAGCCAGTCTGTTCTGTCTGTCCCCACATGGAGATCGAAAGCGATGGTCCCCTCCCCTTGTGGGGCTTGTTTCTCAGCGCCTTTCTGTCGGCCTCTCTCTTGCCCGGCGGCTCGGAGGTGCTGTTGTACGCCCTGGCGGCGGGCGGCCAATATCCCGCCTTGCTCTTACTGGGTGTGGCCGGTGCCGGTAACACCCTGGGCGGCATGAGTTCCTGGGCGGTGGGTCGCCTGTTGGCTTGGCGTGGGCCGGCGGCCTGGCCGGTACAGGGACGCCGGCGCCAACACCGGCTTCAGGCGCTGGCGCGCGTGCGGCGTTGGGGGGCGCCGGCCCTGTTGCTGTCCTGGTTACCCGTGGTGGGGGACCCCCTGTGCGTGGCGGCCGGCTGGTTGCGGGTGGGTTTCTGGCCGGCGCTGTGCTTCATCGCCGCGGGCAAGGTGCTGCGTTATGCAGTGATTCTGGAGGCGGTATCGTAAGGAAGAGTTTGGCGCCGCAAGGGGAACGCAGAGCAAAGAAAAGCGTGGACTCAGCGGGACAGTTCCTCGGGGGGCACCTGCTGCAGGCCGCCGCGCAACACATAGGCACGCAGTCCATATTGGGCCAGTACGAAGGCGGCAGCGGAACTACGGCGCCCTGTTTGGCAGACGCAGACATAGGAGATTTTGGCGTCCAGTTCACGGGCTATGCGGTGCAGGTCGCGCATGGGGATGTTGACCGCACCGGGTAGATGTCCGGCGGCGAATTCGGCTGGCAATCGCACGTCGATCCAGCGCCCGCCAGTTGCCACCAGTTTGCGGGCCTCGTCGAGATCGCACCACTGTAAAGTGGGCTGTTTGAGCAATTCGAGGAAGTCCTCTTTGGCCAGGCGCAGGAGGATACCGTCGGATCGCATGGACACCGTGGCATTGCGCGGGTTGTCTGAGATCAGGGCGGCCTCGCCGAAGGTGGCGCCGGCGCAGAGTTCTGTCACTTCGATACTGTCTTCGGCATCGTCGGGGTTGCGAGTGACCATGGCCACGCCCTTTTCGATCATATAGAAGTAGTCTCCCTCGTCCCCTTGGCGAATGATCACGTCCCCGGCGCGTACCACCACCGGTTCCAGGCGATTGAGCAGGGCCTCGATGTTGGCGGGCGGGAGATTGCGGAAGGTGGGGGATTTCATCATGGTCTTGAGCCAGTCGGCCTTATTAATGGTGATGATGCCATCCTCGCACATCACCACCTCTTCCTCAGGCGCGGAGATCTGGCCCCAGGTGAGAAAGGTATCCAACAGCTCCTTGTCCAGCCGCAGTACCTCCACCGGGGCAGCGGCCACCGCCGTGTAACGGCGCGGCTTGTCGTCGGCTACCGGCCGGCGGGCCTCCTCGCTGCCGCTCTTGAGGAACAGGCGATCGCTGGTACCGCTACGCGACAGCTCCAGGGTGCCGCGCAGGAGATAGTAGCTCGCCTGGTCGCAATCTCCCTCGCGGAACAGACAGACCCCGGCCTCCAGGTGTTCGCAACGGGATTGGCGGATCAGTTCGTGGAGCAGGTCGGGAGACAGCGTATTGAGGGGTTCCAGGTCCTGCAGGCTGTCGATGGAAATGGATTGTTCGGGAACCGCCATTTTCGTAGCCTTTTGGGGCGCCGCCCGGCGCATCCCCATGGTTTCTGTGTGCTCGGTGCAGCAGCCCGTGTTAGACTCTGCAGGCCCAGTGCAGGAGGCAGGGCAAGCGATGTCGCCGCTTTTGCTGCCTAGCGTTAACATCGGCACCGTTGCGAAAAACTTCACCGTTTTTTCCACGACCCGTCATGCAGGAACCGGCACGCATACGCGAGATTCCCTACAACTATACCTCGTTCTCGGACCGGGAGATCGTCATCCGTTTCCTGGGCCGGGAACAATGGGAACTGCTCAACCGCCTGCGGCGGGAACGCCGTACCGGCCGTTCGGCGCGCATGTTGTTCGAGGTGCTGGGCGACATGTGGGTGGTGAAGCGTAATCCCTACCTGCAGGACGATTTGCTGGAGAATCCCAAGCGCTGGCGTTCCCTGACCCGCGCCCTCCATCACCGCCTGGACCAGATCGTGGCCCGCGCCGACGGCAACGAGATGGCCCTGCGGCTGGTGTCCGCCGCGCGCCAGGCGGTGGCGGACTTCGAGGTCTGGCTGCCGCGGCAGCGGGAATTGCGTGCCCGCGCTTTGCAACGCCTGAGCCAGGTGACCCGCCGCGACAACATCGATTTCGGCGGTCTGGCGCGGGTCTCCCACGTCACCGACGCCACCGACTGGCGCGTGGAGTTGCCCTTCGTGGTGATCACCCCAGACAGCGAGGCCGAGATCCAGCCGGTGGTGCAGGCCTGCATCGATCTGGGTCTCACCATCATTCCCCGCGGTGGCGGTACCGGCTATACCGGCAGCGCCGTCCCCCTGTTCGCCGATACCGCGGTAGTCAATACCGAGAAGCTGGAACGGCTGGGACCGGTGGAATACCGCCGCCTGCCGGATCCGGATGGATCGGGGGAGCGGGAAGTGCCGGTGGTGCGAGCCGAGGCGGGCGTGGTGACGCGGCGGGTGGCGGAGCTGGCCGAACGCCACGGCCTGGTGTTCGCGGTGGACCCCACTTCCCAGGACGCCTGTACCATCGGCGGCAACATCGCCATGAACGCCGGCGGCAAGAAGGCGGTGTTGTGGGGCACCACCGTGGACAATCTGCTGTCCTGGCGAATGGTGACCCCGGACGCCCACTGGCTGGAGGTGGAGCGCCTGGATCACAACCTGGGCAAGATTCACGAGCAAGAGGAGGTGCGTTTCCGCATCACCCGCTTCGCCCCGGACGGCGTCACCGTGGAAGGCGAGCCGGTGGAACTCAAGCTGCCGGGGCGGGCCTTCCGCCGGCAGGGGCTGGGCAAGGACGTCACCGACAAATTCCTGGGCGGCCTGCCGGGCGTACAGAAGGAGGGTTGTGACGGCTTCATCACCTCGGCGGTGTTCATCCTCCACCGCCAGTCCCGCCACACGCGTACCGTATGCCTGGAATTCTACGGTCCCGACGTCAAGGGCGCGGTGGACACCATCAGTGAAATCGTGCGCCATTGCCGCACCCGCCGGGACGTGTTGCTGGCCGGGCTGGAACATCTGGACGAACGCTATCTCAGAGCCGTGAAATACGCCGCCAAGGCCCCGCGTCCCGAGTTGCCGAAGATGGTGTTGCTCATGGACCTGGCCGGGGACGACAAGGCCGCGGTGGGCGAAGCCGCCTCGGCGGTGGTGCGCCTGGCCAACGGGCGCCAGGCGGAAGGCTTCATCGCCGCCAGCCCCGAGGCCCGGCGCCGTTTCTGGGCCGACCGCGCCCGTACCGCGGCCATCGCAGCCCACACCAACGCCTTCAAAATCAACGAGGACGTGGTCATCCCCTTGGAACGCCTCGGGGAATACAGCGAGCACATCGAGCGCATCAACATCGAGCAGTCCACGCGCAACAAGCTGCGCATGATCGAGGCCCTGCAGGACTTTCTGGGCCGGGAATTGCCGGCCATGCGCCTGTTGCCCGATGGAGAAGAGAGCCGCGAGGACCGCACCATCGTCGCCACCAAGGTGTCGGCGGCCCGAGCCCATCTGGAAGGCGTGGCCGGGCGCTGGCAGGCCTTGCTGGCGCACCTGGACGAGCCGGCGGCACGGCATCTGGAGCTGTTCGGGGAGGCGGAGCGGGCGCGCCTGCGCGACGGCGACCGGGTGTTGGATCTGCTCTTGCGCCGCGACCTGCGCGTCTCCTACCGGCGCGAGGTGGAACGACCCTTGAAGGAGATCTTCAGCGGACTGGAATTCGCGCCCGTGCACGCGCGCATCGACGAGATCCACCGTCGCATCCGTTCCAGCCGCCTGTTCGTGGCCCTGCACATGCACGCCGGCGATGGCAACGTGCACACCAACATCCCCGTCAACTCCAACGACTATGAGATGCTCCAGGAGGCGGAACGCATCGTCGATCGCATCATGGACCTGGCCGTCTCCCTGGGGGGCGTGATCTCCGGGGAACACGGCATCGGGCTGACCAAGATCCAGTACCTGGCCTCCCGCACC
This sequence comes from Gammaproteobacteria bacterium, assembly GCA_015488555.1. GTDB lineage: Bacteria > Pseudomonadota > Gammaproteobacteria > SZUA-140 > SZUA-140 > S012-109. Next base: position 19,815 of record WFNO01000123.1, read on the forward strand.
CTGGAGGCCTTCGCCGAATACAAGCAGCGCGTGGATCCGGGCGGCGTGTTCAACCGCGGCAAGCTGCTGCCGGGCTCGGGTCTGGACGATGCCTACACCCCCTCCCTGCGCCTGGTGCAACAGGAGGCCCTGATCCTGGAAGAGAGCGAGCTGGGCGCGCTCAACGACGCCATCCGCCACTGCCTGCGCTGCGGCAAGTGCAAGCCCGTCTGCAACACCCACGTGCCGGGGGCCAATCTGCTCTATTCTCCGCGCAACAAGATCCTTGCCACCGGCCTCATTCTGGAGGCCTTTCTCTACGAGGAGCAGACGCGCCGCGGGGTATCGGTGCGCCACTTCGACGAGCTGAACGACGTGGCCGATCATTGCACGGTGTGCCACAAATGCCTGCCCGTCTGCCCCGTGGACATCGACTTCGGCGACGTTTCCATACTCATGCGCAACATCCTGCGCGCGCGGGGGCGCAAGCGTCTCAATGCCGGCACCCGCCTGGCCATGGCCTATCTCAACGCCACCGATCCCGTGCGCGTCAAGCTGCTGCGCGCCACGGCCATCCAGTGGGGCAGCCGCCTGCAGCGCCTGGGTCATCGCCTGGCGAGGCGCCTGGGCCTGGCCCGGCAGCGCCGCCCCGCGTCCACCACCGGCAAGCCCTCCATTCCCGTGCAGGTGATCCATTTCGTGAAGAAACCCCTGCCGGGCGACCTGCCCAGCCGTACCACCCGTGCCCTGTTGGGGATCGAGGACAAGACCCTGGTGCCCATCCTGCGCGATCCGCAACGCAGTTCCGAGGAGGCCGAGGCGGTGTTCTATTTTCCCGGTTGCGGCTCCGAGCGCCTGTTCAGCCAGATCGCCCTGGCCACCCTGGCCATGCTCTACGAATGCGGCGTGCAGACGGTGTTGCCGCCGGGTTATTTGTGCTGTGGCTATCCCCAGCGCTCAGTGGGAGACGAGGCCCGGGGGCGGCGCATCACCACGGAAAACCGAGTGCTCTTTCACCGCGTGGCCAATACCCTCAACTATCTGGACATCAAGACGGTGCTGGTTTCCTGCGGTACCTGCATGGACCAGCTGCTGCTCTACGAATTCCAGCAGATCTTTCCCGGCTGCCGCCTGCTGGACATCCACGAATATCTCCTGGAGAAAGGCGTCTCCCTGGAGGGCGTGCCGGGGGTGCGCTATCTCTATCACGATCCCTGCCACACGCCCATGAAGCAGCACGACCCTGTTCAGGTGGCTAGGAGGTTGCTGGGTGGTGCCGAAGTACGCCTGTCGGACCGCTGCTGCGGCGAGGCCGGCACCTTCGCCGTTGCCCGCCCCGACATCGCCACTCAGGTTCGTTTTCGCAAGGAAGCGGAATTGCGGGCCGGCATTCGCGAGTTGACCGGTGCCGAACGGGTGCAGGAAGGCGAGGTCAAGCTGCTCACCGCCTGCCCCGCCTGCCAGCAGGGTCTGGGGCGTTATCGCGAGGACACGGGTCTCGGGACCGATTACATCGTCGTGGAACTGGCCCAGCGCCTGCTGGGCGAGGGCTGGCAGCAGCGCTTCATCGAGAAGGCCCGCAACGGCGGCATCGAACGGGTATTACTGTGATGCAGATTCAGATGTCGGCCCGGTCACTGCAACGAAGGTGCGGCGGGCAAATCCTGCGTGATTCGTGGCCGGAATCACTTGCGCATCAACCACAGGATGAGGGTCACCGCCAGGCTGACGAGGATGGAGGTGGTGATGGGAAAATAGAAACGGAAGTTGTCGCGCTCGATGGCGATGTCCCCGGGCAGGCGGCCCAGGCCGCTCTTGGCGAGCCAGGGCCAGAGGATGCCGATGAGGAGCAGAATGAGTCCGATGGTGATGAAGGCCTTCTGCATGCGGCCATTCCCCGTCAGGTGAGTTTGCGCACCCCCTGAGGCGTGCCCAGCAGCAACACATCCGCGGGGCGGCGGGCGAACAAGCCGTTGGTGACGATACCCACGATCTGGTTCAGTTCCGCTTCCAGCTTGGCCGGTTCCAGGATCTCCAGGTTGTGCACGTCCAGGATCTGGTTGCCGTTGTCGGTGACGAAACCCTCGCGCAGCACCGGTTTGCCTCCCAGCTTGACCAGTTCGCGGGCCACGTAACTGCGGGCCATGGGGATAACTTCGATTGGCAAGGGGAAGCGACCCAGCACGTCCACCAGCTTGGACTCGTCGGCGATGCACACGAAGGTCCGGCTCACGGCGGCGACGATCTTCTCCCGGGTGAGCGCCCCGCCACCGCCCTTGATGAGCTGCAGATAGTGGTTGCTCTCGTCGGCGCCGTCCACGTACAGGGGCAGCTCGTCCACGGTATTGAGGTCCAGCACCGGAATGCCATGGGACTTGAGGCGCTCGGCGGTGGCCTCGGAACTGGCCACGGCCCCTTCGATCTTGTGCCGGATGCGGGCCAGGCCGTCGATGAAGTGATTGGTGGTGGAACCGGTGCCCACGCCGATCACCATACCGGCCTCCACGTATTCCAGGGCCGCTTCCGCAGCCATCTGTTTCATTTCGTCCTGGGTCATGGCGCAGCTCTCCCTCTGAATCCGTTTGACCGCCATGATAACCAGCTTGTCCGGGGAAGGCTAGGCAGCCGGGGCGGGAGCTGCTATAAGGTGGAACGACAGAAGAAACCGAAACGGCCATGCGGAATCATTATCTGCGCAACATTCTCAAGGCCCGGGTCTACGACGTGGCGCGCGAGACCCCGCTGGATACTATGCCCGCGTTGTCCCGCCGCTTCGGGAACGAGATCCTGCTCAAGCGCGAGGATCTGCAGCCTGTGTTCTCGTTCAAGCTGCGCGGTGCCTACAACAAGATAGTGCATCTGCGTCCGGTGGCCCGCGAGCAGGGGGTGATCGCCGCCTCGGCGGGCAATCATGCCCAGGGCGTGGCGCTGGCGGCGCGCCACCTGGGTATTCGGGCCTTGATCGTCATGCCCCAGACCACGCCGGGTATCAAGGTAGAGGCCGTTCGTCGCCTGGGGGCGCGCGTGGTATTGCATGGGGATACCTATGACGAAGCTTGTGCCCATGCCCTTGCCCTCGGGCGGAAGCTGGGGATGACATTCATCCACCCGTATGACGATCCCCATGTCATCGCCGGCCAGGGTACGGTGGCGGCCGAGATCCTTCATCACGCAGGTGACGACCTGCACGCCATTTTCGTGCCCGTGGGTGGTGGCGGGCTCATCGCCGGGGTGGCCGCCTACGTCAAGGCCCTCTATCCACGCATTCGGGTGATCGGCGTGGAACCGGACGATGCCCCCTCCCTGCATGCCGCCTTGAAACACCAGCGCCGGGTGGTGTTGGATCAGGTGGGGATCTTCGCCGACGGGGTGGCGGTGCGCCAGGTGGGCAAGGAGCCCTTCCGCATCGCCCGTGACAGCGTGGACGGGGTGATCCTAGTGAATACCGACGAGGTCTGTGCCGCCATCAAGGACATCTTCGACGACTGCCGCACCATTGCCGAACCCGCGGGCGCCCTGGCGGTGGCGGGCCTGAAGAAATACGTCCAGCGCCGGCGCCTGCGCGGGCGCCGTCTGGTGGCCATCAACAGCGGGGCCAACATCAATTTCGATCGCTTGCGCCACGTGGCAGAACGGGCCGAGTTGGGCGAGCAGCGCGAGGCCCTCCTGGCGGTAACCATTCCCGAGCGCCCCGGCAGCTTCCTGCAGTTCTGCCGCGCCATAGGCCGGCGCGGCATCACTGAGTTCAATTACCGCTATGCCGATCCCGAGCGCGCCCATGTCTTCGCCGGTATCCAGCTCAATCGTGGTGATGAGGAGAAAAACGAGATCATCGCCCTGCTGCGTAGCCGGAATTACCCTGTAGTGGACATGACTGACAATGAAATGGCCAAGTTGCACGTCCGCTACATGGTGGGTGGGCGTGCCCGCGGGGTGGAGCACGAGACCTTGTTTCGCTTCGAATTCCCGGAGCGTCCCGGCGCCTTGCTAGATTTCCTGAGCTGTATCGGCCAACGCTGGAATATCAGTCTCTTCCATTATCGCAATCACGGTGCCGCCTATGGCCGCGTGCTGGTGGGTATTCAAGTGCCGCCCGCCGATAAGACCGAACTGCAGACCTTCCTCGACACCTTGGGGTACGAGTACTGGGAAGAAGGCGGTAATCCAGCCTACGACTTGTTCCTGGGCACCGGTTCTTGATTAGCATATTGCCCTGCCTCCGGCAGTAGACCGAGGATCGAGGGCAGTACTGGAACGTGAAAAGGCCCGCCGAGGCGGGCCTTTTCATCTCAGGGGGCGGATGCCGAAATCCGCATGGCGCGGCCACCCTGATCCTGCGAGACTTTCCGCTACTTTCTACTTCTCTTTAACTTATTTCTTCTTGGCGGCGGCCCTCTTCTTGGCTGCCGTTTTTTTCTTGGCTGCAGTCTTCTTCTTGGCGGCGGCCCTCTTCTTGGCTGCCGTTTTTTTCTTGGCTGCAGTCTTCTTCTTGGTTGCCGCTTTCTTCTTGACGGCGGCCTTTTTCTTTGCTGCTACCTTCTTCTTGGTCGCTGCTCTTTTCTTCGCGGCAGCCTTTTTCTTGGTTGCAGTCTTCCTTTTGGCGACAGACTTTTTGATGGCCATTGTAAGTCCTCCAGGTATTAAACGCAGTTAAGTATAAACATCTTGTCTCATATTGCCAGTCTTTGCACAAAAAATTTGCATTCGGAAAAGTGTATCGACGCATGGCGTTTATTCTTGAATAAAGCACACATGTAAACGTGAGTGCATGATACCCGGGATCTTACATTGGCAAGAGGAGTGCGAAGAGATGCGAAAAACGCTGCAAATAAAGGGTGCAGCATGCAGAAGGTGTGCAGTGGGAACAGCACGAAGGCGTGCAAACGGCGATGTTGCAATGCGGAAACACGGTTCATTCGTCGAATTCCCGACATCTTCACGCCCCTTTATTCATGGAAGAATGTTTATGCGCACGGGATATCGCAGGGGTTGAATGAAGACTGAAAGCCGGTACAGCAGCGAATCCAGGGCCATGCCAGGGTGCGCGCATGCATGATTTTCCGTTGTCCAGACAGCGGATTTCACGCGGCCGCGGGGAATGCTATTCCTGCGCGAGCTGCAGGATGGCATGCCAGGCCTGGGGGCTCACCGGCATCACGGACAGGCGGCAGCCGCGTTTGAGCAAGGGGAGATTTGCGATTTCCGGGTGCTGACGCATTTGCTGTTTCAGTTCCTGCAGGGTGACGGGACGCGGTAACGCCTGCAGAAAGCGCACGTCCACCATGTGCCAGCGGGGGTGTTCGGGATCGCTCTTGGGATCGTAATAGGGGCTATGGGGATCGAAGGCGGTGTGATCCGGATAGGCGCTGCAGCAGATCTCCACGATGCCGACGATAGCAGGTGTGGCGCAGTTGGAATGATAGAAGAAGGCCTGGTCGCCTTCTGTCATGGCGCGCAAATGGTTGCGGGCCTGATAGTTACGCACTCCGTCCCAGTGGTCGCGACCGCCTGGGGCGCGGCGCAGATCGTCGAGGCTGAAGACGGAGGGTTCGGACTTCAGTAACCAGTAGTTCATGACCGTGACCTCGCATAACAAGCTCGTTCCGTGAAAACGCCGTCCAGGGGGATGTCCCAGGGTTGCCGTTCGAGTCTTTCGACCTTCTGCAGTTCATATGCCACTCCATAGACGAAAGGCTTAAACCAATGGCGGCGGCGGAGCTGGAAGGCCAGCGTGCGATCATAGTAGCCGCCGCCTGCACCCAGGCGATTACCGCGAGGATCGAAGGCCACCAGGGGCGCGAGGATCAGGTCCAATTGCCAGGGTTTGACCAAGTGATGGGGAGGGTGGCTTGGTTCCGGAATACCATAGCAGTTGAGAGCCAGGGGATCGCCGGCCCGGTAATGGGCGAACCACAGGTGTCGGCGTTGCAGGGGGTCCAGTACTGGCAGGTAGCATTGCTTGCCCGCTTGCCACAGGCGTTCCATGAAGGGTCTCAGATCCATTTCCCCGCGGCAGGGAAGATAACAAGCGATGCGCCGGCAGTGATACCACAAGGGAGAGGCGACCAGGCGCCGCGCCAGGGCGAGTGCCGCCGCGCGGCGCTGCGCGGGTGTCAGGGCCTGGCGGGCAGCATTCATGCAGCGCCGCAGATGAGCGCGTGTATCCATCATGCCGACTTGGTGCCTGCCTATCGGTCTGCACGCAAACGGCGCGGGCATATCCGGACTCGAAAGGCACGACACAGGGGAATGAGGGGGGAAGAGGAGGGCATCCTCCGCCTGCGCCGTCGTGAGCAGTCGCCCTTGAACCAGAGGTTCAGGTGGGGACAACGGTGATATCGTAGGCTTTCCGCTCGCTGGCGGACTTGCACAAAAATATCAGCTCTCTGTCCCCTGGGCAGTGGATTAGGCTCAAGAGTTTTTTCCGGCTCACTGACGAGCGCCGCAGGGGATGCCCAATACGCGGAATTCATGTCCCTGCCGCACGCATTTTCTTTAGCCTCGCAGGGTGAAATCGGCCTGCGATCGACCTTTTTCGCAGATCCATGGCCCCTGCGGATCACGCGCGAGGGGCGCGGATCACAGTTCCGGTTGGCGGCCCTTGTCCAGCAACTCCCGTACCCGCTCCTGGACCGCCAGCAACTGGGGGGTCATGTGCTGCTCGTATTCTCGCAGCCGGTTTCGGCACTCGAGGAATTCGTGAACGATGTTCAGGGCCGCCATGATGGCGATGCGGTCCATGCCGATGACCCGCCCGGTGTCCCGTACCTCCTGCATCTTCTGGTTGAGATAACGGGCCGATTCCAGCAACGCAACCCGTTCGTCTTCGGGGCAGGCCACCCGGTATTCCTTGTCCAGGATCTGGATCGTCACCGGATTGGAGATGGTCGCGCTCACAGCTCCACCTCCAGGGTCTTGAGTCGGGTGATCATGCCAGAGATCTTGTCCTGCGACAATTGATTCTTCTTCAGCAGCTCGGCCTTCTCAGCCCGCAGTTTGCCCAACTGGGCGCGTAGCTGGTCGTTCTCCGCCAGCAAACGCTCGCACAGGGCCGCGAGTTCCTCCACCTCGGCGGTGAAGCGTGCAGCATCCAGCGGCAAGTCACGATCGTTGCGATTGTTCATGATGCCACTATAGTTCGGGCGTTCATCCTGGTCAATGCCCGCCCGATGTCCGTTCGATGTTGGTCCGCCGCGGCCAGATTTGTGTTTCCCTCTTGGAGGCGGTATGTTTACAGGCGATGATCCGGTATTCCCGCCCGTTTTGGTTTTTTCCGTTGTCTTTGATACCGCTCCATGGATTTCTCCGAAGTCAGCGCAGCATTCCGGAATCTCGGGATTGCCCAGGAGGTCGCCGAGTGTCATGGCCTGTTGTGCGGCCTGTGGTGTGCCAGCGGCGGCGTTGACCGGGCAACCTGGATCCGTTTCTTACGCAACGAGACCGTGACCCTGGAGGCCCTGTCCCGGTCGCGGGCGGATCCCCCCACCGGCAAACCCCCTGCCTCCAGCGACGAGGCGGTGTTGCAGCGCCTCTACGAGGAGACCGTGGCGCAACTGGAGGGTCGTACCTTCGAGCTGCAGCTCCTGCTGCCCGATGACGAACAACCCCTGGCCCTGCGTGCCGAGGCCCTGGCGGACTGGTGCAAAGGATTCCTGTTCGGCCTCGGCGCGGGCGGTGTCAAGGAGCGCGATCAGACCCCCGACAACGTGCAGGAGATCGTGCGCGATTTCACCGAGATCACACGCGCCTACCACGACGAGGAGGAAGATAGCGAACTGGACGAGGTGTCCTTCATGGAGGTGGTGGAATACGTGCGCGTGGGGACTATGTTGATCTATGAAGAACTGCAGGCGGAACGCAAGCAACGCCAGTTGAGCGATGATCGGGTGTTGCACTGATATACAGCGGCCTGGCCGATGGCATGGCATGAGGGCGGCATGAAGCGGGAGCATGCCGCCCGGCGCCGCCGGCTTATGCACATGATGGGCAAAGGGAGCATCGCCATCGTGCCCACTGCACCCGTGCGCCGGCGCAACCGCGATGTGGAATATCCCTACCGCCCGGACAGCGACTTCTACTATCTCACCGGCTTTCCCGAGCCCGAAGCGGTGGCGGTGCTGGTGCCCGGCCGCAGCCAGGGGGAATACATCCTATTCTGCCGCGAGCGGGATCCCAAACAGGAACTGTGGACCGGCCGCAGGGCCGGCCAGGAAGGCGCCCGGGAACACTACGGCGCCGACGACGCCTTTCCCATCGGGGACCTGGACGAGATCCTGCCGGGCCTGCTGGAGAACCGGGACAAGGTCTTCTATACCATGGGGCGTTGCCCGGAATTCGATCACAAGATCCCCGCCTGGCTGGAGCGGATTCGCAGCAAGTCCCGGGCCGGGGTCCATGCCCCGGCGGAGATCGTCTCCCTGGATCCGCTCTTGCACGAGATGCGTCTGTTCAAGAGCCGGCGTGAGATCACGCTCATGCGTCGGGCCGCGCGCATCAGCGCCGCGGCCCATGTGCGGGCCATGCAGTGCTGCCGCCCGGGCCTGCGGGAATATCATCTGGAGGCCGAGTTGCTGGCCTCGTTCATGCGCCAGGGTGCGCGCAGCCCCGCCTACCCGCCCATCGTGGGAGGCGGTGCCAACGCTTGTATCCTGCACTACACCGACAACGCGGACGAGTTGCGTGATGGGGACCTGGTGCTGGTGGATGCCGGGGCCGAATACCAATACTATGCCGCCGACATCACCCGTACCTATCCCGTCGGCGGCCGTTTCACCCCAGCCCAGCGCGAACTGTACGAGTTGGTACTGGCTGCCCAGACCGCCGCCATCGACAAGGTCCGACCTGGCAATCACTGGCAGGATCCCCACACCGCGGCCGTCCGCGTGCTCACCCGCGGCCTGCGGGATCTGGGATTGTTGCGGGGCGACCTGCGCACCTTGATCAAGACGGAAGCCTACAAGCGTTTCTTCATGCATCGCACCGGGCATTGGTTGGGCATGGACGTGCACGACGTGGGCAATTACAAGGTGGAGGGCCACTGGCGGTTGCTGGAGCCAGGCATGGTCCTGACCGTGGAGCCCGGGCTCTACGTTCCGGCCGGCAGCAAAGGCGTGGCGCGCAAGTGGTGGAACATCGGCATCCGCATCGAGGACGACGTGTTGGTGACGCGCGAAGGCTGCGAGATCCTCAGCGCCGGCGTGCCCAAGACCGTGAACGAGATCGAGGCCTTGATGGAGGGCGCGCAGAAACCGTCCCCGGCGGCGCGGGGCGGCAGGCGGCGCCGGGTCTCGATCCAGGCGCCGGGACGGGGCAAAATGTGAACACCATTAAGGAATGAAGGGGGCAAGGGGTGGTCGCGAGCCGAAACGATACCGCAACGGATCCCATATGCCGGGGTAAAATCACCAGTGGGGGACCGTCCGCCCCGCGAGCACGAGCGATGGACGAGACCCACGATTACGACCTGCTCATCATCGGCGGCGGCATGGTGGGGGCCAGTCTGGCCTGCGCCCTGGCGGGCAGCGGCCTGCGCGCGGCCGTGGTGGAGGCCGTGCCCCTACGTGCCCAGGAACAACCCAGTTACGACGACCGCAGCATCGCCCTGGCTTACGGCACCCGGTGCATCTTCGCCGGCATGGGGTTGTGGTCCTCCCTGCGCGATGTGGTGACCCCTATCCGCTGCATCCATGTCTCCCAGCATGGCCGTTTCGGCGTCACCCGCTTGGCGGCCAAGGACTACGGCCTGGAGGCCCTGGGGTACGTGGTGGAGAATCGCGAGTTGGGCCGGGTCTTTGCCCAGCACCTGAAAAGCCTTGACAAAGAGGTGACCTTGTTTTGCCCCGCCCGCCTGCAGGCCCTGGACTTCGGTGCCGAACGGGTGACGGCCACGGTGGAGCAGGACGGAAAGACCCTGGCCTTGCGGGCCGCCTTGGTGGTGGGTGCCGACGGCGGTCGTTCCCTGGTACGCCGCTTGGCGGCGGTGCCCAGTCGCGAATGGGACTATGGACAGAGCGCCGTCATCGCCAACGTGACGCCGGGCCGCCCTCACGACGGAGTGGCCTACGAGCGTTTCACCGACAGTGGCCCGCTGGCCATGCTGCCTCTGGGACGCAACCGCTGTGCCCTGGTGTGGACCGTGGCGCGTGGCAGCGAAGACGAACTCCTGGCCTTGGACGACGAGGCCTTCCTGTCCCGGCTGCAGGCACGGTTCGGCCGGCGGCTGGGGACCTTGCGCAAAGTGGGCAGGCGCCAGGCCTACCCATTGATCCTCATCCGCGCCGAACACAGTCTGGTGCCCCGCCTGGCCCTGGTGGGCAATGCCGCGCGCACCTTGCATCCGGTGGCCGGGCAGGGATTCAACCTGGGATTGCGCGACGTGGCCGCCCTGGCCGAGGTGCTGTGGGATGCGCGCCGCCGCGGCGAGGACCCGGGCGCTGCAGCGGTATTGCGGCGCTATCTGGACTGGCGCCGTGACGACCAGCGCCGGGTGGTGGCCGTGACCGACGGACTGGTGCGCCTGTTCACCAACCCCTTTCCGCCGCTTGCCTGGGCGCGCAGTCTGGGGCTGGCGCTGCTGGACGTACTACCCCCCTGCAAGCGCCTGCTGGCCCGGCAATTCATGGGCTTTGCCGGGCGCCAGCCACGCTTGGCCCGCGGCCTGCGCCTGGAGTACTGAGATGGCCCTGCGCTACGACCTCGTCATTGCGGGCGGCGGCATGGTAGGGGCCACCCTGGCCTGCGCGCTACGGGGCTGTGGCCTGCGCATCGCGGTGATCGAGCCCCATCGACTGCAGCGCCAGTGGCCTGCGGACAGCGTGGACCTGCGGGTCTCCGCCATCAACGTGGCCTCGGAACGCATCTTCCGCGCCCTGGGAGTATGGGCGGCCATGGAGGCGCGGGGCGTGAGCCCCTTCGAACAGATGCACGTATGGGATGCGGGTGGCCGCGGCGAGATCCACTTCGACTGTGCCGAGTTGGGGCAGCCGCGTCTCGGCCACATCATCGAGAATCGGGTCGTCCTGGCCGCCTTGCTGGAAGGATTGGACGACGGTACCGAGGTGGAATTCTGGTGCCCCGCGACCTTGGAAGCCTTCCGTCCCGAGGGCGAAGGCCTGCGCCTGGAACTGGCCGACGGTACGGTGATGGAAACCCGGCTCCTGGTGGGGGCCGACGGAGCGGATTCGCAGGTGCGGCGATTGGCTGGCATTCCCGCCCGGGGCTGGTCCTATGCCCAGCGCGCCTTGGTGGCGGTGGTGGAGACCCAGCTCGAGCACCAGGCCACGGCTTGGCAGCGTTTTCTGCCGCAAGGGCCGCTGGCCTTCCTGCCCCTGCGTGACGGGCGCAGTTCCATCGTCTGGTCCACCACCCCCGAGCGGGCCGAGGAATTGCTGCAGATGGAGGCGCAGGAATTCTGCGCGGCCCTGAGCGAGGCCTTCGGCCACCGCCTGGGACAGGTGCGCGCCACCGGTCCCCGCGCCGCCTTTCCCCTGCGCCTGCAATATGCCCCCCGTTACGTGGAGGAGCGGGTGGTGTTGGTGGGCGATGCCGCCCACACCATTCATCCCCTGGCCGGTCAGGGTGCCAATTTGGGTCTGCTGGATGCCGCGGCCCTGGCGGAAATGATCCGTGATGCTGCCGCCCGCGGCCGTGACTTCGCCGCCCGCAACGTGCTGCGCCGTTACGAGCGCTGGCGCAAGGGTGACAATCTCCTCACCATGGCGGCGATGGACGGTTTCAATCGTTTGTTCGGTACACCCCTGTGGCCGCTGCGGCTGGCGCGCAACGCCGGTCTGTCGGCCGTGGACGCCTGCCCGCCGCTGAAGCACCGCTTCATGGTCCATGCCATGGGCTTGCGGGAGGATCTCCCGGCGCTCGCCCGCGGGCCGGCCTTCGGCTGCTGAAGCCGGGGACTGGATACGTCGTGGCGGAGGCTGAAGGCATGGGTTTGTTCGAAATCCTCTCGGTGCTCGTCTCCCTGGCGGCACTGTTCAGTTTCCTCAACGAGCGCTTCATCCGCCTGCCGGCCGCCATCGCCCTCATGCTCATCGCCCTGTTGCTGTCGCTGGGGCTCATCGTCCTGGATGCCTTCGGTTTCGCAGTGGCCGAGCGGGCCGAGGCCCTGCTGGCGGAAGTGGATTTCAACCAGACCCTCCTGCACGGCATGCTCGGTTTCCTGCTTTTCGCCGCTGCCCTGCACGTCAATCTCGATGATCTCGCCTCGCAAAAGTGGGTCATCGCACTGCTGGCCACCGTGGGGGTGATGACCTCCACCTTCGTGGTGGGTGGTCTGAGTTGGTGGCTGCTGGGGCGGCTGGGCATCGAGCTGTCGCTCATCTACTGCCTGCTCTTCGGTGCCCTCATCTCACCCACCGCTTCCATCGCCATGCGGGGCATGCTCAAATGCGCTCATGTTCCCAAGAATCTGGAGGCCAAGGTCACCAGCGTTTCCTTCTTCAAGGATGGCGTCAGTGTGGTGGTGTTCCTGGTGCTCTTCGGCATCGCGGTAGAGGGTGAGTCCGCCACGCCGGTGGACGTGGCACAACTGCTGTTGCTGGAGATCAGTGGCGGCATTCTCTTCGGGCTCGTCCTGGGTGGGCTGGTTTACTTGTTGCTCAAACAGGTGGACAACTATTCGGTGGGGATCCTCATCTCCCTGGCCGTGGTCACCGGTGGCCACAGCCTGGCAGAGGCCCTGCACTTGTCGGGCCCCATGGCCATGGTGGCAGCCGGCCTGCTGATCGGTAATCACGGCCGCCTGCTGGCCATGAGCCCACGCAGCCGGGAACACCTGGACACCTTCTGGGAACTGATGGACGGCATCCTCAACGTCGTGCTCTTCATCTTCATCGGCTTGGAGATTCTATTGTTGGTCTTCTCCGGCCAGCATCTGGTGGCGGGTGTGCTGCTGATTCCCATCGTCCTTCTGGCCCGCTGGGTGAGTGTGGGTCTTCCCATCGCTTTGTTGCGCATGCGCCCCGGCTTCAGTCCTCACGGGGTGACCATCATGACCTGGGGTGGCCTGCAGGGCGGGATCTCGGTAGCACTAGCCCTGTCCCTGCCCGCCAGTCCCGAACGGGACGTGATCCTCATAGCCACGTACGTGATGGTAGTGTTTTCCATTCTGGTGCAGGGAATCACCATCGGTCCATTGTTGCGGCGCAGGCTGCAGGGATGAGAGGAGACCACTACATGCGGGTGTATGGTCTTCCCTGCCCGTGACTTGCGGCACGGGGAGCGTGAGAGTGAAACCTGAACGCTGTTGAATATTACCCGGCAGTGAGTAACCCGGCGTATTCCACACGATTGCGTCCTGTCGCTTTGGCAGTGTAGAGGGCCGCGTCGGCCAAGGCTACCAATCGCTCACCGCTGGGGGCAGCGGGCCTTTGTACCGGATCTCCCGGCGCAGGGGGCGCGGCGCCGGTACTATTGCAGGCATTGGGATCGTAAGTGGCGATGCCGATGGAGAGCGTGACCTGGAAGGGGTGCCCGCCGGCGTCGTGGAACTGCCGGGCCGCCACCGCGGCACGGATGCGTTCGGCCACTTCCCGCACCCGTCCCGGTTGCACCTGGGCCAGCAGGGCGGCGAATTCCTCGCCGCCGTAGCGGGCCAGCACGTCATGGCCGCGCAATTGGGCGCGGATCTGGTGGGCCACTTCCATCAATACCCGATCACCCACCTGGTGCCCGTAACGATCGTTCACCTGTTTGAAATGGTCCACGTCCAGCAGCAGGCAGGACAGCGGGTGGCGGTCGCGGTGGGCGGCGGCCATCTCTTCGGCCAGGCGTTGGTCGAAGAAGCGGCGGTTGTTGACCCCGGTGAGGGTGTCGGTGAGGCCCTGGTGCTTGAGGCGTTCATGGTTGACGGCGTTCTCCAGGCAGATGGCCGTCACTGCCGCCAGGTGCTCGAAGAAATCGGTGCGCACCCCGCGCACGAAACGGTTGGCATTGCGGCTGCCCAGGTTGAGGCTGCCGATGAGGCGCCCGTGGCGCACCAGGGGCAGCAAGGCGACGCTGGCCGGCCGGCGCCCGCGCGCGGCCCGCACGGGAAACAAGGGGGCATGATGCCGGGGCTTGTAAGGGCCCAGTAGCGGAAACAAAGAGCGCGGATAGAGGCGTTCCAGGGCGTCCGCTTCGGTGGCGAACATGAGCGAGGGGTGATCCAGCAGCTTGCGGTTGTCCTTGCCCAGGATGCGTTGGATCTCGTATTGGGAATCCAGGAGGATGAGCGTCACCCAGTCCCACTTGAAGGTGGAATAGTCCGGATAGAGCAGGGTCTCCAGGAGTTCACACAGGGAGTTGATGCCGATGAGGCGCAGTTCCAGGGCCTGAAAGCGCCGCAGCTTGCGCTCGTTCTCGCGAGCCTCGCGCACGAACTCCTCCAGCTGGTGGCGCAGCAGTTGCTGGGGATCGGCGCGGAGGTCCTTGGTGATGGCCATGGCGGTTCAAAGATACAGGCAGTGTGAAGGGGGAACAAGAGATCCGGTGCGGGATGCCGGATCGGCGGCCGGAGCTGGAACCAGAGTCGGAATCAGATATGGGGCTGCGGGCACCGGTCAGGCCCTCCGTCAGGATTGCGGGACGGCCGCGATCGATCTCCGTCAGCGGCCGTCCGGCACTGGGTTTGCCAGCGGCAGGCGTTCCATGAGATAGCACAGGCAGTCCTGGCGGATGATCTGGGCGTCCAGGGTGAGCATGGAAGGCATCACCGGCACGCGGGTGCGGATCTCGCCGTTGTCGTAGGAGAAGTAGAGGTCGTTCACTTCCCGGCCCGTTTCGTCGCGGACTTCCAGGCGCACGGGCTTGTCACTGCGGATGCGGCCGAAACAGGTGGCGGGCGGCAGCTCGCAGAAATTGAGCCGATCCAGGTCCTCCACGAACTGGATGTCGGTGGCCGTGCGGCCGAAGCCGAAACTGACCTGGGGCGGGATCTTCACCTGGGCGACGGTGTGGAAGAGATCCACGTCACCGTGGGCCACGGGGTGGTGAGGCAGCTCGCTGAGCCGCAGCAGGGCTTCCAGGAAGCGGCGGGCGTGGGCCACGCCTTCGGGTTCGCCGGGGCGGCCGCATTCCAGGGTGACCGCCGGGCACAAGCGGGCGAAGGCGGCCGACTGCACCCCTTCGGGGTGGGTGAAATAGACCACCGTGCGCCCGAACAGGGTGGCCAGATGCAGGAAGCGGGGTTCCAGGCGGTTGACGCAGGCGTAATGGGGATTGTGCCCGGTGTTGTTGTGGATGTCCGCGCTGGCGAAGACCCCGTGGCGGGCCATGAGTTCGTAGACCTGCCGCATCACGGCGTGTTCGGCGGTGGCAGGAGGAGTGCCGGGGTCGTCGGGGCCGGGCCAGATGCGGTTGTAGTCGGGCTGGTGTTCCAGGCGGCGCAGGCCGTAGCGGGCCGCGGCCACGTTGCCGATGAAGAGGTTCAGGGCCCGGGGCAGCGGGGCCCCTGCGTGCGCGCGCAGCAATTCCTGCACCGCCAACAGCCCTGTGTATTCGTTGCCGTGCAGGAGGATGGAGACGAACAAGGCGGGCTCGCGCCGCCCCGGCAAGTGGATGAGGGTGGGGCCCGGCAAGTGTTCGTGCAGTTGCCGGGCCGAACAGTGTTGCAGGGGTTCGGGCCAGTGGTCCAGGACGTGCAGCCGGGTGGACGCCGGGGTGCTCACAGCGTCCACTCGTGTACCGGGTTGCCGCGCTCCTGGCGTTCGAGATAGGCCGCGGTGAGGGCCGCCATGTCGCAACGGTGTTTTTCCACGTAGGCGCGCTGCCAGGCGGCGCCGGTGCGGCCGCTGCGCACGCGTTGTTCCACGATGCCCAGATAGTGCTCGCGCACGGCGGCATCCAGACCCAGGCGCTCCAGGCCGCGGTGGGCCAGGGGCAGGAGGGTCTCCAGCAACAGATCCTGGATGTTGCCGCGCCAGCCGCCGAGCCAGGTCACCTTGGCCCGCAGGCCGTTGCGGGCGGCGGCGTAGAAGTTGCGCCGCGCGGCGGCGAAGTCCAGGGCCGACTCCGGCGGTTGTTCGGCGGCCGCCAGTTCGCAGACCAGGCCGAAATAGAGGGCGGCGTTGGCGAAGCAATCGCAGACGGTGGGGCCGGCGGGGATGACGCGGTGTTCGATGCGCAGGTGCGGGCGGCCGGCGGCATCGAAGCCGATCAGGGGGCGGTTCCAGCGCCAGATGGTGCCGTTGTGCAGGCGCAGGTGGGCCAGGCGCTCCGGGGGTTCGTCCATGACCGCCGGCAGCAGCACGGGGAAGCAGGCCAGATTCTTTTCATAGCATTCGAACAGGCTGTTCTGCACGTAGCCCGTGCCGAAGCTCACCCGCCGCTCGGCGCCGCATTCCGGCGAATCATAGCCCCCCACGGCGATGGACTGTTCGAACAGGGGAATGCGGGTCTCGTCCCACAGGTCCTTGCCGAACAGATAGGGGGAGTTGGCGCCCGCCGCCACGGTGGCGGCCGAGACGATGAGGGAAGCGTTGAAACAGCGCTTGGACAGGCGGGCGTCGATCTGCAGGTGGATCTGGAAGGAAGTGGCGGCGGCCTCCAGCATGACGTCGTAGTGGGCGGTGCGCAGGTGCTGGCGGCCCTGGATGTCCAGGCCGATGGGCCGTCCCCGGCGCAGCCGCAGGACCTGTTCGTTGAGGGCGCGGAAGCGTTCCCGCTCCGACATGTTGGCCAGGGTGAGGTCCTGATCCTGCACCGTGGGCAGGGTGCCGATCATGAGCATGCGGCAGCCCAAGGTGGCGGCGATCTCGCGGCAGCGGCTCCAGGTGCGGTCCAGTTCCCGGGCCATGATCTCCAGAGCCCGGCCCCGCAGGGGCAGGGGACTGCCGTTCATCTCCACGTTGAACTTGGCCAGCTCCGGCACCACCAGGATGTCCTGGCTGTGTTCCAGGAAGCGTTCGTTGCAGGGGGCCGGGTGGTAGTCCTCGTCCAGCAGCCAGGCCTCCAGCTCGAAGCCGCCGCGCGGGTGTTCCTCGGCGAAGACTCCTCGTTCGAACCAGGTGCCCAGCAGCCGGGTCTCCTCCTGTAGGCGCTTCTCGAAGGCCTTGAAATCCTGCTTGTTGAAGCGGCTGCTGGCGACTTCGGTGCCCATGGCGTGCGCTCGGGTCCTGGCTCGGCGGAAATCGGACTGATTATGCGGTATTTTCGCCGCCGGGCAAAACCTCACGGCCGGCGAGGCGGCGGCGCAGCTGCGTCAGTCGTTCCGGGGTGCCGATGTCCATCCAGTCTCCACTGTAACGCTCGCCGCTGACCTGGCCGGCGGCCGCTGCCCGCCGCAACAAGGGGGCCAGCGGAAAGGCCCCGGGCCGGCAGCCGGAGAAGAGCCGGGGATGATAGACCCCGATGCCGCTGAAGGTGAGGCTGGCCTGCGGCCGCTCCGTCGGCGCCGCCGCCAGCACCTTGCCCGCCTCCAGCACGAAGTCACCCTGGGGGTGGAAGGGTGGATTGGGTACCAGGATCAGATGGGCCAGGCCGGAGATCGGCAGGGCGCGCAGACGGGCCAAGGGATAGTCCGTCCAGACGTCGCCGTTGATCACCAGGAAGGGTGACGGGCCCAACAGGGGCAGGGCCCGGTGGATGCCGCCGCCGGTCTCCAGAGGCCGCTTTCCCTCGGGCGAATAGCGAATGTGCAGGCCGTAACGGCGGCCGTCGCCGAGGAACGCTTCGATTTGCTCCCCCAGGTGGGCGTGATTGATCACCACCTCCGTGAAGCCGGCGGCGGCCAGGGCCTGCAGGTGGTATTCGATGAGGCGCCGGCCGCCGGCCTCCAGCAGGGGTTTGGGCGACTGGTCGGTGAGCGGGCGCATGCGCTCGCCACGACCGGCGGCGAGGATCATGGCCTTCATACCGTGTGTGGAAGTGCTGGAATCATACGATTCAATATTCGGAGCGCTGCTCGCGTTGCAGCAAGGCGTCCACCGCCGCTTGCGGGGGGAGGCCTTCGTGCAGCACGCAGTAGACCTGTTCGGCGATGGGCATCTCGACGCCGTGTTTGCGGGCCAGGGTCATGACCTCGCGGCTGGTCTGCACGCCCTCCACCACCTGATCGATGGCCGCCAGGGCCTGGGCCAGATGCGCGTGGCGGGCCAGGGCCAGGCCCAGGCGGCGGTTGCGCGATTGGTCGTCGGTACAGGTGAGCACCAGGTCGCCCAGTCCCGCCAGGCCCATGAAGGTCTCACGGCGCCCGCCCAGGGCCACGCCCAGGCGGGTGATTTCCGCCAGGCCACGGGTGATGAGTGCGGCGCGGGTGTTGGCGCCGAAACCCAGGCCGTCGGCGATCCCCGCGGCCACGGCCAGTACGTTCTTCACCGCGCCGCCCACCTGCACCCCGATGAGATCGTCGCAGGTGTAGGCACGGAAGCGGTCGTTGTGCAGCAACGCGCCCCAGCGCCGGGCGAAGGTCACGGGCCGTCCGGCCACGGTGACGGCGGTGGGCAGGCGGGCGGCCACTTCGCGCGCGAAAGTGGGGCCGGAGATCACTGCCAGGGGGCGCTCGCCGCCGGCCAGTGTCATGGCCACTTCGTGCAGCAGGCGCCCGCCACCGGGTTCCAGCCCCTTGGTGGCCCAGCACAGGCCGCGGTCCGGCGGCAGGCAGGGCAGTGCGCGTTGCAGGGTCTCGCGAAATCCGCAACTGGGCACGGCGACCAGCACCTCGTCGGCGCCGGCCAGTGCCTCTTCCAGGACGGCCACCGGTTGCAGGGCCTCCGGGAAGGGAAAGTCCGGTAGAAAACGGGTGTTTTCACGCCGCTGGGCCAGCTCTTCCATGTGTGGGGGTTCGTGTCCCCACAACCGCACTCGGGCGCCGTTGCGGGCCAGCAGCAGGGCCAGTGCCGTGCCCCAGGCCCCGGCGCCCAGTACCGCGATGGTGCTGTGGGTGTTCGCCGGCATGGTGGTTGCGAGACAGCGCGCGGGGCGTGCGGTGGTTGCGGGCAGCTTCAGTGAGGCGGGGATTCGGCTTCACCGCCGGTCGTGTCCTGCGGCGCGGATGGTTGCTGTTTTTTCTGGCGCATCTGCTCCTCGAAGATGGCCTCGAAATTGACCGGTGCCAGGAGAAACTCCGGATACCCCCCCTTGCTGATGAGATCGTCCAGGGCTTGGCGCAGATAGGGGAACAGGGTGTGGGGGCAGTAGCTGCCCAGCAGGCGGGGCAGTTCCGCCTCACTCATGCCCCGGATGTCGAACAGGCCCGCCTGCTGCACCTCCGCCAGATAGGCGGTCTTGTCTTCCAGCTTGGTGGTGATGGTGGCGGTGAGCGTCACTTCGAACAGGGTATCGGACAGGGCCACGGCGGAGTTCTGCAATTGGACGCTGGTCTCCGGCTTCCATTCGGAAGAGAAGATGGCCGGCGCGTTGGGGGATTCGAAGGAGGCGTCCTTCACGTAGATCTTCTGGATGACCATCTGGCGCTGAGGTGGGCCGTCCGTCTGGGGCTGGGAGTTGTCCTCGCTCATCGGGAAGTTCCTGCTCGTGGCTTGGTGCTGGAGATGGGCGCTATTTTTGCATCGCTGCTCGTGGATGTCGAGCGGCTCCCGGCCCGGTCAATCGCGCCCCCCATCGCGCACCGGAGCGGGCGCGGCGACCTGCGTCCCGCCCGATTCGCTGCCGGTTGCATTGCTCGAGGCGGCTCCCGATGCGCTGTTGGAATCGTCACCGGATGCGTCTTTGGACGCTGGCGGTTGGATCTGGGCTGGGGCATCGCTTTGCGCCGCCTCCGGCGTGGGTTTGTTCGCCTCCCGGGTCACCGGCAGGCCGGCGTCCGTCCAGGCCAGCATGCCGCCATTGAGCTTGAAGACGGCGGGAAAACCGGCCTTGACGAGCTGGGATGCGGCCGTCGATGCCCGCTGGCCGGTGCGGCAATACACGATGATCTTGCGTTCCCGGTATGGCTCCAGTTCGCCGAGACGGTCCGCGAACCGATCGTGGGGGATGTTGCGGGCGCCCAGCACGTGGCCGCTGGCGTATTCCTCGGCACTGCGGGTGTCCACCACCACGGGATCGTCACGGTTCATCATCTGCAGCATTTCCTGGGGCTTGATCTCGCGAAAGCCCAGCAGCCGTTCCCGCGCCAGGTTCATGATCAGGAGACCCAGGACGATGGCCAGGGCCAGAAACAAGAGCCAGTGATCGAGGATGAAACTGCCCAACTGATCCATAGAAGTGTTTGCTCCGGATTTGGAAAAACGAGTAGTGACCGCTGGCATTATACATTCGTGCCGAAAAGGATTATCATCTGCCCGCCGTCGCCGGTGGTGTCGCCGTCCCGCCCTCTCGTCTCGCGCACCCCCCGCGATGCAACCCAAGGAGTGAGTCGCAGAACCGATGAACAATGGCGCAACATCCACACCCGCCGTCCGGCCTTTGGTGCTCGTCGTCCTGGACGGCTGGGGTTACGACGAGGATCCGCGTTGCAATGCCATCCTCGAGGCCCGCACCCCGCACTGGGACCGGTTCTGGCAGAGTTGCCCCCATGCCCTGATCCAGGGTTCCGGGCAGCAGGTGGGGCTGCCCCGCGGGCAGATGGGCAATTCCGAGGTGGGCCATCTCAACCTGGGCGCCGGGCGGGTGGTCTACCAGGAATACACGCGCATCGAAAAGGCCATCGCCGATGGGGAATTCGAGCGCAATCCGGTCTTGTGCCAGGCCGTGGATCGGGCCCGAGAGGGCGGTGGCGCCGTCCATGTCCTGGGGCTGCTTTCGCCGGGAGGGGTGCACAGCCACGAGGAGCAGATCCAGGCCATGGTGCGCCTGGCCGCACATCGCGGCGCCCGGGTCTATGTCCATGCCTTCCTGGATGGCCGGGACACCCCACCCCAGAGCGCTGCGGCCTCGCTGCGTAGTATGGAGGCCTTGTTGCGGGAACTGTCCGCGGGTCGCATCACTTCCCTGGTGGGCCGGTACTATGCCATGGATCGCGACCAGCGCTGGGAGCGCACCCGGGCGGCCTACGAACTCCTGGTGCACGGGCAGGCGGCCCACCGGGCCGAGGATCCCCTGTCCGGCCTGGAGGCTGCCTATGCCCGCGGGGAGACGGACGAGTTCGTCGCGCCCACGCTCGTGGTCCCGCCGGGACAGGAACCGGTGGTGGTGGGTGACGGTGACGCCGTGGTGTTCATGAACTTTCGCGCCGATCGGGCACGCCAGCTCACCCGCGCCTTCATCGAAGAGGACTTTCCGGGCTTCGAGCGCGGGCGCCGGCCCCGGCTGGCGGACTTCGTGACGCTCACGGAATACAGCAAGGATTTCGACGTGCCGGTGGCCTTCCCCGCCGTCAAGCTGCACAACGTCTTCGGCGAATACATCGCCCGCCTTGGCCTGCGCCAGTTACGCATCGCCGAGACCGAGAAATACGCCCACGTCACCTTTTTCTTCAATGGAGGGGAAGAGACCCCATTTCCCGGCGAGGAACGGATTCTGGTGCCTTCTCCCAAGGTAGCCACCTACGACCTGCAGCCCGAGATGAGCGCGCCGCAGGTCACGGACAGGCTGGTGGAGGCCATCGCCTCCGGGTACTTCGACGTGATCGTCTGCAACTATGCCAACCCGGACATGGTGGGGCACACCGGCAAACTGGCGGCCGCGGTGCGGGCCATCGAGACCATCGACACTTGCCTGGGACGGGTGGCGGAGGCGGTGCGCGCCGCCGGCGGGGAACTGCTGATCACCGCCGATCATGGCAATGCCGAGCAGATGTGCGAACGCGAGACGGGCAAGCCGCACACCGCGCACACCGCCAATCCCGTGCCCTTCGTCTATCTCGGACGCCCGGCCCGGGTGGCGTCCGGCGGCGCGCTTTCCGATGTCGCGCCCACCATGTTGTATCTCATGGGCCTGCCCGTGCCGGCCGAGATGGAAGGACACTCCCTGGTCGTGCTCGAATAGACACCCGCCCTCTCGGCCCAGCGCCGTGATGTGCTAAGCTCTCGCCATGGGTAAGGCGCTCGATCGGCCGCTCGTTCGCCACCGGGCGAGCGGGTGGTGCGCAGCCTTGATGTGCCTGGGCCTGCTCGGCTTGGTGCAGGCGGGCGAGGTCCGGCCGGCTGAATTGCAGTCTGGAATGCAGGCTGGAAAGCAATCAGGCGATCGAGCGGCCGACCAGGCCGAGCTGCAGCGCCTGCGCCGGCAGATCCAGGCCCTGCGCGATACGTTGAATCAAAGCCGCGGCCGCCAGCAGGCCCTGCGCCGGGAATTGCAGGAGGCCGAACAGGCCATCGGAAGTCTGAGCCGCGAGTTGAGCCGCACGCGCCGGGAGCTGTCCGCCCTCCGCGAAGAACTGCAAGACCTGCGTGCTCGCCACCAGGCGGCCCGCCGGGATCTGGAACGCCAGAAAGAACTCCTGCGCCGCCAGTTGCTGGCGGCTTACGTCATGGGCCGCCACAGCGATCTGAAGATCGTGCTCAATCAAGAGGATCCGGCCGCCATCGGCCGCGTCCTGGTCTATTACGACTATCTCAACCGCGCCCGGGCCGAGCGCATCGACGCCGTGCGCCGGGGTCTGGCGGAGGTGGCACGCCTGGAGCAACGCATCGAAGCGGAGAGCCGGCGCCTGCAAGCCCTGGCCCAGACGCAACAGCGCCAGGTGGCCCAGCGGCGCCGGCAACACGAGCGGCGCCGCCAGGTGCTGGCCAAACTGGAAGCGCAGATCCACACCCAGGAGCAGCGCTTGGCGCGTTACCTGGAGGACGAACGCCGCCTGCGCCGTCTGGTGGAGCAGCTGGCACAGCGCTATGCGGATCAACTTCGCGAGGCCATGACCGATACCCTTCCAGAGGCGGGCGAGGTGCAGCCCTTCGCCCGCCTCAAAGGGCGGTTGCCCTGGCCGGTGGCGGGTACCCTGCGCGCCCGCTTCGGTGAGCGCCGCCTGCGAGGCGGGCGCCTGAAATGGCAAGGGGTCTTGATCGCCGCCGAGGAAGGCACGCCGGTGCGCAGCATCCACCACGGGCGCGTGGTCTTCGCCGATTGGTTGCGGGGATTCGGCCTGCTGCTCATCATCGATCATGGCGACGGCTACATGAGCCTCTATGGTCACAACCAGAGCCTCTACAAGAACGTGGGCGAATGGGTGGCGGCCGGTGAGATCATCGCCACGGTGGGGCGCAGCGGAGGGCGTGACGAACCCGGCCTGTATTTCGAGATCCGCCGCCAGGGCAAGCCGGCGGATCCCCTGCGCTGGTGCCGCCGGGAAGCGGCGCTATTCAAATGATTGAAGGGTTTCTGCTAAAGTAGCCATGTTTTTGGGCCGCGTGCCGGCCAGTGCAATGGAGCGTCTATGAACGTCACGACACGGAATTTTCTGCTCTTGAGCCTGGGACTGATCCTGGGCGTCTCCCTCACCATCGGGCACAGCGTCTTCGCCGATCGCGAGACTGCCGGTTCACCCCTGCCCCTGAAGGAGTTGCGCATCTTTACCGAAGTGTTCGCCAATATCAAGGCCAATTACGTCGAGCCGGTGGAGGACAAGGAACTGCTGGAGAATGCCATTCGGGGCATGTTGTCCGGCCTGGATCCCCACTCCGCCTATTTGGATGAAGAGTTGTACAAAGAATTGCAGGTAGGGACCACGGGCGAATTCGGAGGCCTGGGCATCGAGGTGGGCATGGAGGACGGCTTCGTCAAAGTGATCGCGCCCATCGACGACACGCCGGCCCAACGCGCCGGCATCGCCGCCGGCGATCTCATCATCCGGCTCGACGACACTCCGGTGAAAGGGTTGACCCTGCGCGAAGCGGTGGACATCATGCGCGGGGAACCGGGTACCCAGATCACCCTGACCATCGTCCGTGAAGGCCTGGACGCGCCCTTCAAGGTCACCATCACCCGCGCCATCATCAAGGTCACCAGCGTCAAACATCGCCTGCTGGCGCCGGGCTTCGGCTATGTACGCATCACCCAATTCCAGTCCAATACGGCCGAGAACCTGCGCGAGGCCCTGGCCAAGCTCAAAAAGGAGAACGACGGCAAGCCCCTGGACGGACTGGTGCTGGATCTGCGCAACAATCCGGGCGGCGTGCTCAACGCCGCCGTGGAAGTGGCCGATGCCTTCCTGGAGAAGGGCTTGATCGTGTACACCGAAGGCAGGGCTCCGGATTCCGAGGTGCGCTTCAAGGCCACTCCCGGAGACGTGCTCGACGGCGCTCCCGTCGTCACGCTCATCAACGTGGGTTCCGCCTCGGCCTCCGAGATCGTGGCCGGAGCGCTGCAGGACCACCGGCGCGCCATCATCATGGGCAGTCGTTCCTTCGGCAAGGGCTCGGTGCAGACCGTCCTGCCCATGAAGGACGGCACGGCCTTGAAATTGACCACGGCCCGTTATTTCACCCCTTCCGGCCGTTCCATTCAGGCGGAAGGCATCGAACCGGACATCCGCCTGGCCAGGGTGGAGGTATCGCTGGTGGAGGCCGAAGACCTAGAGCCCGTCACCGAGGCCGATCTCAAGCGCCATCTGGACAACGGTGGTGCAGATGTAGGGAACGCACAAGATCCGGGCGGGGAAGAGGCCACCAGCATTCTGAAAGAGGACTACCAGCTCTACGAAGCCCTCAATCTGTTGAAGGGCTTGTATCTCCTCAAGGGCAAAGGACACTGAGGGTAGCGGCTGGCGGTGCCGGGGCTGACCTCGTCCGGTGCTGGTATGGCCATCGGTATACGACGGTTTTCCAGGCTGGAATCTCCTGGAGTTGGGTTGGCACTTGGTTTTGCGTCTTGCGCAGGTCCTTGAATCGGGCGCTGCAAGCGAGTTAGCATGTCCAGTGCCGCTACCGTGCTCGGCAGGACGGACAACGACAACAACAAAGACTGATGCTGCCTTATGTCATGGCCTTCTTGATGGCGGTCGTTGCCACCGGCACGGTCGCCATCGCTGCAGAATCCCGTCTGCCGTCCGAATCCAATCCGCCAGCACAGCGTCCCGCAATCGCCATCATCATCGATGACCTGGGGCTGCAACTGGGCGCTGGCGCACGGGCTGTGATGTTGCCTGCTCCCCTCACCTATGCCTTCCTGCCGCATACACCTTATGCTAGGCCACTGGCTACCCTGGCCCATCACCGCCACAAGGAGGTCATGCTTCACCTGCCCATGGAGCCCCTGGATCGCCGCCCCATGGGGGCGGGTGGTTTGCGGCCGGGCATGAGTCGCGAAGATTTCGTGCGCGTGGTTCGCCAGGGGCTGGCGAGCGTGCCCCATGTGCGGGGCATTAACAACCACATGGGCAGTCTGCTCACGCAGCAGGAACAGCCCATGCGCTGGCTCATGGAAGAAATCGCGGATCGTCCCCTGTACTTCATCGACAGCCACACCAGCAAGGACAGCGTGGCCAGGACGGTGGCACAGGCCTATCGCATTCCCACCTTGCGCCGCCATGTCTTTCTGGACCACGAGCGCGATCCACGGGCCATTGCCCATCATTTTCAGCGCCTCCTGCGCCTCGCCCGGAGACAGGGCTTCGCCCTGGCCATCGGCCATCCCCATCCAGAGACCCTGGCCTTCCTCGAACAGGCCCTACCGCGACTGGAAGCAGAGGGTATCGACCTCCTGCCGGTGTCTCAGTTACTGCGCCGGGTCGGTGCCGACGCGAATGCCGCGCCCCTGCTCGCCCGCCGCGAGGTACAGCCGCAGAGCGCAGCCTTGCCTTAGCACTTTGTTGAACTTTTATTCCTGAACCTGTTTCGAAACTCAGCGCGAACCGCGTTGCGGCCTGCACCCCTCGGGACGCCAGTAAGTTCCACTCTTGATCGTCCTGCCCTAGTGGAACCTGCCGATGTGTTCTGCGCTCGGGCGTTGGTGGCTGGGATATTGCGAGGAACCGCTGACTGTTGGCTGGATGACAGCGATGGGGAATGTGACATATTGTCGCATCACCATGACACACCTCGGACTATACCGGATAATATGATACAAGCTCTATTCAGTGGCACTGAGCGTGGCTATCTGTAGTGCTGCCCTTTATCCAAGGGCCTGGACTATTGCTTGCGCAGTGCACCTCGGTGCATTGTATTGGGAACGCTCTGGATTGCGTTTTCTTATCGTTTGTTTGAAGTCATATCTCCATGATCTCGGTCTGTGATCACTACGCTCCCACGCAACACAATCTGCGCCGCATCGCCGGCTTACGTGCCATTGCGACGGTGGTAATGGTTGTGCTCATCGTGCTCACACAGGCTTGGTTGGAATTGTCTCTGCCGTTGCTGCCGCTGGCGCTGATCCTCGTCACCCAGGGTGTTTGGGCCCTGTTCACTTGGTGGCGTTCTCGACGCTTGCAACCGATTTCCGACCTCGAGTTTTTCCTGCAGCTCACCAGCGATGTTTTGATTTTCAGTGCTGTGCTCTATTTCACGGGCGGCGCTACCAATCCTTTCGCTTGGTTCTATCTACTGCCTCTGATGATTGCCGCTACCGTGTTGCCGCCGGCTTACGTGTGGGGCATGGCGGGATTGACCGTGGTTTGCTATTCCCTGTTGATGATTTTTTATGTGCCTTTGCCATCTGCCATTGGCCAATTGACCCCCATGCAACACGACAGTGGTTTTTCCCGCCACGTCTTTGGTATGTGGTTTGGTTTCGTGCTTAGTGCTGTGCTGGTGTCTCATTTCGTTACCCGCATGGCACGTACCTTACGCCAACGTGACCGGATATTGGCCGAGGCCCGGGAACAAGTCTTGCGTGACGAGCGCTTGGTAGCCCTGGGTACTTTAGCCGCTGGTGCCGCCCACGAACTGGGCACGCCGCTGGGCACCATGGCCCTGGTCATCGATGAACTTCTGGACGAGTATTCATCTGAGTGCGATGCTGAGCTGCGCGAGCAGCTCCGATTACTACGTGAGCAAGTGGACCGCAGCAAACAGGCGCTGTCAGTGATCTCTGCATCTGCCGGGCAACAGCGAGCCGATGCAGGTCAGTCGCGTCCTGCCGATCAGTATCTGAGGGAGCTTGTCCAGCGATGGCGCGTGAGACGACCGGGTATCGAATTTCGCGAACGTCTGGATGGACCAGAGCCAGCTCCTCCGCTGCTTGCCGATCGAGCCCTCGAACAGGCTCTGGCCAACATCCTCGACAACGCTGCCGATGCCTCGCCGGAGAAGGTCGAGCTGCGTGCTACGTGGTCGACTCAATCATTGGAGATCCAGGTCCTCGATCGCGGTCCTGGTCTCAGCGAAGGCGCTGCCAGTGCGGCGGGTAAGACTCCCTTCAGCAGCAAAGAACAGGGCCTTGGCGTCGGCTTGTTTCTCGCTCATGCTGTGATCGAGCGTCTCGGTGGCGAGGTTATCCACCGTCAGCGCGAACACGGCGGTACCTGTACTTGTATTCGTTTGCCCCTGATTGGAGTTCGCCCATGACTAGCAACACGGATACCGTTCACCCTACCTTGCTGTTGGTGGACGATGATCTCACGTTTTGTCGCGTGTTGGGCAGAGCACTGGAGAAACGCGGTTTCGAGACATACATCGCCACCGACCTACATGGTGCTCTGGAACTAGCCGGCGATCACAATCCAGAATACGCCGTCATCGATCTGCGCCTCGGTAACGAATCCGGTCTGGAGGTGGTCAAACAACTCAAGGCCATGGGTAGCAATGTCCGTATGGTTATTCTCACCGGTTACGCCAGCATTGCCACCGCCGTCGAGGCCATCAAGCTGGGTGCTACCCACTATCTCACCAAGCCTGCGAGTGCGGACGAAATCATCTGTGCCTTGGGGCGTGATTCCGGAGACACTGGGGTTACGCCAGCAGAGAACCCGCTGTCGATCAAGCGCCTGGAATGGGAGTACCTGCAAAAGGTGCTATTGGAGAACAACGGCAATATTTCTGCTACTGCCCGTGCGCTGGGTATGCACCGACGAACTTTGCAACGCAAGCTGGCCAAGAAGCCCGTGCGAAGCTGATGGGGTTGGATCGACGCCTGCCCTTTCTTCTTTGAGGATCCCCTATGCTCGATTTCCCCAAAGATCTCTCAGGGAGTGCCCAGTACCCCAAAAATTGTCGAAGCTGCTTCGTAGGATAGCCATGGTCTTGCAGTGACAGGGGGTGCAGGGCTCAACCATCGTTTGTCTTAGTATATGGTTGCTCAGGTGCGCTCCTGTCTTTCTTGCCTTTCTGCAAGTGAGACGAGCTGGATGAGCATGCGTTAGAACCACCAAATGAACGCAGTTTTCGCCGTGAAGTCCACATCGTTGTTGTAACCGGAGCCAATCCCCACGTTGATTTGCATTCCATGAATCAACTCATAGTAGAGACCTACAATGGTCTCACCATTTGGATCATCATCGAGATTGCCAGACATCTCGATCCCTAGATTTATATGGTGACGCAGCTCTCGTTTGGCGCCTATGGAGAACCCCCATTCATGATCGGCCCCTTTGTGTTTCTCGTAGTTGATATTGCCTCCAATCAACCAGGAGTTGATCTGATAGGTTCCCAGAGCTGCCAACTTCAATTTGTCTTCAGAATCAGGATCTGAAGACATCTTGTATCGAAAGGCCAACCCTATTGCAAGCGATCGCCCTTCTGGGGTCAGGCGTACGCGGCTCCCCAGTACCGTTGCTTCGTAGTTCAACTTTTCACCTCGAACCTTTTCTGCATCAGCATTGATTTCGAGCGAAATCTGGTCATGTACGGTCCAGGACAACAACGGTTCGAAAATATATGAACTGGTGCCCCCTTCGTGGAAATAATCCTGGCGCGTGATCAAGAAAATATCACCTGCGCTTCCTAGGCGGGCCGTTTGAACCAGCAAATAATCGCGCCCATGATCTGACATGGCGATATTCGGTATCAATCCTAGAACTAAAACTGGTAAGAACGAAGTCATGCTAAAATGTGCTTTTTTCATCTCCATGCTCCTGATGGATATAGACCATTCGACGAGATACACTGGCTGCGCGCCACGCAACCTGTTTAGCAGGTTGTTGAAATTCTACTCACGCGGCGCGACCCGGTGTTGAAAATGGCCTCGAAATTCTCATTTGCCTAGTTTGTAAACTGCGCTTTCTCGGCCATTTCTGCCTTGTCTCGCGCTCGCCTGAGCGAATTTCAACAGCCTGCTAGGATCGATGGTCGATCGACCTGACAGTTGCAAGAAAACCATGTATGGATCCAAATGCATCGGAGATGCATGAGAACCTGTGAGACAGTATACGGTCATGGAATCTCTATTTGGATGCGACAAATTGTCGCGTGACAGTACCACGCCGTGTAGCCGTTCAGAACCCATCCTGAACATTCCTTACGGCCGTGCGCCGGCCGATTCTCGGGAGGTATCGTGGCGTAGTTTCTTTGTTGGTGTTGTATCCTACCTTCCTGTGGGGTGTAGGATTTTCCACTGGCAATTTTTTTGCCATGATGAAATATCTGCATATCATGGGGAGGAAGGTGTCATGATGGTGAAAGTGTTGATTCCCTTGGCTCAAGGTTGTGAGGAACTCGAGGCTGTGACCGTGATCGATCTCTTGCGCCGAGCAAGAATCGAGGTGGTTACCGCTGGCCTGGACGGTGAGCCGGTACGTGCCAGCCGTGGAACGGTATTAGTCCCCGATACCACCCTCGATGCCGCCATGGAGGACGACTACGACATGGTGGTATTACCGGGTGGATTGCCCGGCGCGGATTATCTGGATCAGGATCCGCGGATCCTGGCCATCCTCAAGCGCACTGTGGCGGCGGGCCGATACGCCGCAGCCATTTGCGCTGCTCCCAAGGTGCTCGCCCATGCTGGACTTCTCAACGGGCGTCGGGCCACCAGTTATCCCGGCGTGCTGGATGCCATGAACCTGTCTGACGTGGAAGTCACCGGCGAGGCAGTGGTGGTGGACGGTAAGGTGATCAC
Organism: Gammaproteobacteria bacterium; assembly: GCA_015488555.1. Taxonomy (GTDB): domain Bacteria; phylum Pseudomonadota; class Gammaproteobacteria; order SZUA-140; family SZUA-140; genus S012-109. Next base: position 49,611 of record WFNO01000123.1, read on the forward strand.
TTCACGCAGCCCTGGAACCGCCGTGGATTTCGCCCTCACGCTCATCGAATGCCTGGTCGGGCGTAATATTCGACGAGAAGTAGAAGAGGCACTGGTTCGATGAAATGAAGGAATGGATTCGCATGGGGACGCGGATTGTACCTGCCGGCATTTTCTTGATTCTGTCGCAGGCGCGGGGTTTCTCTACCACGTTCTCGCAAAGAGGGGTAACGAATCCTTTCAGAAGGAGGGGTATGTGGGCGGTGTTTTTTGACCCTTGTCCTTTGAGTCTATCTCCAGATTGAGGAAGAAGGAGGGAGTATTTTGAACCGTGGGGTTTGTGCGGGCGACAGATGACCGAAAGCAGCCGTTTGCCAACATGAACAAGCGAATCAAGGTAAGGAAATCGAAGAGCATGGTTGCGCTCCGCAGACCGAATTGCAATTTTTGCTATCGATGTCAGATGATTCTTCTGGTGTTCTTTTTCCATCGATCAGCCTGGAGTGCGCCGGCTTTGCTGCCCGCGGCGGAAGGTTTCTGGGCACCGGATGCCACCCTGCGTATCGAGGCCGGCGCACTGGCCGGCGCTGGCCCGCATCGCCGCGCGGTGGAACTGGACGATATAGACGTGACGGCGCTATTGACAGTGGAAGGAAGTGAGCTGGTGCTGCGTCCAGCACAGCCTTTGGCCCCTGGTTGGCACCGATTACGCCTGGTGGAATACACCGACGATGGAGAGATCATCGAGCGCGGTTTCTGGCGTTTCGAAGTGCGTCATTCCCGCTTGTGGCGCGAGCGCCAGGCAGCGGTACAAGCAGGGTTCTCACTCGCCCGGCGCCTGAGCAAGGACACGGTCGCAGACACTCCCCGACACGCCCTCGAGGGCACGGCGCGTATGGACGGCATGGCTGACAGCGGCGTCTGGAGCTTGCGCGGCGAGACGGATTTGGTCTATCAACCCCGTGATGCATTGCGTTCTGAGGCCATGGCGCCGCTAGATGCCACTGCCTTTGCTATCGCTGCGGCGCGGGGCCCCTGGCGCATCTCAGCCGGCCAGCAGACGCCGCTGTCCTCCGGTCTAATCGTGGAAGAGAGATTCTTGCGCCGCGGTCTGAGCATCGGCTTGGAGCGCCCGGAACGGGGCACCCGGATTACCGCCTTTGCCCTGCGCAGCCAGGAGGTGGTGGGGCTTTCCGCAGGCATTGTGCCCGGCGATGTCTCCGACCGGCTCGTTGGGTTGGCCATGGCCGCTCGCCCCCTGGCCGGGCGACGTGAGGACTTGCAGTTCAGCGTCACGTGGCTTCAGGGGCGCGATCCTGGGATGGTGGGCGAGGGGGTGGGGGGAGATCCTGATTTGACTGCCAGTGGCCGTGCGCTTTCTCTGACCGTCGATGCCTTTTTGTGGCAGCGCCGTTTGCGCCTGTGGGGTGAATGGGCCGGCAGCCGTTACGATTACGATGGCGCGGGACCACTCGCAGCCGAAACGTCGCAGGCCCATACCTTCTGGGCCGGTTACACGCCGACACGACCCTTGCGCCTGGGGAAGGTTCGGGTGAATTGGGAGGCCGGACTGGAATGGCGCAGCCTGGGTAGTTTCTTCCGCAGTCTGGCCAATCCCGCTGCTGGTGCCGATCGGGCGGGATGGCGTGGTTTCGTTGCTGCCGCCTGGGATGGTTTCGATCTGCGCTTCGATGCTGGCCGGGAGCACGATAATGTGGACAGCCTACCCGGCCTGCCGCGCATCGCCATCGAACGCTGGAACATGGCTCTGAGTTGGTCTCCTGTTCAATGGCAGCCGCCCGTATGGCTGGGCCTGCCACGTTTGGAATTGGAGGTTCAGCGGAGCGGGCAGAGAGTGGAGCGCGATGGTGGCGGTTTGGATGCGGGTGCACTGCGGCGGACCCAGACGATCACCTTCTCGGCAGGTTTCGATTACGAGCGTGGCCGCTGGTCCGTTGCCCATACTCTGGCCCGGGACGAGGACCTCGGCCAAGGGGGCGAGAGTGAAAGTAGCGCCAGCGAACTGAACCTGGCGCTGCGGCTCTGGGAAGTCCTGGACGTCGATCTTGCGTTTCAGCGAGAGCGTTACGATGACAATGGCGACGTGACTACAACGAACGTGGCTGAGCTGAACCTTTCACAACAACTCACGCCCCGACTCGTGTTGCAATTCGGTTACAGCCGGGAACATCAGTCGAGTATGTGGATGCAGAGCCGCGTCTCGTCTGCCCAAACCCAGCTCCAGTGGTGGCCGCGAGAGGGTGTCGCCATTTCACTGGAAGGTAGCGACAACCGCTATGTGGCGGATTTCGAACAGCGTGAGCAGCAGGTTTTCCTGCGCCTCGATCTGACATGGTCCCGGGAGAAATCGTGATGAAAGCGATTCGATGGATGGGTCTGCTTTTCTTTTCGTTTATTACCACTGTTCAGGCAGCCATCGTCTCGGTCGGTGTGACACCAGGAAACGCTGCCGTGCCAGTGGGCCAGACCACCTCGGTGAGTCTGCGCTGGACGGTGGAGCGCAGTGCCAGCCCGCCAGGCCGCGTTCGAGCTGGGGAAGACGTCTTCTCCGAGCGAGGAGAGTTTTACGACGACACTGGCCGGTTGCTGGGACGAGTGGAGCAGCGCCTGCTGCAGACGCGTCCCGTCTCCCCCGGCGATACCTTCACTTTTCGCGAAACCGTGCGCGTTCCCGCCACGCTGCTCTATCGGGCCCACAAGGCAGGGGTGAGGCTTATCTATTATCAGCGCACCTTCGATGACGGCTACGGCACTCAAAGCGCATCCACCGAGATGCGCCTTACCAGCGCGGCGGCGGCCGGGTTCAATCTTTCCCGGCTGGCCTTGAGCTTCGAGGGCGGCTGGCTCCACCGGGTGGTGGCACCTGGGGAAGCGCTGCGTCCCCGCGCGGTGGTGAGTTTCTCCGGCAGTGGCCAGTTCCGCGCCACTTGGGAGGTGGCGGAACCAGCTACTACCCGCGGCGAACCGGTATTTCGGCCATTGCGGAGTGTGCGTCGTTATCTCACTGGCGGTGGTGAGGCCTCCATCGAGGGACCAGTGCTGCCTACCCGTAGCCAGGGGACCTATCTGCTGCGGCTGCGCATCGATGCCCCCGAGGTGGGTTTCGTGCTGCCGTCCTTGCGTTACGTGGTGGCGCCCGTCGAACGGGCGCTGCCGCTACTGACAGTGCGATCGCCGCTACCAGGCGCTACGCTCACGCCGAAGACCCGTTTCCAGTGGTCGCCGGTGGACGAGGCGCGTGCCTATCAGGTGGAGATCCGTGCCACCGAATCGGTAGAGGGGCCACCGCTCACAGGTCTGGTGGCGACGGCAGAACGACAAGATGTTACCCTGCCTCTCCATACCCGAGAGCGGCTCAAGCCTGGGCGTTACTACTGGCGCTTGTTGGCCATCGGTCCGCAGGGAGAGACGCTGGCAGCCAGTGTCCCGCGCGAGTTGCGGGTCCTCGCCCCATGAATGGCGAGACGGCCGAAGCATTGCTGGCGCGCATCGCCCGCGGCGACCGCAAGGCGTTGGAGCGGTTCTACCGTGATCATCACAATCGCGTCTATGCCTTCATCCTCCAGCGCGTGGGAGAGCCGGTGGTGGCTGCAGAGGTGCTCAACGACGTGATGCTGGCCGTGTGGCGCCAGGCGGCGCAGTTTCAGGGGCGTTCCAAGGCCCTGACCTGGGTGCTGGGCATTGCCCACTACAAGGCCACGGATGCTTTGCGACGGCGCGGTCGTGATGCGGTGCTCACCGACTTGGACGATGTCCCGGAACCCAGCGACGAGGCCGACGCGGCCACGGCCCTGGCGGCGATGGACGACGGCGAGCTATTGCGTCTGTGTCTAGGCAAGCTTTCGGAGGCACACCGGGTGGTGGTCCATCTCACCTTCTTCGAGGACTTGGCCTACCCCGAGATCGCCGAAATTCTGGCTTGCCCCGTAGGCACGGTGAAGACCCGTATGATGCACGCCAAACGGGCCCTCAAACGCTGTCTGGAACGGGCGGGGAAATGGCATGAACCACTTTCGTGACGGCAGCGACCCACTGATGAAGCATGAAGAGGTGGTTGAGCCATGAATGAGCCCCAAGACCACGACTACGTCGAAGCCCTGCTTTCCTGGTACGTCAACGGTACCCTGACGGAAGAAGAGCGGGCCCAGGTGACGGCACATCTGGAACATTGCGGCAGGTGTCGTGAGGAAGTCCGGTTCCTCACCGGACTGCAGCAGGGGATCAAACGTGTTGCCGACACCTCCGTAGACCCCGAATTGGGGCTGAAGCGCTTGATGCGCGAGATCGACGCCGAGACTCCCGCTCGCCGCCGCACGCCTTGGTGGCAACCCTCGCTGGCGGCCGCTGCCGTGGTGATCCTCGTTCAGGGGGTGTTGCTGTTCAATCTCTGGCAGCGGGACGACGACATCGGCGTGCGTTTGGCGGGAGAAGCGCCACCGGCGGAGGCGGTGATATTGCAGATCCAATTCGATGCCGATGCCCGTGAAGAGGAGATTCGCGCCCTACTGCGCGCGCTGGATGCACGTTTCGTCGATGGTCCCAGCGCGGTGGGCCTTTATCGCATCGAACTCTCCGGTGTCACGCCCGGGGATGAACGGGCCCTGGCCCGTGCCCTGAACACCTTGCGCGAGCAACGAGAGATCGTCCGTCATGTGGCGGTCGAGTGATCGCCATCGCTTGCTGGCATCGATCCTTGTGCTGGTCACTGCCCCGCTCATGGCGCAGGAAAGAGATTTCCCCTTGCGCGCAGCGCAACGAGCACTGCCCGACCTACACATCCCAGTCCTGGAATTGGATGGCCACTGCCGGGTGCGGTTCACCCTGGAAAACGAAGGTCCCGGCCATCTGCCGGAGACAGCCTATCGCAGCGTTTCGGTATGGCTTTCGGTGGGCCGGGATCGCCACCGTCTCGCTCTTGGCGAGATCGACCCGCGGCAGGCGCTGCGCGCTCCAGGCGGGCGTATCGCGTATACCAGCGAATTAACCGTGGACGGCGAGCGGCGGGTGATCCTGATCATCAGTGCCGACAGGCGCTTCAAAGAGGCCGACGAGAACGACAACCGCCGTGCCGCAACCTTGCGTTGTGCACCGCGAGACCGGCAGATCGAAGACGACCGGAGCGCTGGCCGGCAAGTAGACACGCCGGCTCCGGTCCCTGCATCCGAGCAGGAGGCCGCGCCCGTGGACGAGTCGCCGGCAAGCCCTATCGATGAACCATTGCCACTGCGCCTTCCTTTCGCCGGTGGCAGCGTCCTCGATGCTCCCTTGCCCCCGCCACCAGAAGAATTGCCACCTCTGCCGGAGGGCGACGATCCCACCGTGGAACCCGGAGAGGTGATGGTGCTTTCTGAAGACATGGCCGCCGCCCGCGCCTTGGCGGCGCGGACGCGCGACAGTGGTCTGCGCATCCTCCGGCGCAAACGGCTTTCCAGCCTCGGCTGGGTAGTGAGCGTCTTTCGAATCCCCCCTGAGACCAGCGTTGCCGAGGCCATCGAGCGATTACGCCGGCAGCTCCCGCCCAAGCAACGCAGCCTGGTGGAGGCCAACCACCGCTATCGCCTCCAGGGCAAATCTCCTGATCCACGCCGTTATGGACCGCGCCTGCTGGGCTGGCAGACCACGCCTGATTGCGGCAAGGGGATGCGTCTGGGATTGGTGGATACGGCCATCGACCGTGATCATCCCGACCTGGCTTCGGCCGATATCCACACCCGCCGCATCGTCACCACCGGCGTGCTTCCAGCGCCTCCCGATCATGGCACAGCCATTGCCGCCCAATTGTTGGCCGATCCTGCAACCGGCGGGGTGGCAGGCCTGCTGCCTGGCGCCCGCCTCTACGCGGCCGAGGCCTTCCGCTGGCGCGACGATGTCGCCGAAACCACCAGCGAATGGTTGATTGCCGCCCTGGACTGGCTGGCGGGCGAGCAGGTGGTAGTAGTCAATCTCAGCTTCGCCGGACCGCGCAATCTGCTGGTGGAACGGGTGATCGAACGCTTGCATCGCCTGGGTATCCAGGTGGCAGCCGCTGCCGGCAACGAAGGCCCCGGCGCGCCGCCGCGCTATCCTGCTGCCCAGCCGGAAGTGGTAGCCGTCACCGCTGTCGATGCCGACGGTCGTCCCTGGCGTCGTGCCGCCACCGGTCCCCACATCGATTTCGCCGCCCCCGGCGTCGATCTCTGGAGCGCCCGTCCCGGCGGTGCCCACGCCTATCTGAGCGGCACTTCCTATGCCGTTCCTTTCGTCAGCGCCGCCCTCGCACTCGAAAGAGAGGCCTCCCTGCGCCGCCGGGCGCGGGACCTGGGTGACCCGGGGCGCGACCACCGCTTCGGCTGGGGATTGATTCAGACACCCGGCTGCTCCCGCTCTGGGTAGCTTATCCCGCGCCTCGGCGAAAGCTCCAGAGGGATGAGCGGAAACAGTGGAGGGTGGGGCAACTCCACCCACAGGCCACAGGCCGGGCTCTTGGCATTCGCCGCGCGCCACGCCCTGTTGTGCATCGATACCCATTCGAACCGGCGCAATTTCGGCAACAAATCCAGGTTGAAAATTGACAACCCTGTTCCGCCACACCCGGTGGTAGGGGTGAAGCACGAGCAAATCGGCAATCGACTAGACCTGTAGACCGGCAGCCGAAATCCGTTTGAACCGTACGCGCAATCCCCGCGACCCATTTCCCGAGGGAGCCGGACGGGCCGGCTTCCACCAAACTGATCTCAATAAAAAAGGAGCACATCATGCACAAGAAACGTTCCATCGTGACAAACGGCCTTTTCATCATCTTCACCCTGGCTCTCGGTGCGATCATCGGCCTGCCGGCACTGGCCGTGGCCGATAATGGGGCCAGAAATGCCATGTTTCCAAACAAGAACATGGGTATGACCATCCAGAACAGGCCACCCAAGTGCGCCAGAGGATTCAAGGCGGTAAACATTCAACCAAAACACAAAGGCGGCCATAACTATCTCTGTGTCAGTGAAAGACCGGTGTGCAGTACGGGCCACCAACTTGGCTGGCAGCAGTTCAACGCAAGCAAAAACCGTTTCGAATACGCGTGCTATCACCCCGAGGGATGAGAGAGCCAAACGGATGGCGGGGCCCGTCATCACGGGCTCCCGCCGCATCCAAGGCCCAACAGCAATCACAAGGAGACCTTCCATGAACCCCCGAGCCATGAAAATTCACTTCACCGGCGCCACCGTGCTGCTGACGTCGCTCGCTCTTTCCGCCTGCGGCGGTGGTAGCGGCAGTAGCCTCCAGCAGGCCTCGCAGAGCCTGCCCGAGGCCCCCGAACTGAGTCTGGACTATAGCCCGGTCAAGACCTTTCGCTTCACCTGGTCCGATGTGGCGGGTGAGACGGAATACCGCCTGCTGGAAGACCCCGACGGCATCTCCGGCTATACCGTGGTCGCCAGCCTGGCGGCGGACAGCACCGGCTATGACCTCGAGGTCTTCCTGCCAGGGCGCATCAACGCCCGCTACTTGCTCCAGGCCTGCAACGATGCCGGCTGCTCCGACTCCGATGAAGTGATGGTGGACGTGCCGGCCATGACCGCTGCCATCGGTTATGTCAAGGCTTCCAACCCTGATAGCAATGACTTTTTCGGTGTGGCCATGGCCTTGTCCGCCGATGGCCGCACCCTGGCCGTGGGCGCGACCGGTGAAGACAGCGACGGCAGCACCGAGGCCGACAATTCCCTATCGAGTGCCGGCGCGGTCTATGTGTACGTCCTCGACGGCGACACATGGATACAACAGGCCTATCTCAAGGCCTCCAATGCCGATGAGTTTGACTGGTTTGGTCACGCCGTGGCGCTGTCCGCCAATGGCAATACCCTGGCCGTGGGAGCCAGGGGGGAAGATGGTGGCGGCAGTAACGCCGGCGCAGTGTATGTGTTCAATCGCAATGGCGGCGTCTGGATCCAGAAGGCCTACGTCAAGGCTTCCAACACCGGCCAGCATGATATGTTTGGTGATGCCATAGCACTTTCTGCCGACGGCCGCACCCTGGCCGTGGGCGCGCCTCGGGAAGACAGCGATGGCAGCAGTGAGGCTGATAATTCGGCTCTCGATGCCGGCGCGGTCTATGTGTACGTCCTCGATGGCGACACATGGACACAACAGGCCTATCTCAAGGCCTCCAATGCCGATGGGTTTGACTGGTTTGGTAGCGCCGTGGCGCTGTCCGCCAGCGGCGATACCCTGGCCGTTGGGGCCTACTCTGAGGACGGTAATGGTAGTGACGCCGGAGACAACTCGCTCCCGGATGCCGGAGCAGTGTATGTATTCGATCGCGATGGTAACGCCTGGAGCCAGCAGGCCTATGTCAAGGCTTCCAACGCCGGTGAGGATGACCAGTTTGGTCGCGCTGTGGCGCTGTCCGCCGACGGCCGCACTCTGGCCGTGGGAGCGCCCTGGGAAGGCAGCGACGGCAGCAGTGAGGCCGACAACTCCCTCCCAGGTGCCGGTGCGGTCTATCTCTACCGCTTCGATGGGCAGAGCTGGAGCCAGGAGGCCTATCTCAAAGCCTCCAACCCCAAGGAGTTCGACGTGTTCGGCTCTACCGTTGCCCTGTCCGCCGACGGCGATATTCTGGTCGTGGGCGCCTTCGGGGAAGGCAGCACCGCCACCGGCCTCGGTGGCGATGCCTTGGACGACAACGCCGATGAGGCCGGCGCAGTCTATCTCTATCGCTACGACGGCGGTACCTGGGGGCAACGAGCCTATGTCAAGGCCAGCAACACCGACGCTGGAGATGTATTTGGCAGGCTGGCACTGTCCGCCGACGGCCACACCCTGGCCGTGGGCGCACCTTGGGAGGACAGCGATGGCAGCAGTGAGGCCGACAATTCGGTTCTCGATGCTGGTGCGGTCTACCTCTACTGAAACCGCGGGCAGGAGAGCGGCGTAACAAGTCCCCAGGGACATGGAACCGGCAACGAGTTTGAGCTGCCGGTTCCATCTCTTTCGATCTGGGAATCCAGTGTGGGAATCGCTTATCGTCACGGCTCGCGGGACATGCGATGGATTGACGGCGTTCATCTATTCACGGCCGGGATGAAGAGCGAGTCCCTCGTCCTCTTTATGCCAGGTGAAGGAGGATCCTGACCCGGGCTGTTGAAATTCGACTCACGCGGCGTGATCCGGTGTTGAAAATGGCCTCGAAATGTTCATTTATTGACTGTGCTTTCTCGGCCATTTTCGCCTCGTCTCGCATTCGCCCGATCGAATTTCGACTGCCTGCTAAGGCCGGGCGGCGTAGAAGAATGCCACCGCCAGTGCGGCGAGGATCCAGCTCACCAGGGGAATGCCGCCCAGGAGCATGCCCAGGGTATCACCCAGGCCGGCGGTGACGGCGGCGCTGATGAGCAGGGCGCCGCCGACGATGGCGCCGTAATTGCGCCGCTGGCTGCGGGTGATCTCTTCCCGAATGGCTTCCAGTTCCTGGGGGGGCGCCCGCGTCTTCAGGCGTCCTTGGCGCAACTGTTCCAGCACTTCGTACGCCAGCAAGGGTGCGTGCGGCATCTTCTCCATCACTTCCGGGCTGGTGCGGCGCAGGGTCTTGAGAAAGGCGCGCGGGCCGATGTGATCCTGCATCCAGCGTTCCAGAAAGGGCTTGGCGGTGCGCCACAGATCCAGGTCCGGATAGAGCTGGCGCCCCAGGCCCTCGATGTTGAGCAAGGTCTTTTGCAACAGCAGCAACTGGGGCTGTACTTCCATGTTGAAACGCCGCACGGTCTGGAACAGGCGCAGCAACAGGCGGCCGAAGGAGATTTCCTTCAGCGGGCGCTCGAAGATGGGCTCGCACACGGTGCGGATGGCCGATTCGAATTCGTCGATACGGGTGCCTTCGGGGACCCAGCCCGACTGGATGTGCAGTTCCGCCACGCGGTGATAGTCGCGGTTGAAGAAGGCCAGGAAGTTCTCCGCGAGATAGCGCTGGTCCTCGGGGCTCAAGGTGCCCATGATGCCGAAGTCCACGGCGATGTACTGGCCCGCGGGGGAGACGAAGATGTTGCCGGGGTGCATGTCGGCGTGGAAGAAATTGTGGCGGAACACCTGGGTGAAAAAGATCTCCACGCCGCGCTCCGAGAGTTTCTCCAGGTCGATGCCGGCGGCCTGCAAGGCCTCGACGTCGTTCACTGGGATGCCGGAGATCCGTTCCATGACCATGACCCGGCGGCGCGTGTAGGGCCAGTACACCTCCGGCACGTAGAGCAGGTCCGAGCCGCTGAAATTGCGCCGCAACTGGGAGGCGTTGGCGGCCTCGCGCACCAGGTCCAGCTCGTCGAGGATGGTCTTTTCGTATTCGGCGATCACTTCACGAGGGCGCAGGCGGCGGCCTTCCTTCCAGTAGCGTTCCGCCAGCTCGGCGAGGATGTAGAGCAATCCCACGTCGCGTTTGATGATCTCTTCGATCCCGGGGCGCACCACCTTGACGATCACCTCGCGGCCGTCGCGCAGGCGGGCGGGGTGCACCTGGGCGATGGAGGCGGAGGCGATGGGGGTCTCGTCGAAAGCGGCGAACATCTCGGTCACCGGCCGGCCCAGGGTCTGTTCCACGATGCGGCGGGCCTCGGAGCCGGGGAAGGGACTGACGCTGTCCTGCAGCTTGGCCAGTTCGTCGGCGATGTCGTCCGGCAGCAGATCGCGGCGGGTGGAGAGGATCTGCCCGAACTTGACGTAGATGGGGCCCAATTCCTCCAGGGTGCGGCGGATGCGCACCGCGCGCGGATCCCGCGGGCGCCGGAACCAATTCCACGGCAACAGGTAGAGCAGGAAGCGGAAGGGACGGAACAGATGGGTGGCGAAGACGACCTCGTCCAGGCCGTTCTTGACCAGGATGCGGTTGATGTTCAACAGGCGCAGGGCCTGCTGGATCTGGATCACGCCTCCTCTCCGCGGGAGGAGGGAAGGCGATGGGCGGCCCGTTGCTGCAGGCGGCGGATGCGCTGTTCCAGGCGTTCGGCATCGTCGCGCAGGGTGTCCACCGCAGCGGCGAAGGCCTCGATCTCGTCACGGTAGGGCAGCAGGGCCTGTTCCTCGCGCAGGTATTCCACCGTGCTCGCTTCCAGATCGACCGCCGCCCGGCGGCACCAGTCCCGCAGGGTGCGCAAGGCGCGGGCCGTCTCGTGGGCCGCCACGTCGCCGATGACGCGGGCGAGCTGTTCCTCCCAGTCGATGTCCAGGCCGGCGAGCAGTTCCTGGAAGCGGCGCGCGGTCTCCACGTCGCCCGCGATCTCCAGTCCTTCCGGAAAGGGGCGCGGGTGCGGAGCCTGATCGCGCTCACCCGCCAGCACCATGCGCAGGAGGGTGAAGGGCGCACCCTTGAGCGTGGCATGGGGGGAGATCTCGCTGCGGGTGCTCAGGCGCAGGCCGCCGGTGGTGGCGAACAGATACACGGTCAGTCCCAGGCCTTGCAGTTCCACCGCCAGTTGCCGGCCGGCGAGGGCGCCGAGTCGCGCCCGGCTCTGGGGATCCAGGCGCAGGGCGGTGTCGAAGGCCCGCTCCAGGATCTGCAGGGCGCCGTCTTGCAACAGGGTGGCGACGGACATGGCGGCGCTTCCTACAGTTTGTAGCCCCGATGCAGGGCGACGATGCCCGCCGAGAAGTTGAGATATTCGCAATGCGCGAAGCCGGCGCTGCGCATCATTTCTAACAGCGCTTCCTGGTCCGGATGCATGCGGATGGACTCGGCGAGATAGCGATAACTGTCGGCGTCGTCGACGATGAGTTTGCCCAGGCGGGGTAGCACGTTGAAGGAATAGGCGTCGTAGACACGGCTCAATCCGGGCAGCCGCGGTTTGGAGAATTCCAGGATCAGCACCTGGCCGCCGGGACGCAGCACGCGCCACAACTGGGCCAGGGCCGCCTCCTTGCACGTGACGTTGCGCAGGCCGAAGGCCATGGTGGCGCAATGGAAACAGTCGTCGGGAAAGGGCAGGGCCTCGGCATCGGCCTGCACGTAATGGACGTTGCCGGCGATGCCCTCGTCGGTGAGGCGCTGGCGGCCGCGCTGCAGCATGCGGGCGTTGATATCGGCGGCGACCACCGTGCCCGTCTCGCCCACCCGCCGCGCCAGGCGGCGGGTGAGATCGCCGGTGCCGGCCGCCAGGTCCAATACCTGTTGGCCGGGGCGTACCGGACTCAAGTGGATGGTGAGCCACTTCCAGAGCCGGTGGATGCCGAAGGACATGACATCGTTCATGATGTCGTAGCGCTGGGCCACGGAATCGAACACCTGGCCCACGCGGCGTTTCTTCTCCGGCACCGGCACCTGCTGGAAGCCGAAGTGCGTGGTGCCGGCGGCTTCCGGTTCGCCGGATGGCTGGGCCCGTGTCTCGCCGCCCGAAGTCTCGCTCATGACGCCTCTTCCTCCCGGCGCGAAGCACCGGCTTCGGCCAGGCGTTGCAGATAACGCTGCCACAACTCGTCCTTGCGGCGTCCCAGATCGTAGAGCAGATCCCAGGAATAGAGACCGGTGTCGTGGCCGTCGTCGAAGCACAGGCGCACGGCATACTGGCCCACCGGTTCGATGCGTTCGATGTTCACGTTTTCCTTGCCGGTCTGCAACACTTCCTGCCCCGGCCCGTGGCCGCGGACCTCGGCGGAAGGGGAATACACGCGCAGGAATTCACAGGACAGCTCGAAGCGGGAACCGTCGTCGAAGACCAGCTCCAGGATGCGCGAGCGCCGGTGCAGCTTGATCTTCGTGGGGCGGGGGCCGTTCATGCGTGCCACCTCACAGGATGTAACGACTCAGGTCCTCGTCCCGCACCAGCTCGTCGAGGCGCTCGTCGACGTATTTCGCATCGATGACCACGGTCTTGCCGCTCAGGTCCGAGGCCTCGAAGGCCAGGGATTCCATGACTCGTTCCATGACCGTGTGCAGGCGCCGGGCGCCGATGTTCTCGGTGCGCTCGTTCACCTGCCAGGCGATCTCGGCGATGCGCGCGATGCCGTCCTCCGTGAACTCCACGGTCACGTTCTCGGTGGCCATGAGCGCCTTGTATTGTTCCGTGAGCGAGGCGTCCGGCTCGGTGAGGATGCGCACGAAGTCCTGCACGGTGAGGGCCTCCAATTCCACGCGGATGGGCAGGCGCCCCTGCAGCTCCGGGATGAGATCGGAGGGCTTGCTGAGATGGAAGGCGCCGGAGGCGATGAAGAGGATGTGATCGCTCTTCACCATGCCGTGCTTGGTGGACACCGTGCAGCCCTCCACCAGCGGCAACAGGTCGCGCTGCACGCCTTCGCGGGAGACGTCGGGACCGCCGTGTTCGGAGCGCCGGGCGATCTTGTCGATCTCGTCCAGGAAGACGATGCCGTTCTGCTCCACGTTCTCCAGGGCCCGGCTCTTGATGTCTTCCTCGTTGACCAGCTTGGCAGCCTCCTCGTCGCACAGCAGCTTGAAGGCCTTCTTCACCGGCAGGCGGCGCTTGCGCTTGCGTTCACCCGCCAGGTTCTGGAACATGCTCTGCAATTGGCTGCTCATCTCTTCCATGCCCGGCGGGGTCATGATCTCCACGCCCACCGGCACCATGCGGATCTCCACCTCGATCTCCTTGTCGTCCAGCTTGCCTTCGCGCAGCATCTTGCGGAACTTCTGCCGGGTCTCGGCCATCTCCTCGCTGCCGCCGTCGCGCGGGGGTGGGAGCAGGATGTCGAGGATGCGCTCCTCGGCGATCTCCTCGGCGCGGTGGCGCACCTTCTGCATCTCCTGTTCGCGGGTCATCTTGATGGAGATGTCCACCAGGTCGCGGATGATGGACTCCACGTCCCGGCCCACGTAGCCCACCTCCGTGAACTTGCTGGCCTCCACTTTGATGAACGGCGCCTGCGCCAGCTTCGCCACGCGGCGGGCGATCTCGGTCTTGCCCACGCCGGTGGGACCGATCATGAGGATGTTCTTGGGCGTGATCTCGTTGCGCAGAGCCTCCGGGACCTGCATGCGGCGCCAGCGGTTGCGCAAGGCGATGGCCACGGCACGCTTGGCGGCATCCTGGCCGATGATGTGCTTGTCCAGTTCCTGGACGATTTCCCTCGGTGTCATGGCAGACATGGCGCTCAAGACGGCTGTTCCTCCAGTTCCTCGATGGTGAGATGATGGTTGCTGTAGACGCAGATGTCCGCGGCGATGCCCAGGGCCCGCTCCACGATCTCGCGGGCGCTCAATTCGGTGTGTTCCAGCAGGGCGCGGGCCGCCGCCTGGGCATAGGGGCCGCCGGAACCGATGGCCATGAGGTCGTTCTCCGGTTCGATGACGTCACCGTTGCCGGAGATGATCAGGGAGGCGCGGCTGTCGGCCACCGCCAGCAGCGCCTCCAGGCGGCGCAGGATGCGATCGGTGCGCCAGTCCTTGGCCAGTTCCACGGCGGCGCGGGTGAGATTGCCCGAGTACATCTCCAGCTTGCCCTCGAAGCGTTCGAAGAGCGTGAAGGCGTCCGCCGTGCCGCCGGCGAAACCGGCCAGCACCCGGTCGTTGTAGAGGCGGCGCACCTTGCGGGCATTGCCCTTCATGATGGTGTTGCCCAGGGAGACCTGACCGTCACCGCCGAGCACGACCCGGCCGCCACGGCGCACGGACAGGATGGTGGTGCCCCGGAATTGCTCCACGTGTGTACACTCCTCGAGAGAATGGGCAGGGAGGGAAATTGTACAACAAAACAACGGCCGAAGCGTGGCCTGGATTCAGGACTGTTGGTCTTGCGTCCTCTGCGCTCTGCCCGCTGACCTCTGTCTTCCGCCCTCCGACTTCCGGCTGCGGGGATGGCTGCGGTCGTACACCTGGGCCAGATGCTGGAAGTCCAGGTGGGTGTAGATCTGGGTGGTGGAGAGATGGGCGTGCCCCAGCAGTTCTTGCACCGCGCGCAGGTCGCCGCTGGACTCCAGCAGGTGGCTGGCGCAGCTGTGGCGCAGGAGATGGGGATGCACCCCGCCCGCCAGCCCCTGGCGGGCGGCCCAGTATTGCAGGCGCTGCTGCAGGCTGCGCGGCGCCAGGCGGCGCCCGCGCCGGCTGAGGAACACGGCCTGTTCCGCCGGGTCACCGCACCAGTGCCCGCGCACCGCCAGCCAGTCCCGCAGCGCGTCCCGGGCGCAGCGGCCCACGGGCACCACCCGGGTCTTGCGCCCCTTGCCGGTGACCGTGACCGTGCCGCCGTCCAGGTCGAGTTGGGGCAGGTCCAGGGCACACAGTTCTGCCAGCCGCAGGCCCGAGGAATAGAACAGTTCGAGAACGGCCCGGTCGCGGCGCACCAGCGGCGTGTCCCCCGGCAGGTTCAGAAGCCGCTGCATCTGATCCACGTCCAGGGTCTGGGGGAGGGTGCGGGGAGCGCGGGGGGCCTGCACCGCGCGCGCGGGATTGTGCGACAGCGCGCCTTCGCGCACCAGGAATTCACACAGACTGCGCAGGGCCGACAGATGTCGTTGAATGCTACGCCCGTGCAGGCCGCGGCGATGCAGGAAAGCGGCGAAGCCTCGCACCTGGTGGTGGTTGAGGGTGGCGGGTTCGGTCACGCCCTGGGTGCGCCCGTATTCCAGAAAGCACCGCAGGTCGCGCCGGTAGGCGGCCACGGTGTGGGGGGAGGCGCGCCGTTCCACCTGGAGGTGGGAGAGAAAGCGTTCCAGCCAGGCCTCCAGGTCCATGCAGAAGATGTTTCAGTCCGATTCGAAGTGCGGGCGCAGGCGGCGGCTCACCAGGGCGCCCAGGTGCTGCAGATAGGCCGTGCCCATCTCGGCATGGAAACGCCGCAGGTCGTGGCTGCCGATGGCCAGCAGGCCGCGCGCCTGTCCGCCCAGTTCCAGCGGCAGCAGGGCGGCGCTGGCCACCGGCGCGGCCTGCTCCCCGAACAGCCAGCCCAGGATCTCGTCGCTGAACTTGCCGCAGGCCGGCCGCGCGGCGGCCACGATCTTGTCCAGCTCCGGGGGCAGCGGGCGTGCCTCGAGGCGCAGGAAGGCGTCTTGTTCCAATCCCAGCAGGCGCCGGGCTTCGGGATGCAGCACGTGCAGGGCCGCGACGTCCGCTTCGAAGTCCGCCAGCAGGGATTCGCGCAGGAGCGCCACGATTCGCGCGGCGTCGGCGGCGTCCAGCAGCTCCAGGGTGAGCTTGTGCAGGCGCGCGATGAGCCGGTCGTTGTCGCGGGCGATCCGGATCCATTCGTGCAACTGTTCCCGGTACTGCCGGTTGTGGCGCCGCAGGATGGCCACCTGGCGCTCGATGAGTGAGGTGGCCGGTCCGGTTTCGTGCATCAATTCCAGCTCGGCCAGCAGGCGCGGGTGGCGCAGGAAGAAATCGGGATGGCGGCGCAGATAGTCGGCCACCACCTTTTCGTCGATGGCTGCCGTTTCGTCACAAGGTGTGCTCATAGTGTGATGGTGCCTTCGAAGACAAAGGTTGCCGGTCCGGTCATCATAACGGAATGTCCTGCGCCTGACCATTGAATGGAGAGCGGGCCGCCGGGCAGACGAATCTCCACGGGCGAGCGCAAAAGCCTGCGGCGTATGCCCGCCACGGCCGCTGCGCAGGCGCCGCTGCCGCAGGCCAGGGTCTCACCGCTGCCGCGCTCGTAGACCCGTAGGCGGCCGTGGTGTTCGTCCACCACTTGCAGGAAACCCACGTTGACGCCGCGCGGGAAGCGTTCGTGCGCGCCGATGGCAGGACCCAGGCGCGCCACCGGGGCCTGCTCCACGTCCTCCACCAGGAGCACGGCATGGGGGTTGCCCAGCGCCAGGACGCTGATCTCCACCGTTTCCTCGCCCACCGCCAAGGAATACGAGGAGGCGGCGGCCGGGGCCAGGAAGGGAACCTCCGCCGGCTCGAAGCGCGGCACGCCCATGTCCACGCGCACCTGCCCGTTCTCCAGCAGGGTGGTGCGCAAGGGTCTGGCCAGGGTCTCCAGGACCAGGTCGCGCTTGTCCGTGAGGCCCCGCTCGTGGACGAAGCGGGCGAAACAGCGGGCGCCGTTACCGCAGGTTTCCGCCTCGCTGCCATCGGCGTTGAAGATGCGGTAGCGGAAATCGGCCGCCGGCGACTGGGCCGGTGCCGCCAGCAACACTTGGTCGCAGCCCACGCCCAGGCGCCGGCACGCCAGGTGGCGGATCTGCTCCGGGCTCAGGGTCACCGGCTGGCGCACGGCGTCGATCACCACGAAATCGTTGCCCAGGCCGTGCATCTTGGTGAAGTGCAGTTTCATGGCGGGCATCATCCCCTGTTTCGATGCCCGCAGCAAGCCTGCTATGCTCACGCGGATGGAGCTGATCGAGATCGTCCTGCTGTTGTTTCTGGTCATCGACCCCTTCGGCAACCTGCCTTTCGTGGTGGCCGTGCTGGCCCGTCTCGATGCCACGGCCTATCGGCTGGCGGTATTGCGGGAACTGGGGCTGGCCTTCGTGGTGCTGTTGTCGTTCGCCCTCGCCGGGGACACCATCCTGCGCTATCTCAACATCGAGACCTGGTCGTTGAGCATCGCCGGCGGCATCATCCTGTTCATCATCTCTTTGAAGATGATCTTCCGCTCCGCGCGCGAGATCTTCGCCGACGACTACAGTGACAATCCCATCCTGGTGCCCATCGCCATGCCCTCCATCGCCGGCCCCTCGGCCATCACGGCCCTCATCGTGTTGCGCACCAAGGAGCAGATGCCCCTGGAGACGGTGCTGCTGGCGCTACTGGTGGTCTTCGCCCTGGCCTGTCTGGTCTTCCTGCCGGGACGGCGCCTGAGCCAGGCGCTGGGAGAACGGGGGCTGGCCGCTCTGGAGAAGTTCATGGGGCTGTTGCTCAACCTGGTTTCCGTGAGCATGATCATGCGTGGCGTGCGGGACTTCGTGACTGCGCTGTGATACGGAGGACGGAGGACAAAGGACAGAGAGAAGTGTTCGGAGGCCTGGGGGTTGCAACACGGTGATATCGGCTTGGCACTTGTATCCATTCTTTGAACCGAAACGCCCATGAGACGCATCGCATTCTTTCTTGGTCCCCTGGCCGGTGTGCTCACACCGCTCTTGCTGGAGACCCCGGACCACCCCCACGCCCCTGCCATGGCCGGCATCGCCCTGTGGATGGCCATCTGGTGGATTAGCGAATGCGTTCCCCTGGCGGTGACCGCGCTGCTGCCCCTGCTGGCCTTTCCGCTCACCGGCATCGCCACGGCCAAGGAAATCGCCCCCCGCTACATGACCAGCATCATGTTCCTGTTCATCGGCGGTTTCCTCATCGCCCAGGCCTTGGAGCGCACCGGCCTGCACCGGCGTATCGCCTTGGCCATTCTGTCGCGCTGGCATGCCAGCCCTTTCCAGATCCTGGCGGGTTTCGCCCTGGCCACGGCCTTTCTCTCCCTGTGGATCTCCAACACCGCCACCACCATGCTCATGGTGACCGTGGGGCTGGCGGTCCTGAGCCGCATCGATCACGACAGCGAGGGGATGCGGCTGGGCGGTTTCGCCGCCGCCCTGCTCCTGGTGATCGCCTATGCCGCCAACATCGGAGGCATGGGGACGCCGGTGGGCACCGTGCCCAATCTGGTGCTGCTGGAGACGCTGGAAAGCCATGCCCCGCATCTGAAGCCCACGTTCATGCAATGGATGATGGTGGGCATTCCCGTAGTGCTGGCCGGGCTGGTGGTCGTGCTGGCCCTGTTCGCCCTGCGCGTGCGCGGCATCGCCTGGGCCGGTGCCGGGGCGGGAAACACGCTGGCGGCCGAGCGCGCCCGCCTGGGGCCCATGCGCCGTGAGGAACGTTTCGTGGCCTGGGTCTTGGGTTTGACCGCCTTGGCGTGGATGACGCGCAAGGGCATCCACGGCGAGAGTTTCTCCATTCCCGGATGGAGCAGCCTGCTACCCTATCCGGGCGTGGACGACGGTACCGTGGCCATCGCCGGGGCCCTGGCACTGTTCCTGCTGCCCGGCCGCGATGGCCGGCCCATCCTGGGCAAGGAGGCCTTCGGCCGGTTGCCCTGGGGGATTCTCATCCTGCTGGGCGGCGGTTTCGCCCTGGCTACCGGTATGCAGCAGTCCGGGCTTTCGCAGTGGCTGGGCGAACGTTTCACCGCTTTCGCCGCCGTTCCCTTGCCGGTGATGCTGTTGCTCGTGGCCTTGCTCATGACCTTCCTCACCGAGGTCACCAGCAACACGGCCATCACCCAGGTGATGCTGCCCATCCTGGCGGCGGTGGCACTGGGCAACGAGCTGGATCTCACGCTGCTGTTGCTCGCCGCTACCCTGAGCGCCTCCTGTGCCTTCATGTTGCCGGTGGCCACTCCGCCCAATGCCATCGTATTCGGAACCGAGCGCATCCCCATGCAGGCCATGGTGCGGGCCGGGGTGTTGCTCAATTGCGCCATGCCGCTGGTCATCGTGGCCATGGTGATCCTGTTGCGCCCCCTGATGCCCTAGGTTGTTGAAATTCGCCCAGGCGAGCGCGGAAGGCGGTTCGGGCGGTTTACACGAGGTGTCGGAATTCTTTACAGCAACGCGACAAGACATTTTCTGTTAACTTTTTGTTTTAAAATTTGAAATTATAACCAACCGTTTTTATCGGGCCTATGAAGGCCATCATGTTTGTCAGGAACTTTTACAGTCATTGTGTGCTCCATAGCCGCAAACCCATAAAAAATTTTATAAAGAACATATGGTTGTCTTTTGTGGCCTGGATCTTGCCTTAGTTCTAGAAGTGCGTGCGATCGGCCCGTGAGGAGGAGTGTGGGTCGTCCGCTCGACAATTTAAGAATAATAAATAAAATCAATCCCTTGAACAATTTCCGGGTGGCTCTCCGAGTGCCTGCGGAAAGTCCGCTTAGAGGGACTTCGCCTCTAGGGAAAGGGGTGTTCCGCAAGGAGGGGAAGGGCTCGGCATGCAGCGAGCAGGAAAGAGGACGAGGGTTCGGATGCGGCGGCTACCAGGGACGACACAAAACAGGGGGAGGGAGGTAGCCGTCGCTTCCTCCTTTTCTCTTGCTACTGCCTGCATCCTGACGGGGAGTATCGAGTCCTGGGGGCATCGAGACGAGTCAATTGGATATTGAGCATTTTCGTTGAGCAAAGGAAACGTGCGCCGGTTTTTTGACTGGGAAGATGGTAAACTATAGTAAACTATAGAAACGTTGAATTCGGCGGCTTTGCCGAATCGCTTTTCAATCGCCATCGAGTGTCCCAAATAGTTCCCCTAATATAGTTTCAAGTGGAGTACGCGCATGACCGGAAGATCTCGCAGGCCTGAATACTTCGATTTCGACGCCTGGAAAGAACTGGCGGAACAGGATCCCACGGCCTTTGAGCGCAAGCGCCGTGAGGTCATCGAGGCAACCATTGCTCAGGCTCCGCTGCAGATGCGCCAGCGGCTCACCGGGTTGCAGTGGCGTATCGAAATGGAGCGCAGCAAGAGCCGCAATCCCACCCAGTCCTTTCTGCGGATCTATAAGATGATGTGGCAGTCCGTGTACGGAGAGAACGGCCTGCTCGATGCCCTCAACGGCAAGGTCGCCGAGTCACGTCTTGCGAGGGCGCCCCTCCTGCCTGAAGCCTCCGAGGCCAAAGTGGTGCCCTTGCGGCGTCCCAGTCCCACGACGGCCAGTTGAATCCTTCCGGTTGAGTCTTCCGGTCGAGGCTTCCCTCAGGAGGAAGCCGCCGCTTCCTTGCGGGCCGCCGTCTCCAGGGCCAGGAAGCGCAGGATGTCGTCCTTGCGCGCCATGGCGTCGTGGTAACCCAGGGCGATGAGATCGCGACAGAAGGCGCGTTCGAACAACAGGTAACTCAGCAAGGTGGCGCCGTGCCGGCTATAGGCGCCCACCCCTCGTAACAGGTAGCGCAGCGCCGGGGGGAGCAGGTGGGCATGGCGCTCGGCGATGCGGTCGATGCTCTGGCTGGGAGAGATGACCAGCACGTCGATGGGGCGCAAGGCGATGCCGCCCTGTTCCAGGCGCCGGTCCGGAATGAGGCTGATGGTCTTGTTGATGCGTTCCAGGCGTTCCAGATCCGTGTCCAGACTGTCCAGGAAGATGCTGCTCAACACATTGCTAGCGATCTCTGCCAGCGTGGGATAGGCGGCGTCCTCCCCGTCGTCCTCTTCTCCGTTGTAGGGCTTGCGGATGCCCACTACGAAGATCTTGTCGGCACCCAGATGCACCGCCGGGCTCAAGGGCGCGATCTGGCGCATGGAGCCGTCGCCGTAATAGGCGTTGCCGATGCGCACGGCGGAGAAGATGAACGGAATGGCGGAGGAGGCCATGAGATGGTCGATGGTGATGCGGGCGGGTTTGCCCACGCGCCGCTGCCGGTCCCAGGGCTCCAACCCCGGCACGCCCTGGAAGAAGGTCACCGAATGGCCCGTCTTGTAACTGGTGGCCGTGACCGCCAGGGCCCGCAAATGACCGGCCTCGATGACCTCTTGGATGCGTTCGGTGGGGATGTACCGCTCCAACAGGGGGTAGAGGGGGCTGCGGTCCAGCAAGGCATAGGGGTTGTATCGCCCCAACCCTCCCACCAGCAGTGCCGCCAGCCAATGGGCCCCGGTCTTGACGAGCCCCAGGGTGTCGGCGCGAAAGACCTGGTCGACGTGGAAGTTCTCCCATACCCGGCTGATGCGCAGTACGCCCTTGCGGAACTGATGCGCGTGGATGGCCAGCGCCGTGGCATTGATGGAGCCGGCCGAGGTGCCGGTGACGATGGGGAAGGGCAGGGGCGCATCCTTGGGCACCAGCCGCGCCACCGCCCGCAGCACGCCCACCTGGTAGGCCGCCCGGGCGCCACCGCCGGGCAGCACCAGGGCGATCCTGGGCGGAGCCTGCTCCTTTTTCAGCCACCAGAACATCGATCAACCCCCGCATGGCGGGCATCATGCCCTCACTCCTTACAGGCCGTGAAGTTCTACTCACGCGGCGCGATCCGGTGTTGAAAATGGCCTCGAAATGCTCATTTACACTGTTTGTAAACTGCGCTTTCTCGGCCATTTTCGCCTTGTCTCGCACTCGCCTGAGCGAATTTCACGGCCTGTTAATGTATCGGCATTCGGTGCCGATTCTTACCCGGCCGCGTGAAACGGCTAATGGACTGTTCTGCCGGTATTTTTCTTGGGCGCTGGGCAAGACTAGGGACCTGTTTCAAAATTCCGCGCGTCCACCCGCCCATCAAGGGGGGGGCAGCAGGGGGGCGTCACGTGCGCTCCTCGATTCCCAGCGCTTCCCACAAGGCATCCACCTGCTTCACCACCTCCTCGCTCATGCGAATGGGCCTGCCCCACTGGCGGTTGGTTTCCCCCGGCCACTTGTTGGTGGCATCGAATCCGATCTTGGAACCCAGCCCGGACACCGGTGAGGCGAAATCCAGGTAATCGATGGGGGTGTGCTCGACGATGGTCGTGTCTCGTGCCGGATCCATGCGCGTGGTCATGGCCCAGATCACGTCCTTCCAATTGCGGATGTCCACGTCGTCGTCGGTGACGATGATGAACTTGGTGTACATGAACTGGCGCAGGAAGGACCACAGGCCCATCATCACCCGCTTGGCGTGCCCCGGATACTGCTTCCGGATGCTGATGCAGGCCAAGCGGTAGGAACAACCTTCCGGCGGCAGGTAGAAATCGACGATCTCCGGAAACTGCTTTTGCAGAATGGGCACGAAGACCTCGTTCAAGGCCACTCCCAGCACCGCGGGTTCGTCCGGCGGCCGTCCGGTATAGGTGCTGTGGTAGATGGGATCATCGCGATGGGTGATGCGTTCGATGGTGAAGACTGGGAAGGTCTCCACCTCGTTGTAATAACCGGTGTGATCGCCGAAGGGGCCCTCCGGGGCCTCCTCGCCGGGATGGATGTGACCCTCCAGCACGAACTCGGCCGAGGCCGGGACTTGCAGATCTTTCAAGTCCTGGCCCAGGCATCGCACCACTTCGGACTTGCCCCCGCGCAGCAGGGCGGCGAAGGCGTATTCGGACAGTGTGTCCGGCACCGGCGTCACCGCCCCCAGGATGGTGGCCGGGTCGGCCCCCAGGGCCACCGCCACCGGGAAGGGCTCGCCGGGATGGGCTGCTTGCCAGTCGCGGAAATCCAGCGCGCCTCCGCGATGGGAGAGCCAGCGCATGATCACCTTGTTGGGGCCGATCACCTGCTGGCGATAGATCCCCAGGTTCTGGCGTTCCTTGTGCGGGCCGCGGGTGACCACCAGCGCCCAGGTGATGAGCGGGCCCGCGTCTTCGGGCCAACAGGTCTGGATGGGCAGGCGCGAAAGATCCACCGCGTCGCCCTCCAACACGTGCGCCTGGCAAGGCGCCTTGCTCACCACGCGCGGCGACATGTTCATCACCTGCTTGAGCAGGGGTAGCTTGCCCCATACGTCCTTGAAGCCCTTGGGGGGTTCGGGTTCCTTGAGATAGGCCAAGAGTTTCCCCACCTCGCGCAGGGCCTCCACCGAATCCTCACCCATCCCCAGCGCCACCCGCCGCGGCGTGCCGAAGAGGTTGGCCAGCACCGGGATGTCGTACCCCTTGGGTTTTTCGAACAACAAGGCCGGCCCCCCGCGGCGCAGGGTACGGTCGCAGACCTCCGTCATCTCCAGGCAGGGATCCACCTCCACGCCAATACGCTTCAGCTCGCCCTGTTGCTCCAGCAGGCGGATGAAATCGCGCAGGTCTTTGAACTTCATGGGGTCAGAGTAATAGGGAAGATGGGGCCGCGCAAGTTGGTGACAAGACCGTCCTGTTCCAAGGGTACCAGCGTCTTCAATCTGATATCTGACGTCTGACATCTGGTATCTGGTTCGCAAGCCTGCCACATGTGTTTCCCTGAATCCTGCGAGGTAGTTTGTTGGCGCGAAAGGCAGATAGACGGATTGGAGGATTCATGCGGCACATTATGCGACTACCAAGCAGGCGCTTCCTATTCTAGTGGCCCCGCTGCTGTTGCAGTTCGGCAGCTGTGCCACGATTACTCGCGGTACCACCGAGGCATTCGTCGTCAACAGCAAGCCCGTAGGGGCCGACGTACGCCTGTCCTCGGGAGAGATCTGCAAGACGCCCTGCGTGCTCAAGAAGAAGCGCAAGGGCAGTTTCGTGGTGTTCATCACCAAGGAAGGTTATGAGCCGGTGGAAGTTCAGGTCACCAATCAGGTGGCTGGTGCCGGAGCTGTGGGCATAGCAGGCAACGTCGTGCTGGGAGGCCTGATCGGTGCGGTAGTGGATGCCAGCAGCGGCGCCATGTTGAAACTGGTGCCCAATCCCATGGAAGTAGAGCTGGAGCCCTTGTTCATGCGAGAGGAGGCCCCGAAGCAATCTACATTGGAACAATCTACATCGTTGCAGTCAGAACAACCATTGCGAGGAGACGGCGTGGAGGAAATGTTCGGTTTTCGTGAGGGAATAGTCCATGAAAAGTAAAGCCTGTAGGCTTGACAGTAGCATGGTTTTTTGGTGTTCTCCACATCGTGATCGAGAGGAGGGAGCGGCAGAGCGAAATCACTCTGCCGGGAGTGGAGTGGGCACTTCAGCAGGGACAGAACAACAACCCATCCTGCCCATTGGTCGTTATCGCGTTTTCTTCGAAGCCCTGGAGGAGGTGCCGCTGCCTCCCTATTCCGGGTCCGCTTGGCGCGGTGCCTTGGGGCATGCTCTGAAGCGGATCTTCTGCATCACCCGTCAGGTATCCTGTAGTGACTGTTTATTGTACCACTCCTGCGGGTACGCCTATGTCTTCGAGACGCCCCCGCCACGTGACAGTGAGCGCATGCGCAAATATCCCGCGGCGCCTCACCCCTTCGTGCTCGTGTCCGGTATGCAAGGTGGGATCGTTCCGCAGGGCAGTACCTTTGTCTTGGGATTGAGTCTCTTCGGCCGCGGCAACCATTATCTGCCTTATTTTATTCATGCCTTGGAGCGGGCCGCGCAAGCGGGTATCGGCGGCCGTCGCGGCCGCATGGTGTTGTTGCACGTAGAACAACAAAGTCTTTCGTCGGGGCGCTGGTTCGAGATCTATAGCGGCAGTGGCCCTTGCCGTGTTCTGGAGCCCGAGATCCCGGAGGTGCCACCCACCCCTGGAGAGATCACATTACGCTTGGAGACGCCCTTGCGGATCAAGCGAGAGGGCAGTCCAATCGGTGTGGAAGAATTCGGCTTCGGGGCATTCTTCTCCAATCTCCTGCGACGGATCTCCTTGTTGAGTTATTTTCATGGGGAACGTGAACCGGAAGTGGATTTCAAGGCCCTGGTCGAGGCTGCAAGAATGGTGGAGATAGCGGATCGGGACCTGAAGTGGTTCGATTGGAAACGCTATTCTTCCCGGCAGCGTCAAGAGATGAAATTGGGCGGTCTGCTGGGGCAGTTCACGATTTCCAGCCCGGAGGCGGCGCCATTCTGGCCTTATTTGTGGCTCGGTCAATACGTTCATGCTGGTGCCGTGACGAGCATGGGTTTGGGGCGTTATCGATTGCTCGCGGGAGCGGGTTCTGCCATAGAGCCCATTTCAGCCTATGGGCTGAACGCATAACGGGAGGAAACAAAGGCACGTGTCGAAATCGAAACGACAGGCCGATTCCCCTGGCGGAGAACCTCACCTTTTCAGTCGGCGCATTTTGTTTGTGGTGACCGGGCTCTCACCGCAAGTGGTGACCGAGACCTTGTATGCCCTCACCCAACAATTGCAACCCGCGTTCGTTCCGACGGAAGTCCACGTCTTGACCACTGCGGAAGGGGCGCAGCGGGTCAAACTTGCCTTGCTGTCGGAGGACCCCGGTTGGTTCTATCGCCTGTGCCAGGACTACGAAATTTCCGGTGTTCGTTTCGAAGAGTCGAACATCCATGTCATCCGGGATGCCGATGGCAGGATGCTGGACGATATTCGTACGCCGGAAGACAATCGCTTGGCCGCGGATCTCATCACCGAGCTGATCCGGTCATTCACTGCCGATGATCAGAGTGCCTTGCACGTCTCCATCGCCGGCGGACGCAAGACCATGGGCTATTATGCCGGTTACGCCTTGTCCTTGTTCGCGCGCCCCCAGGACCGTTTGTCGCATGTGTTGGTGGAAGAGCCCTACGAGTCGAGCTGGGATTTTTTCTATCCCACGCCCTATCGCCGCGTCATCACCACCCGGGACAACAAACTGGCGGACACATCCGAGGCCCGGATTAGCCTGGCCGAGATTCCCTTCGTCAGCCTGCGGCATGGCGTGGATGAGGCTCTGCGCGAGGGGCGGGCGAACTTCAGCGACGTGGTCACCAGTGCCCGCCGGGCCCTGGAACCCGCGCGCCTGCGCATCGATCTGGCCGGCCGCTGCATCGAGGCGGCGGGCAAGAGAATCGCCTTGCCGCCCGCCCAACTGGCCCTGCTGAGCCTCTTCGCCCGCCGCGCGCAGGCAGGTGAGGGTCCGCTGTCGGCACCCAACAAACACGTGCCCGACAAGAACTGGTCCGAATGGTTCAAAACGGAATACAAACGTATTCGAGGCAATGAGATGGACGACAGGGATCGTACGGAAGAAGCCCTGAAGCAAGGCATGGATGGCAATTATTTCTCCAGCCACTTGAGCAAACTGCGCAAAAGACTCGAACGGGAATTGGGAACAGTCGCTGCACGCCGGTATTGTATCGATGGTGGTGGCAAGCGCCCGCCGCGTTTTCAATTACGCCTACCCCCGGAATCCATCGAATATTGTTCCCTGACGTCCGATGGCAAGCCTGCCACTGCACCTGGTCGCAAAATCTCGCGGAAGAATATTGCAAAGTGAAGTTGGAGTTCGGCAATGAAGAGTGGATGGCACGATCTCTTCCTTCATTGCCATGTGCATGAGTTATAGGATTGTGGGCATTTGTCTTCGGTTTCGAAATCCATATTGTGGGAGATGCAGTCATGAGCGTACTCATCAGTCTCTTGGGACGCGCGCGTATGGATCCCGATACGGGCTATCGGGCAGCCACTTATCGGTTTCCCGATGATGGCCGTGAGCGCAGCGGACCTTTCTTCGGGTTGCTGCTGGCAGAGCATCTGGCGGTCGAGCGCCTGATCGTGCTCGGTACGGCCGGTTCCATGTGGGACGTCCTCGTGGAACATCTGGCGCGCGCGCAACCCGGGCGGGAAGAAGACGAGCGGCTGGAACTTTACGAGGCCGCCCAGGCCCAGGCCGTCACCGAGCATCACTTGGCGCGCCTGCAACCGCTGGCCGAATCCATCACCGGCCGGCGTGTGGATCTCATGCTCATTCCCTATGCCCGCGATTTGAGCGAACAGGAGGAGCTGCTCGATCGGCTCGCTGAGATCGTGCAGGACGAGGACGTGGTGCACTTCGACGTCACCCACGGCCTGCGCCATTTGCCCATGCTCTCCCTGGTGGCCGCTCATCTCCTGGAGGCCCTCAACACCCGCTTGTCCGTGGAAGAGATCTGGTATGGCGCCCTGGATCTCACCGAAGATGGCATCACCCCCGTCCTGCGCTTGCAGGGACTCATGCGACTGCAGGCCTGGATCGAGGCCTGGCGCCGCTACGAAGACGACGGCGATTACGGCGTCTTCGCCGATCTGCTGGAGCAAGAAGGTGTGGAATCCGACCGTGTCGCGGCCCTGCGCCGTGCCGCCCACTTCGAGCGCCTCCTCGACTTGCCCGATGCACGCCGCCATCTGCAGCACTTCCTGCCGGTGTTGGAACAACCCCTGCCCGGCGCGGCACGCCTGTTCGCCCGCCGCCTGCGCGAGCGCCTGGCTTGGGTACGTCACGGCGACCTCTACGCCCACCAGCGTAGCCTCGCCCTGTTGCACTTGCGCAAGAGGGACTATCTGCGTGCCGCCCTTCTCGCCGTGGAGGCTGTGCTCACCCGTTGGATGAGTGAACGTGGCGAAGGCGACCCCAACCGCTACAAAGATCGCAAACGGGCGCGCGAGGCCCTCAAGCGGGAATTCATCGAAGCGCGCCGTGACGAGCTGTGGGGTGATTACCAGTCATTGGAATACTTGCGCAATGCGCTCGCTCATGCCACGGTCCCGGACAGCCGCCGACTGCGTCAACTCCTACAAAACCCGGAGCGTTTGGACAGCGAACTCCAGCGCCTCATCTCCCGCTTGCTGACCTGAGAACGTATGCCATGATCGGCGCCCACAGCGACGACGATTTCAACCGTGCACCCCGGCTCTTCTGCACCCTTGGTGGCTCCTGGCCGGTGATCCCCGAGACCTACGCCTTCACCAACCCCGAAGCCCTGCCCCTCTATTCCAACTTGCCCGCCACCCGACCGCCCGCGGTAGGTGAGATCTGGGTAGTGGCCACTGCCGCAGCGGCACAGCAGCATGGTGCGCGCTTGCGCCGCTGGGCGGCCGCCCTCGGTGTCGGGCTCCGACTCTGGTGGTTGGAGGGTATGAGCGACTTGCACAGTGAATCCGACGTGCGCGCCATGGCCGATCTCATCTACCGTTTGGCCTACCACGCCGGGCGCGACCGCCCGCCGCCGGTGCTCGGCCTCGCCGGTGGGCGCAAGACCATGAGTGCCGACCTCCAGCGCGCTGGCCAAGTGTTCGGTCACAGCGCCCTGGTGCACGTCCTCGATCGTATAGACGAAAAGCAGCGGGCTATACTGAGCCAATATCAAGGCCGCCCCGACGCCTTCACTGGACCGCTGCCCGAAGAATTGGCCGGTTCCTTACTGCCGGTTCTGGTCGCTGCCGGTGCCCCGCCCAGCGAGGCCGTTACCGCCGAGAGATATCACCTGGACGAGGCTGCCGGCCCCTTACCGCCAGCCGGCGCTGTGTCTCCCGATACCTGTTTCCTGGATGCCGTGGAGAGCATCCAGCATCAGGCCGAGAGTCTTCTCGCCAACTACCGATTGCAGTTGAGTGCCGAGGAGCCGGCCGGCAACTTTCGCGCGCTCTATGCCCTGCCTGCCGCCACCGTCGAGACGTTGCGTCGCGAACGCATCGGTACCGATCCGGTCCGGCGGGATCAGGAGATCGCCTGGCTGGACACCCTCCCCAAGGCCGAACTCCACTGCCACTTGGGCGGCATTCTCTCGGTGCCGGAGATGATCGAAGCCGCTCAGGCCGAAGCGGTCCGGGTGGACCGCGCACGCCGCTGGCGAGATGACTTGGAGGCTGACTTCGCGAGCCTGCGACGCTGGATCGATCACGGTGACCTGACGGCCATCGTCAATTGGCTGGGGCGGGACGCCCATGGCCGCCCCGACTTCAAGGCCTTGCGCCGGCGTTGGCCATGCCTGCCCGAGCCGCTCGGCGTGTGTGCCTTCCTCCTCGCCTTTGCCGACGCCCCGGAAGCCCTGGACGCCATTATCTTCGGCGACTGGTGTGACCCGGTCCGCTTCCACGCCATCGGTATCGAACGCTACGAGGCCCTGGGCGATTTGCAAGGCTCCGGCCTCTTGCAGAGCCGCGCCACCTTGCGCGCCACCCTCGACATCCTCGCCCGCCAGGCCCGCGAGCGTCACATCACCTATCTGGAGCTGCGCTGCTCGCCCCTCAACTACACCCGAGGCGGCCTCAGCGGCGATGCGGTCATCGACGAACTTCTCGCTGCCGCCGAGGCCATGGCCGGACACACCGACCTGCGCCTTCTCTTCATCGCCAGCCGCCATGGCGATCGCCAGCGTATCGAAGAACACATCGCCTTGGCGCAAGGGCGCTTGGAACGAGACAAGAGTTTCGCCCGGCGCTTCGTCGGCTTCGACCTGGCCGGCGCCGAACACGCACGCGCTCCGGCGGAGCTGCGCGGGGACTTCCGCCCCCTGCGCGAACGCGTCGTTCACCTCACCATCCACGCCGGCGAAGACACGTCGGTGCAGAATATCTGGGAGGCCGCCTACGAACTCAACGCCGATCGCATCGGCCACGGTCTCACTCTCGCCGAGAACGCCGACCTGCTGGCGCGCTTTCGCGACCGTGAGATCGCCCTGGAGATGTGCCCCAGCTCCAACGACCAGATCGTCGGCTTTTGCGACCACCTTCTCGGCCGTGGCAAACACCCCTATCCCCTGGCTCACTACCTCGCCGAGGGCCTGCGTGTCACCATCAACACCGACGACCCAGGCATGTCCCGTACCCATTTGTCCGCCGAATACCACAAGGCCGCCGCCCTCACCGAGGGGGGATTGAGTCACTGGCAGGTCCTGCGATTGATTCGCAATGGTTTCCAGGCGGCTTTCTGCAGCCGTGAGGACCGGCGCCATCATCTGTTGCGGGCCGAGGAGAAAATCGTCCGGCAACTCACGAATGGAGGCAAACCGGCATGAGTACCGACGCCATTCTCTGTTTCAGTCGCGCCTCTTTACAGTCCGATTGGTTGCCCGAACAAGGTGCCCTGGCCATCTCCTGGGAGGCGCTGCACCGCTGGTTGTCCACCCAGTGTCATTGGTGTTGGATGGAGCGCGCGGCCGCCGAGGAAGACCCGTGCTGGAAACAGCCGATCCCTTATGTCTTGGCCTGCGACTCGCGCGGCCATATCGCCGCCTACCGGCGCCGAGGGACGGAGCGCCGTCTTCACGGTTTGTGGTCGCTGGGGATCGGTGGACATGTCGAGGGCGTGGACGCGCATGCCGACCTCGGCGAGACCTTGCTTGCCTGCGCGCGCCGGGAAATACAGGAGGAGTTGCAATGCGCGCCGGATGCCTTGCAATTTCTAGGCATCCTCAACGAAGAGCAGACCGCAGTGGGGCACGTCCATTGGGGGCTGGTTTTCAAGGTGCACATCGCCGACCCACCCGCATTCACTGCGGACCTTGGCCATCTGTGCTGGCTGTCACCGGAGGACGCCATGACGCTCCCGCTGGAGTGTTGGAGCCGCCTCGCCATGGAATTGCTGGCACGTAAAAGCAAGCTTGCCACTGCTGACGATGCACCCGAGAAGTCTCTATCCTCGAATGCCAATCCTGGAGGAGAGCCATGAACCAAGCAGACACGCGCATGGAAACCCGCTGCTACACCCTTCGCTTCCTCACGCCCGCCTTTCTCAGCGGCGCGGATCAGAGCGGCCAGTGGCGCAGCCCACCCATCAAACACCTGCTGCGGGAATGGTGGCGAGTTGCGTGGTGCCGAAGCCACGGATTCCGTGACGACGTGGCCGCCATGCGCCGTGCCGAGGGGGCTCTGTTCGGCACGGCCGCCGACGACCGGCAAGCCGGTTCTCTGCGCAGCAGGGTACTCCTACGCCTGGGGGAATGGCGGCCTGGTCGGAGAAAACAGTGGTTGGGTGGGAAGGAACCGCGTGTTCGTCATCCGGAGGTGGGAAAGAGCGGTATGTCTATCGGGGCCCATCTCTATTTGGCATTCGGTCCCCTCCAATACGACAAAGCTTCGCGACACACGGAACTCGCACATTCTCCTGCCATCGACGCCGGTGAGGCCGTCGAGATTCGCATCGCCTTTCCGGCGGCGGCCCGCGACGAGCTGGACGAGGCCCTATGGCTCGCCCACTGTTACGGCACCTTGGGAGGGCGCGCCCGCAACGGCTGGGGCTCTTTCGTCTTCGACGGCCTGGAAGGCACCGCGCCCCCCTTGCCCCTGCGGGACTGGCGCCAATGTCTGGATCGGGAATACCCCCACGCCATCGGCCAGGACGATCGAGGCCCCCTCATCTGGCAGACCGGGCCCTGTCCCGATTGGTCGGTCCTGGAAGCGAAGCTGGCCGAGATCAAGATCGGCTTCCGTACTCGTTTGGAATTTCATTCGGGGAAAAACGCATCCCATCCCGAGCTGCGCCACTGGCTCGCCTACCCGGTCACCAACCACAGCGTTCGGAACTGGAGCAGCTACCGCCTCCCCAACAGCCTGCGTTTCCGGGTGCGCGAAACGAGCGGTGGCCTGGTGGGCATCCTCTACCACATGCCCGTCTGGCCGCCGAAAGGCAAGGCCGGGAATCGAGATCGTTCGGCCATCGAAGACGCCTGGCGCCAAGTGCACCAGGTCTTGGATAAGCGACTCACGAGGGTGAAGGCATGAACCACCGTCACGGCAACAGCTGCAGCGCAGGTTCCACCTGGGCCAGACGGGCGAAGTCCCGATCGGCCTGCAGCAGGGGGACGCCCGCCTCCAAGGCGTGTTGGGCGATGAGGCAATCGTGGGGACGGCGCGGGGTGATGCCATGCCAGCGGCAGCGGGCGTACAGGGTCCCTGCCGCTAGACATGCATCCAGACTGAGGGCAAGCACCGGCAGGCCGGTGAAGTGCTTGCGCAGGGTCTCCAGGGCCGCAGGCGAGCGCGCCCTGCAGAATTTCTTGCAAGATCACTGGCGCCACCAGGACCTCACCTTCGTCCAGCAGTGCATCCAGCAGCGTGGTGGCGCGCGTCGTTTTGCCTCGCAACCAGTCCACCCATACGGTGGTGTCAACCAACGTCACGATCCATTCGCCGGCGCATCTCGGTCACGTCGTAGTCCGGGTCGATGAGGTCGCGCCCACACAGCGCCTTCAACTCCCGCTGTCGGTGGCGCTGCACCAACTCGCGCAACGCCAGGTGCACCACCTCGCGCTTGCTGCGCGCGCCGCTCACCCGCATGGCCTCGGCTACCAGCTCGTCGTCGAGCACGATGTTCGTTCGCATAGCATACACCTCCAAATGTGTATATTGGCACAACATTCCATGGAGCAGCCGTCATGACTGACCAGGAGCGTCTCAGCAAGACCCAAATCGCCGCCTTTCTCCACGATCCCATCGAGAAGGCGCTCATTCTCATGCGCACCCGCGAGGGGCACGAAGGGGGCACCAGCCTCGAGTTGTGCGAGGCGCTCGGCCTCTCGCCGCTGCCAGGTGACATCGCCCAGGCGGTGAAGCGGGCCGATCATTGGGCCTCCGCCGCCGACCGGGCGGTATTCCCCAGGGAGGTGGACGGCGACCAATGGCCTGCCTGGCAGCAAGTGCGTTTCACCAGAGAACCGGTGGTGATCCATCCCCTCACCGGACGGCAACACAATTTGCTGGATCTCAGTGACACTGAACCGGAGGAAATCAAGGGCATTGCCAAGGCTCATCTCCAAGGCCTCATTCACCGCAGCGGCGGTACCATCGACTACCGCAAGACGGCCCTGGCCTTCTGGCGTTTCGGTCCGGAGGAGCGCCAGTCCGATCTCAAAAACGTCTGGCCCCAGCTTCCCGCCGATTCGCGCGTGCCCGACCACACCATCTTCGACCACCTGGACCTGGCCCAGGCCCTCGCGCCCTGCCTGTTGGACGAGGCTCAGGGCGGTCCTGCGCACCTGGTGGTTTCCCTGGGACCGGTGCAACCCTTCATTGCCAGTGCCCGTGCCACCTCCGACCTGTGGGCCGGCTCCCATCTGCTCGCCTGCCTCGGCTGGGAGGCCATGAAGGTGGTGTGCGAGCGCCTCGGTCCACAGTCCATTCTTTTCCCCCGCCTGCGCGGCGTTCCTCTGGTGGATCTGTGGCTGCGCGAGGAGGTGGGTCTGGATGCCGGGTTGTTCGAAAACGAAGACTGGACCCGCCGCATCAGCGATGCCAATCCCTTGTTCTCCCCCGCCTTGCCCAACCGCTTCACCGCTCTCGTTCCCGCCGCCCAGGCGCGCGAGATCGCCGAGGCCATCACCGAACGGGTGCGTACTTGGGTGGCAGACAAAGCCAGGGAAGCCTACCGCTGCGTGCTGGATGCCGCCGGCATCGAAGATCGGTCCGACTTGCCCGGCCACCGCCAGATCGAGGAACAGCTCCGCGGTTTCCCCGAGGTGCAATGGGTGGCCGTGCCCTGGCACCTGGTCGAAACCGACGCCAAGGGCCGGGTGCAAGGCACCGAACGCTTGAAGCGAGCCATGGCACCTTTTTTCGAAAGCCAGCTTCCAGGGTTTCTGGCCAGCGAAGTCTGGCAAATCATGGAAAAGGTCCTGCGCCAGGAGCGGGACGACTTCTGGCCGCCCAACCCCGGCATGCTCTACCCCGCCTGGTTCGAGTTGGCCGAGCGCAGCCTCGCCGCCACCAAGGCCCTGAGACCCTTCGAACAGCTCACCCAGGAAGGCTGGCGCGACACCCTGAGCGGCGAGAACGAATGGCTCACCACCGACCGGGCACAGCGGGGGATCTACAGCCCCGAAGAATCCTTGTGGGAGCGCGTGGCGGAGCGGAAACCCCGCTGGGTCAAGGAGGGCGAGCGTCTCTCCGCCCTGGGTACGCTCAAACGCCTATGGCCCACCCTGTTCCGCGACGAGCTGGCCAACAGGCTGGACATGGGTTTCAGCCGCTTCGTGGTCAGCACTCATACCATGGCCATTGCCGGATCTTTGGCCCGCGCCCTGGAGGAAAACCGTGAAATACCGCCTGAACTGAGGCGAGAGCTGGAAGATTACGTGGGGGAGCGTTATCCCCTGCCGCGCCGTTTGGCGGAAGCAATGCGGGATCATCCAGACGAGGCGTATTACAAGGCTGTCCCCGTCTGGCTGGAGGACCTCGACGAAAAAGACGACCAGGGCCGGCGCCAGGAGGCCGCACGGCGCCAAGCCGAGAAATCATTGGAAAAATGGCTGGGCACGTCGCCGGAGAAGTACTACGCCCTTTTGCTCATGGATGGTGACAAGATGGGCGCTTGGCTCAGCGCCGACCCAGCGGTGGCCGAAAAGCGTTATGAGGAGAGTTTCCACCCCAAGGTATGCGCCGGGTTGAACGAGGCCAGTCCCGAGCTGCGCGCATACGCCAAGGCCCCACGCGCGGCCACACCCGCCTGGCACATGGCCATCTCCGAGGCCCTCAACCACTTCTCCCTCAAATTGGCCCCGGCGGCCATCGAGGGGGCCCACAATGGCCGCATTCTCTACGCCGGCGGCGACGACCTCATGGCCATGTTGCCGGTGGGGGAGTTGCTCACCGCTATGGGTCTGGCGCGTGCCGTCTATTCCGGCATCGATCCCGCCGATGTGGGTATACACGATGTTCGGCTCAACGAATACGCCCTCCAGGAAAACGGCTTTGTCCTCTATCGCAAACGTCTCTTGCGCCTCATGGGCGAGAAGGCCACCGCCTCCTGCGGCGCCGTGGTCGCCCACCACAAGGCACCGTTGGGGGCAGTGCTGCGGGAGCTGCGCGCCGCCGAGGCTCGCGCCAAGAAACTAGGCGGGCGCAATGCCTTCTCCATCACTGTGGTCAAGCGCGGCGGCGGGGCGCTGCGCCTCACCGCCAATTGGGGTGAGCCCCTGCGCTTGCTCATTTGCCTGCGAAACTTCCTCGCCGAGCCGGCCACCTCCCGCCGCGCGGTGTACAACGTCCTGCACTGGCTGCCGGACATGCCCGAGCCCGAGGATCCCGCCACCCAGGACATGCTGGCCGAACTCCTCGCCTACCAGTTCCAGCGCCAATGTGGCAAGAAGACCACCCGCGATCACTACGATCTTTCCGGGCTCTCCAAGGCCTTGGTGGCGCAGGCATGCGCGCATGCCGGAAAGGCCAGCACGATCGGACGTGACAAGGCCCTTGCCAAGGCCTGGCTCGCCGACTTCCTCGGTGTCGCCGAGTTCCTCGCCCGGGAGGAGCGGACCGGTCCACCTCGAGAAGAATACATCGAGAACACGCAGCCTGCTCAGGAGGCCCAGTCATGACAGCCCATCGTTTCCTCGAACCCCTGGACGTCATCTTCCCCCGCGGCAACAAGCTGTTCGGCGCCGCCGGCAGCTACGGCGCCGCCCTCATGCCCCCCTGGCCCTCCGTCGCCGCCGGTGCCCTGCGCTCGCGCATGCTGGTGGACGCGGGCATCGACCTGGACGCATTCGCCGCCGGCGAGGCACCGGTCGAAGGGCTGGGCACGCCCCAGAGTCCGGGACCGTTCCGCGTCAGCCGCTTCCTCCTCGCCCGCCGTGTGGAAGGCGCAGTGGAAGCGCTCCATCCCGTCCCGGCGGACGTGGTGGTCATGGAGCACGACGGCGGTTACCAGACCCGCTATCTCAGCCCTACTGTCCTGGATGAGGCCATCGCCACCTCCGCGCCCCTGGCGCATCACCCTGTCCTTGCCATCGATGAGCAGGACAAACCGGTGTCGGGCCTGTGGCTGAGCGCCGCTGGCTGGGAAGCTTGGTTGGAAGGCAAGCCCATCGCAGCCGAACACCTCGTGAAAAGCGAGGCCCTGTGGCGCCTCGACGACCGCGTAGGCGTGGCCCTGGCGCCAGACACCCGCAGCGCCGAGGAGGGCAAGCTGTTCACCGTCCAAGGCGTGGCCCTGAAGCAAGATGTGGGTTTTTTGGTGGAAGTGACCGGCGCCGAACCTCCGGCCACCGGCCTGGTACGACTGGGGGGCGACGGGCGCAGCGCCGCCCTTTCGACCGTGGGCGCGATCCGATGGCCCCGCCCCGACTACGCCGCCCTTGCCGGCGCCGGCCGCTGTCGTCTGGTGCTTACCAGCCCGGCCCTGTTCCCCGGCGGCTGGCGCCTTCCCAGCCAAGACGAAACAGGTCGCTTCCAGGCCCAAGGAATCCGCGGACAGGTGGTTTGCGCCGCCATCCCCCGGCATGGCGTCGTCAGCGGCTGGGACCTGGCTCAACGGCATCCCAAGCCAGCCGAACGTGCCGTTCCCGCCGGTGCCGTGTACTGGATCGAGGACCTGCAGGTCACTCCCGAGGCCCTGGAGCGCATCACCCGTGAAGGCCTTTGGCCGGAGAAAGGGGGCGATCCCCAGCGCCGCGCCGAAGGCTTCAATGCCTGCGAGTTTGCGCTGTGGAATCCTCGATCTTGAAGGAGATCACCGCTTGATTCATTCATGAACAGACAAGGAGTTATCACATGTTTCAGAACAAAGCCATTGTCTTTCTCTATGCCGTCAGCCCCGTACACATGGGCGCCGGTAGTGCCACTGGGCTCATCGATAACCCCATCCAGCGCGAGCGCCATACCCACCACCCCAGCTTCGCCGGTTCCGGTATCAAGGGTGCTCTGCGCCATGGCTGGAACGCGCTGGGGGGCGACACCTCAATCATCGAGGCCCTCTTTGGCCCTGAATCGGGCAGTGATACCTTGCACGCCGGTGCCGTTTCCTTCGGCGATGCTCAGCTACTCGCCTTCCCCGTGCGCAGCCTCAAGAATGGCTACGTCTATGCCACCTGCCCCCAGGCCATCGCCCGCGCTCAGCGTCTACTCACCCTGTGCGGCTACGCCGTGCAATGGCCCGTTCTCGGAGTCACGGCACAGCACTGCATGTTGGCCAACCCGGAATTGCTCTCGGACAACAAACTCCACCTGGAAGCCTTCGAATACACTGCCCAGATGAGTGAGGAACTTGCTCGACTGAGCACCAGTCTGGCTGATCTCGCTCTGCCCAAAGACACCGCCTACGACTACTTCCGGGAAAAGCTGAAAAAAGATCTCGTCGTCCTCTCCGACACCGATTTCGCCTACTTCGTGGAAAACGCCACACTCGTGGAGCCACACGTGCGCATCGACGACAAAACCGGTGCCGCCGACGATGGTGGCCTCTTCTACACCGAGAATCTACCCCCCGAATCCCTGCTCATCGCTCCGGTCATGGCCGGTCCCAGCCGCTCTCAGGGGCTGCAGATGACGGCTCAAGAAGCCATGGCCAAGGTGGCCAACATCCTCGGCAACGAGCAGGGCCAACTTCTGCAACTGGGCGGTGACGCCACCACCGGCCGTGGTCTCGTCCTCGCCCGCCTGCACTGGAATCTTTGAAGGAGGCAGCAATGCACATGCAAGCCCAAAACGACGGCAGTCACCTCTCCTTGGAACAACGGCGCGCCAGGCATGCCTGGCAAAAGGCTAAAGCAGGCGTGAAAGCGCATGGTTCCGACTATGTCAACACGGCGAAGGCCCTGCCCGCGCTCATCATGAACTCCGGCCTCATGCAGGTCATGGCCTTCTGCCACGACAAAGGAGGGCGCCACGAAAAAGTGGCCGAGCACCTGCGGGACTGGCTGCACATCACCTGCGGCACGCCGCAGGAATTCGTCTCCTTCATGGAAGAGCTGATGCAATCAGATGCCACCGAATTCCAGCGCATCAACACCGAGGCCATGGCCTGGCTCAAATGGCTGCGCCAGATGGCTGCTGCTCGGGACGAGAATTCATGATGGAGAGTTCAGGAAAGCCCGCACAGGGCCAGAAAGGCCTCCCTGGGCGAGGGAATGGACAAGTCCGCTGTCGGTGCCCAGGCGAGCAAGTCCTTGTCGCCGGTCACCAAGATATCGAGGCCGGCATCCAAGGCCGCGCCCACGATGGGCACGTCGCCGGGGTCGGGAAAATCCGGCGGGGCCGTCCAAGCCCCGTCGGGCACGCGTTCCAGCGTGGCGAAGAAACGCTGGGCGAGCCGAAGATGCTCGGGCGTCGCATGCAACTTGTCCGTAAGGATGCGGTGTACCTCGGCCTCCACAGTGGGGCTGAAATGCGCGCTCACTTGTCCCATATCGTGCAATGCCGTGACCAGGGAGACGAGATCGGCTCACAGCCCGCGGCCCACCAAGGCGGCCACCAGCACGTTGCTGTCCAGCAGCAGCCTCACGACATGAGTTCGAACACGTCTTCGTCGGTGATCAGGCCGGCTCGTTCACCCAACGGCAACAACTCGCGGCGGGCTTCCTTGAAGGCCACCAGAGCCAATTGGCGGCGCAGCATCTGGCGCACCAACTCGCTCTTGCTGCGGTGCTGCCGGCGCGCTAACTCGGTGAGTTCCGCGTCCAGTTCCTCGTCGATGCGCACGGACAAGGTGGGCATGGCACATTCCTCGGCAAGATCCACGTATTACATCGTAACACAAGGAGTCTTCGCATGACTACGGCAGCAGTACCCGCTTACATGGGCAAGGACTTTCGCTCCGCCTCACCGGGGCTCCGCTTCACTTATTTCCTGGATATTTGGACGGAGCGATCGGATCAAGAAGCAGAAGTACGCAAGGAGTCAGGAAAAAAGAGCAGAGAGGCGGAAGAGCTGAACCGTGTTTTGTCGCAAAATGGCATGGACGCCGCCATCGAACACATGCGCAACCGGAAAAACTTCCCACACCTTTGGGAAAAGAACGATTTCGCATCCAGAAAGGTCTGGAGGAAAATCGTCGAACTGAACGAAGACGATCGTGGCCGTTTGTCGGCCTTGCGGTCGCGCCAAATGGTGATGATCGCTCCGTTTGGTCAGGCGTCTCTTTCGCTGCACGCCGTTTCTACCGCCCCCTTCGCCACCGGCCTGGGCAACGAACACCCCCTGGAAAACGGCTTTGCCTTTCTCTGGCCCTACGGATTGCCTTATCTGCCGGGTTCCGGTGTAAAGGGCATCGTGCGCCGTGCCGCTCAAGAGCTTGCTGAAGGCCTATGGGGAGAGACACAGGGCTGGTCGAACGAGGCGCAGTGGGATTATCCAGAAAAATCGACCGGTACCTCCCCCAGGCTTTCCATGATCGACCTCCTCTTCGGTCGTGAGCCAGCCACGGGTGAGGGTGATCACTTTCGCGGCTGTCTCACCTTTTGGGACGTTATTCCGCAAGTCCACGGCAACAAGCTGCGCGTGGAAATCATGACGCCCCATCAGAAACATTATTACCAGGAAGGGGAGGTGCCCCACGACAGTGGGGATCCGCAGATCATCAAGTTTCTTAGCATTCCACCCCAATCCCAATTCACCTTCCACGTGGTGTGTGACACCCGGCGTCTGGAAAAAGTGGCCCCCGAGTTGGTGGACCGATGGCAAGATCTCATTCGTGCCGCTTTCCAGCACGCCTTCGAGTGGCTCGGCTTCGGTGCCAAGACCGCGGTGGGCTATGGTGTCCTGGTGCAGGACGATAGGGCGGAAAACGCGATTCGAGAAGCACAAGTGCGCCAAGCCGAACAGGCACGAAGGGCAGCCATGTCAGAAGAGGAACGGAAAATCGAAGACTTGCGTGAACTCTACGAAAAAGAAAAGGCCGCAGGGCGTTTGCAGCCCCAGGGGCCTGTCGCTGAACAGCGACTCAAACTCCTGCAAGAAGCCTTACAGTGGGAAGACCCTAAGCTGCGCTGCAAGGCTGGTCAGCTGTTGCAAGAAATCGCCAAGGATCTTCCATGGCCCAAGAAACGCAAAGAGGCCAAGGCACAGGCTCGCCAGCTTCTCGATCACTGCCCATGACCGTCATCGCCGTCACACGCCACGCAGGCGCCCGCGATTGGTTGGCTCGACGGGGCATCCAAGTGGACCGCCACACCGAGCATCTGGATGTCGATCTGATCCAGCCGGGGGACACCGTCATCGGCACCCTGCCAGTGCACCTCGCCGCCGAGGTGTGCCGGCGCGGTGCCCGTTACCTGCATTTGAGCCTAGACCTGCCGGCAGAGTATCGCGGCCGCGAACTCAGCACCGATGACCTGGAGCGATTCAATGCCCGACTGGAAGCT
Source organism: Gammaproteobacteria bacterium (assembly GCA_015488555.1). Classification (GTDB taxonomy): domain Bacteria; phylum Pseudomonadota; class Gammaproteobacteria; order SZUA-140; family SZUA-140; genus S012-109. The sequence goes on from WFNO01000123.1 coordinate 89,863, forward strand.
TATCGCGTCTTGCCTGCGGATCGGGATTGCAAAGGTGCATGAATCGACGTGGCGGACGTATTTCAACAAGTCATTCTAACGCAAGCCTGCCAATCATTCATTGCACTCTTGGATATGATTGAATACAGGCCAGGTGACTCTCGAGGGATTCTGTATGAAATACCGAGATCTTTACCTGGCAGCATACGATATCAGTGACCCGAGCCGATTGCGCGCTGTACTGGATGCGGTAAAGGGATTTGCCACAGGAGGACAGAAATCTGTTTATGAATGTTTCTTATCGCAAGGAGAGCGAGATGAATTGATAAAATCCATATCCAGAATCATCGAGCCGAGCAAAGACAGCTTCATACTCCTGCGTCTCGACCCACGCGCGCAGATCAAAACACTCGGTATTGCCGTACCACCGGAAGATCCACCTTTCTTCTACTTTGGATGATGCCATGGCAACGGTATTTCTCGATCAATCTGGATTGGAACTACGGGCTGATGGTGCAGCATTGAAGTTGTACTACCATGGCGATTACCAGCGCAGCCTGCCGCTCAGGCTCTTGGATCGTATTATTCTTCAGGGAGATGTCAGACTCAGCGCTCGGGTACTGACTGCCATCACAGAACATGGCGGTTCTGTGGTTTTTCTTTCCAAGCGCAACAGCAACCGTGTGGCCATTGTATTGGGCGGCAGACATGCAGATGCCAGGATTCGACTTACCCAGTACAAGCTCACGGAAGATTCCGCATTCGTCCTGGAATATTCGAGACGTTTGATCAAAGCTAAGATTCGCGAACAACTGCGTTTCATGAAAAGAATGCTGACAAAGCGGCCGGAGTTGCGCAAGCCATTGCGTGATGCCATCGTCACCCTGACCGAGCGCTCGCTCTTCGTCGTTCATGCTGGAGGTTTGCCAACTGTGCTAGGGGCTGAAGGGGCAGCATCAGCTGCCTATTTCCGTGCCTATGTCCGTTTGTATCCCCCTTCGCTCGATTTCAAAGGGAGAAATCGCAGGCCTCCCAGAGATCCAGTGAACGCCGTTCTTTCACTGACATACACATTGCTGCATTACGAAGCGGTTTCTGTATCTCATGCCATGGGGCTGGATCCATATGTGGGCTATCTGCATACGCCCTCGTATGGACGGGAATCCATGGCCTGTGACTTGATCGAGCCGCTGCGCCCGCAGGCGGATGCCTGGGTTCTTGGGTTGTTTCGCGATCGGGTATTACGCCCTGACCACTTTCGCAAGGACAAGGGAGCTTGCTTGCTGGACAAGTCGGGACGGGCGAGATTTTATCATGCCTATGAACAGTTCGCTGACATACAACGCAGACGCCTGCGGCGTTTGACGCGTCTGATCGTTCGCAGCATCCGCAGCAGTCATGCGGGGGGAATGCAGGATGCGGGATTCGAGAACGCTCTATCTTGATGGTGAATCTACTATCCAAGTTCGTCTGGATGGACCAGCCTTGCTTGTAACGGGTGAAGGTCGTTGTCCGAAGCGCTTTCCTTTCAGGCGTTTTACACGAGTGTTGGTCAGTGGCAATGTCGAATGGAGTACACCTGCATTACTGGCATGCCTGGAGCGGTCTATTGCCATCGTCTTTCTGGGGAAGACGGGAGAGCTGGTCGGGCTATGTCTCGGGAAAGGGCTGCCAGTCTACGATCGTGCTACCGTATTTGAGGAGTTCTCGAATCGTCCAGACTGGCCAGAGTACTATGCCACATGGCGAACCGCCATGGAGAGAAGAATGATTCTGAAATTAGTCCGGAAAATTCCGCTGCGGGTTCCGGACATGCGGACGAGAACTGTAGCTCTGGAGTGTAAAAATATCCTGGAGTCCTTGGGCAGAAAAAAACGCGTTTGGAGAACAGTCGGTTTTCTTGAAGGCGCAGCAGCAACCGCTGCTGCGGAAATATTGATGGAAGAAGGGATCATGCCAATGTCATTGGTATATGATAGGCATGATATCCATCTGGGGCGTGACCTGGCACGGTTGGTTGCGTGGGATGCAAGACTAGTAGCCATCAGGTTTCTGAGGAAACGAGAAGAAAAAGAGACATCAGAGAAAACCGTTTTGGTGAAAGAAGCGGAGCATAGAATGCCATATTGGAGACATTTGGCCAGTGAATGTCTGGATAATCTGGAGAGAATAGCAATAGGATTACAGTATGGTCACCATTGATCCTTTTTTGGTACATCAATTCGAGGTCGGTCCAAATGCCTGGCTGATCGCCTATGACATCAGAGACCCTCGCAGACTTGCACGCGTGCACAGGCTTCTTAGATCTGTTGCGTTCCCATTGCAGTATTCGGTCTTTCTCGGATGGATCAAACGTCCAGAATTGGAAGAACTGGTCACTAGATTGAAAATCTTGATCGAACTGAAAAAAGATGATGTTCGGCTATATCATTTGCCTACCCGAATCCATGTCCATGTCCTCGGAAAAAAATGGCTGCCTGAAGGCGTATCTTTGTATCAGAATGGAAGGCCATCTCTCCTAATGAGTGGTGAGATGGAATATGGGAATTCACGTGATCATTTTGTTAAAATTTTGTGAATACTAATAATTTCAATGGCAGGTAACTCAGCAGTTAGGAAAAGATGTTAATTTTTGTGAAGGCAAATTTTTTGTCGATGATATTTGTATCTCATTGGAATGACTCTGTTTTCAAGGATAGTTAGTTGGAAACCTTGCCCTGAAGAAAAAGGGATTAAGACTGTGGCACAGAATGCCTCGCCAATCAAGCCGTTGGAAACCTTGCCCTGAAGAAAAAGGGATTAAGACATATAGCGTGTTGCCCAGCCGCGCTCTGTTCGGTTGGAAACCTTGCCCTGAAGAAAAAGGGATTAAGACCTTATCTCCTCGTTGCTCTTAGCAGCACTCGGTGGTTGGAAACCTTGCCCTGAAGAAAAAGGGATTAAGACAGATCGTTCATGGTGGGTCCCCCATTCACAGCGTTGGAAACCTTGCCCTGAAGAAAAAGGGATTAAGACCCAGTTCCTTCTGGATTTCCTTCTGCTTCTTGGTTGGAAACCTTGCCCTGAAGAAAAAGGGATTAAGACTGCCTTTGCCATTGTCGTTTCTCCTGATGCGCCGTTGGAAACCTTGCCCTGAAGAAAAAGGGATTAAGACGGTATGTGCCCTCCCTTTATAAC
>WFNO01000124.1 GCA_015488555.1 Gammaproteobacteria bacterium
AGATGTGTATAAGAGACAGCCCACGGTGCTCACCCGCGTGGCCGAGGACCTGTTCGCCGCCGGCGAGCAGGACCGTGCCCTGGACGTGACCCGCCGCCTGCTCGCCCTGCAGCCGCCGGCGAAGCGGCCGCTGCGGCGCACCGCCCTGACCATCCAAGGGCACGTCTACTTCGACCGCCAGGACTACGAGGCGGCGGCCCGGGCCTACGAGCAGGCCCTGGCCCTGACGGCCGCCGGCGACGGCCAGCGCACCGTCCTCCAGGAACGCCTGGCCGCGGCCTTCTACAAGCTGGGGGAGGCCGCCCGCGCGGCCGGTGACCTGGCGCGGGCGGCGGCCTATTTCCAGCGCATTCCCGCCGTGGCCCCGCCCGAAGCCGGATTCGAGGTCACCGCGGTGGCCCTGCACGACGCCGCCGCCGCCTTCATCGCCCTGCAGGACTGGCCCCAGGCCATCGCCGTCCTGCAGCGCTTTCTCAAGGCCTATCCCCGGCACGAACTGGGCGTCGAGGTGAACCGCAAGCTGGCCTATGCCGCCGAACAGGCCGGACGCCCGAAACAGGCGGCGGCCGCCTATCTGGAACTGAGCGAGCAGGAGCCGGAGCCCCGGCGCCGGCAATGGCTGTGGCGCGCCGCCACCCTCTTCGACCAGGGCGGGGACGCCGAATCCGCGGCCCTCGCCTACCACCGCTACGTCACCCGCTACCCCCAGCCCCTGGAGCCGGCCCAGCGGGCACGCTGGCGCCTGGCGGACCTGAACCGGCAACTGGAAAACTTCCACCAGCACCGCTATTGGCTGCAGCAGCTCATCGACGCCGACCGGAACCAGGGCGGCGCGGCGGATGCCGCCGCCCGCGAGACCAGCCGGGCCCTGGCGGCCCGCGCCGCCCTGGAGCTGGCCCGCAGTCTGGAACGGGACTACGTGAACATTCGCCTCACCGTGCCCCTGCAGGACAGCCTGCGGGCCAAACAGCGGGCCCTGGACGCGGCTCTGCAGGCCTACACCCAGGCCCTGGACTACGGCTTCGCCGAGATCACCACCGCCGCCACCTTCGCGGTGGGCGAACTCTATCACCACCTGAGTCGCAGCCTGCTGGAGTCGCAGCGCCCACCGGGCCTCTCGCGCATGGAACGGGAACAGTACGACATCCTGCTGGAGGAGGAGGCCTATCCCTTCGAGGAGGAAGCCATCCGCCTGCACGAATCCAATCTGCGCCATCTGCGGGACGGCCTCTACGACCGCTGGGTCCAGGCCAGCCTGCAACAACTGGCCGAACTCCTCCCGGCACGATACGACAAACGGGAAAGAGGAGCTCCCTTCGTTGAACTCATCGACTGACAGTTTGTGCACCCTGCTCCGCGCGGCCGCCTGGCTGGTCCTGATGGCCGGGCTGCTGACCGCCTGCACCACGGCACCCACGGTGAAGACCACCCAGACCCCGCAGGCCGAGGCCATTCCGGAGACCGCCAAGCAGCGCTTCCAGGAGGCCCTCACCCTCATGCACGCGGGCAAGGCCGCAGCCGCCGAGGTCGTCCTCCGGGAGCTGACCCGGGACTACCCGAAACTGGCGGGCCCCTACGTCAACCTGGGCATCCTCCACCGGCGGGCCGGCCGCCTGCAGGAAGCGGAACAGGCCCTGCGGCAGGCACTGGCCCTGCGCGCCGACCACGCGGCGGCCCACAACGAACTGGGCATCGTCTATCGCGAACAGGGCCGCTTCGCCGAGGCCGAGCAGGCCTACCGCGCCGCCCTGGCCGCCGACCCCGACTACGCCCTCGCCCATCTCAACCTGGGCATCCTGCTGGACATCTACCTGCAACGTCCCGCCGAGGCCCTGCTGCACTACCGGGCCTATCAAAAATTGCAGCAAGAGACCGACAAACAAGTGGCACTGTGGATCATCGACCTGGAACGCCGCCTGCAAGAAGAGGCCGAACAACCATGACGCGCCGGCGCTGCAAACATCTCCCCGTACGCCTGGCTGCATGGCTGCTGTCGCTGCTGTGGCTGCCGGCGGCCGCCAACGCCGCCCAACCCCTGGAACTGGAAGGCACCCGCATCATCGGCGAACAGGAACTGCCGCGGGTGGAATTCGACTTGCCCTGGCAGACCTTTCCCGAAGAGCTACCGGACCAGCGCCCCTGGCACAGCCGCCTGCCCGCCACCGTGCCCCTCTTGCATCGCGACTACTTCCAGCAATACTTGCGCTTCAAGCGTAACCGTTCCGCCACCGCCCCCTCCGCGGGCAGCGGTACGGCCACGGCGGGGCCGTGACTTCAGGTCACGGCAAGGCATGAAAACGATTCGGCAGGACCTGCACCATAACTACCGGTTTAGAGGAGATCGAGTATGGACTTTTTCGACACGGTGATCGCCTTCTTCCAGAACGGCGGGATCTTCATGTATCCCATCGTGCTGATCCTGGCCTTCGGCGCCGCCATCGCCCTGGAGCGCTACCTCTATCTCCGCGCCACCCACAACGCCAACCGCCGGGCCTGGCGCGAGATCATGGCCGCCCTGGCCGAGGGAGACCTGCAGCGCGCGCGTGAAGTGGCCGAACAGTCTTCCGCTGCCATCGCCACCATCCTGAGCTACGGCCTGAGCCGCTCGCGAGGCCACGCGCGGCGCGAAGAGATCGAGACCGCCATGGAGGAGGGCCTCATGGAAGTGCTGCCCCGCCTGGAGAAGCGCACCCACTACCTGGCCACCTTCGCCAACCTGGCCACCCTCCTGGGCCTGCTGGGCACCATCATCGGCCTGATCCAGGGCTTCACCGCCGTGGCCGGCGCCAATCCCGCGGAAAAGGCGGACATGCTCTCCGCCAGTATCTCGGTGGCCATGAACACCACCGCCTTCGGGCTCATGGTGGCCATCCCGCTGCTGCTGGTCCACGCCCTGCTGCAGACCAAGACCACCGAACTGGTGGACAACCTGGAGATGTCCGCCGTCAAGTTCCTCAACATCCTCACGGATCACCAGACCCGGCAGGGCGGGCAGGCCTGATGCGACGCCGTTGGCGCCAGCACCGCCAGCATCAGCCGGCGGAGATGAACATCACCGCCTTCCTCAACCTGATGGTGATCCTGGTACCCTTTCTGCTCATCACCGCGGTGTTCTCGCGCATCGCCATCCTGGAACTCACCCTGCCGCCGCCCCAGGCCCAGGAGGACATCGAGAAAGAGCCGCCCCGCCAGCAACTGGAGATCGTCTTGCGGGCCGACCGCCTCGAAGTGGCCGCCGGCGGCGCCGCACCCGAGATGATCCCCAAGACCGCGGGCGGCTACGACCTGGCGGCCCTGAGCCGCACCCTGCGCCGTATCAAACAACGGCACCCGGACAAGACCGATGCCACGCTGCTGCTGGAACCGGACGTCTCCTACGACGAGTTGATCCAGGTCATGGACACGGTGCGCATGATCCCGGTGCGCAGCGGCAACACGCTCATCCAGGCCGAACTCTTTCCGGACATCTCCATCGGTGACGCGCCGGTGGTGCAAGGGAGCGGATCATGAAGATGTCACGCCGCGCCCAGCGCATGGAACGCACCTACCGGCGGCACAAGAGCAGCACGCAACTGAATCTCGTGTCACTCATGGACATCTTCACCATCCTGGTGTTCTTCCTCCTGATCAACACCTCCGAAGTGGAGGTCCTGCCCAGCACCAAGGCCATCAGACTGCCGGAATCCAGCGCCCAGGAACGCCCCCGCGAAGCGGTGACGGTCATGGTCACCGGCACGGACATTCTGGTCATGGGACGCAAGGTGGCCGAAGTGGCCGCGGCCCTGGCCAGCGAAGAACCCCACATCCCCGCACTCCAGGAGCGCCTGGAGCGCCTGGCCGCGAACCGGCGCCTGCCCCAGCAAGCAGGCGGCCCGCTGCCCGAGGTCAACATCCTCGCCGACAAGCAGACTCCTTACCGCCTGCTGCGCAAGATCATGCTGAGCTGCACGCGCGCCCACTACGGCCAGGTCTCGCTGGCCGTGCTGCAGAAAAGCGAGAGCGGAGCAGGCGGATGAGCGACACGCAGAAGCGGCACAATCCCTACTTCCACGAATGGTGGGCGGCCCCGCCGGAAGAGGAGCGGCGCTTTCGCATCATTTTCTGGCTGGTGCTGCTGGTGCTCGCGGCCGCCGGCACCATCATCCCCTTCATCCCGGTGCAACGTCCCGATCTCACCCTGGTGCACGAAATCCCGCCGCGACTGGCCAAACTCATGCTGGAACAGCGCCAACCACCAC
>WFNO01000125.1 GCA_015488555.1 Gammaproteobacteria bacterium
GTGAGGAAGCCGCGATCCTGATCCAGGGCCTCCAGGGCCTGTTCCAGGGAACTGCACACGGTGGGGATCTTCTGTTCCTCCTCGGGCGGCAGGTCGTAGAGGTCCTTGTCCATGGCATCGCCCGGATGGATCTTGTTCTGGATGCCGTCCAGGCCGGCCATGAGCATGGCGGAGAAGGCGAAATAGGGATTGCCGCAGGAATCGGGGAAACGCACTTCGATGCGGCGCGCCTTGGGATTGGCCACGTAGGGAATGCGCACCGAGGCCGAACGGTTGCGGGCCGAGTAGGCCAGCAGCACGGGGGCCTCGAAACCGGGCACCAGGCGCTTGTAACTGTTGGTGCTGGCGTTGGTGAAGGCGTTCAGGGCCCGGGCATGCTTGAAGAGCCCGCCGATGTAGTACAGGGCCAGCTCGGAGAGCCCCCCGTATTTGTTGCCGGCGAACAGGTTCTTGCCGTTCTTGGACAGCGACTGGTGGACATGCATGCCGTTGCCGTTGTCGCCCACCAGCGGCTTGGGCATAAAGGTGGCAGTCTTGCCGTAGGCATGGGCCACGTTGAGGACCACGTATTTCAGGATCTGCAATTCGTCAGCTTTGCGTACCAAGGTGTTGAAACGAGTCCCGATCTCGTTCTGGCCTGCGGTGGCCACCTCGTGGTGGTGAGCCTCCACGGTCAGTCCCATCTCCTCCAGGGCCAGACACATGGCGGAACGCAGGTCGTGCAGCGAGTCCACGGGTGGCACCGGGAAATAACCGCCTTTCACGGAGGGGCGATGGCCGATGTTGCCCTCTTCGTAGACCTTCTCCGAGTTCCAGGAAGCTTCTTCGGAGTCTATTTTGTAGAAGGCACCGCTCATCTCGGCGCCCCAGCGCACGTCGTCGAAGACGAAGAACTCGGGCTCGGGGCCAAAATAGGCGGTGTCGGCGATCTTGGTGGATTTCAAGTAGGCTTCCGCGCGTTTGGCCAGCGAGCGGGGGTCGCGCTCGTAGCCCTTCAGAGTGCTGGGTTCCAGAATGTCGCAACGCAGGTTGAGCGTGGGCTCGTCCATGAAGGGGTCCATCACGGCAGTGCTGGTATCCGGCATGAGGATCATGTCGGATTCGTTGATGCCCTTCCAGCCGGCGATGGACGAACCGTCGAACATCTTGCCGTTCTTGAAGAAATTGTTGTCCACCTCATGGGCGGGGACGGAGACGTGTTGCTCCTTGCCCCGGGTGTCGGTGAAGCGCAGGTCCACGAAGCGGACGTTGTTGTCCTTGATCATCTTCAGGATTTTCGTTGCTGACATTTGGATCCTCCAGGGTGCTTGGTTTTATTTTGGGTTTGAACCTGTTCCGGTGGTTAGCACGAACCATGCCATCCACGAAACTCCAAAAATATTAAATGGATAGTGTTTTCTTCCGGTATGAGACGCCCTCCCTTCGCTCAAATATGGTGCAACGATGCACAATCATGGTGCGCGTGCTGCATCAGGATGCGCCCACTTCCACCACGATGGTGAATTCCTCCCCCTGGTTACGGGTCTCGATCACTTTGTGCCCGTTGATGCGACACCAGGCGGGAATATCGTGCAACGCACCGGGGTCCGTGCACAAGACCTCCAGCACGTCCCCGGGTTGCAGGTTGCGGATTTTGTTCTGGGTGCGGATCACCGGCAGGGGACAGAGTTGGTTGCGAGCGTCCAGGGTGTGCCGGGCCATGGGTGGGGACCCTCAGAGATGCCATTCCTGCGGGATCTCCGCGGCGGGCAGGGGCGCCACCCGCAGGGTGCGGCTGTGGCCGTTCGGGGCTGCCACTTCCACGTCCACGGCCGGTGCTGCGCGCCCCTGGCTGTAGCGGGCCACCAGGCGCGCGGCGAGCTGCAGGTCGTCCTCGTCCGCCTGGCCGTCCACGAGCGCCAGCGGGCCGGGGTGGCTCACCGTGCGCAGCGCGGTGTACTGGCGGCGGTAACCCTCCAGGTAACGGTTCTCGCCCTCTTCCCGGCCGATGATGACCTTGAAACGGGAGCGCGGGCGCAGATGGCGCCCCACCTTCAGGAGCATGATGTCGTCCAGTTCGTAGTCCCGTTTGCCGCGCGCTTGCCACAGATCCGCCAGCTTGGCGCTGTATTGTTCATTGGTGAGGA
>WFNO01000126.1 GCA_015488555.1 Gammaproteobacteria bacterium
GATCGAGCCACGGGCGGTCAAACGCAGGCCCAAGCCCCATCGGCAGTTGGATCGACCTCGGCAGCAAGCACGAGTAGAAATCGAGAAATATGGGCACACAAAGAAGTCACGGGCTTAACTTAGTGCCATTCGTGTCAGTAGTCAGTCACCTGCCAGCAGGCCGTGCAGTCTTCCCAATCCTTCCTGCAGGTTTTGCATGCTGGTGGCGAAGGACAGGCGCATGTAGCCAGGGGCGCCGAAGGCGGATCCCGGTACCAGGGCGATGCCGATTTTTTCGATGAGATGTTCGCCGAAGGCGACGTCGTCCTTCAGGCCCAGGCTTTCCATGGCTTGTGCCATGTGCGGGAAGGCGTAGAAGGCGCCCTGTGAGGGCAGGCATCGTACGCCCGGCAGCGCGTTCAGGGCCTCCACCACGAAACGATGGCGCTCGCGGAAGGCGGCGTTCATGATTTCGATGCAGGATTGATCTCCTTCCAGGGCCGCCTGGGCGGCCACTTGGGCGATGGATGTGGGATTGGAGGTGCTCTGGGACTGGATCTTTTTCATGGCATCGATCAGTTCCCGGGGGCCGGCGGCGTAGCCGATGCGCCAGCCGGTCATGGCATAGGCCTTGGACACCCCGTTGAGGACGATGGTACGCTCGTAGAGGTCCGGGCAGGCCATGAGGATGTTGCAGAAGGGCTGCTCGCCGAGGCGGATGTGCTCGTAGATGTCGTCGCTGGTCACCAGTACCCGCGGATGGCGCCGCAGGACCTCGCCCAGGGCGGCCAGTTCCGCCCGGCCGTAGGTGGCGCCGGTGGGGTTGGAGGGACTGTTGAGCACCAGCAGCCGGGTGCGGGGAGTGATGGCCGCCTCCAGTTGTTCCGGCGTGATCTTGAAACCCTGTTCGATGCCGGCGGAGACGATCACCGGTACGCCGTCGGCCAGCAGCACCATGTCGGGATAGGACACCCAGTAGGGCGCGGGAATGATGACCTCGTCACCGGGATCCAGCAGGGCCTGGGCCAGATTGTAGAAGCTCTGCTTGCCGCCCACCGAGACTAGGACCTGTTCCGGGTCGTATTCCAGGCCGTTGTCGCGGCGGAACTTTTCGCACACCGCCTGACGCAGTTCCGCGGTTCCGGCCACGGCCGTGTATTTGGTGAAGCCGTCGCGGATGGCGCGGATGGCGGCCTCCTTGACGAAATCGGGGGTGTCGAAATCCGGTTCCCCGGCACCGAAGCCGATGACGTCCTTGCCCTCGGCGCGCAATCGGGCGGCGCGGGCGGTGATGGCCAGGGTGGGGGAAGGTTGGATGCGCTGTACACGTTGAGACAGTTGCACGGTTTTTGGTCCTGCGATTCGGTTGAAATGGAATGGGCTGCGCTCCAGTGTAGTATACTGGGGCATCACACGTAAGGGGGCTGATAGACCTTCCGTCTGGCGATGCCAGGGCGATGCCAGCATGAACACGACCGCCTCCCGCGAATGGTTTCACGCAGCACCATGACCAAGGCCTTCCGCTTGCATGCACCCTACGAACCGGCCGGCGACCAGCCGGAGGCCATCCGCCGCCTGGTGGAAGGCCTGCAGGACGGCCTCGGCCACCAGACCCTGCTGGGGGTGACCGGTTCCGGCAAGACCTTCACCATGGCCAACGTCATCGCCCGGGTGCAGCGCCCGGCCCTCATCTTGGCGCCCAACAAGACCCTGGCGGCCCAGCTCTACAGCGAGATGCGGGAGTTCTTCCCGGAGAACGCCGTGGAGTATTTCGTCTCCTATTACGACTACTACCAGCCCGAGGCCTACGTGCCGGCCTCCGATACCTTCATCGAGAAGGATGCCTCCATCAACGAGCACATCGAACAGATGCGCCTGTCGGCCACCAAGGCCATCCTGGAGAGGCGCGATGCGGTGATCGTGGCCTCGGTGTCCTCCATCTACGGCCTGGGCGATCCCCGAGCCTATCTGGACATGGTGTTGCATCTGGTGCGCGGGGGGCTGGCGGACCGCCGTGCCATTCTCGGCCAGCTCGCGGCCATGCAATACACCCGCAACGACACCGAGCTACGGCGCGGTACTTATCGGGTGCGCGGCGACGTCATCGACATCTTCCCGGCCGAGTCGGAACAAGAGGCGGTGCGGGTGGAGTTGTTCGACGAGGAGATCGAGAGCCTCAGCTATTTCGATCCCCTCACCGGCGAGGTGCTGCGCCGCGCGGAACGCCTCACCATCTACCCCAAGACCCACTACGTGACGCCGCGCGAGATCATCGTGAATGCCATCGACCAGATCCGCGAGGAGCTGCGCGAACACCTGGCGCAACTGCGCGAGGCCGGCAAGCTGGTGGAGGCCCAGCGCCTGGAGGAGCGCACGCGTTTCGATCTGGAGATGATGCAGGAGCTGGGCTACTGTTCGGGGATCGAAAACTATTCCCGCTATCTCTCCGGGCGTGCCCCCGGCGAGCCGCCGCCCACGCTGTTCGACTATCTGCCCGAGGATGCCCTGCTGTTCGTGGACGAGAGCCACGTCACCATTCCCCAATTGGGCGCCATGTATCGCGGCGATCGCTCGCGCAAGGAGACCCTGGTGGAATACGGCTTCCGCCTACCCTCGGCCCTGGACAACCGGCCGTTGTGCTTCGAGGAATTCGAGCGCCTGGCGCCGCAGACCATCTTCATCTCCGCCACTCCCGGTCCCTACGAGCTGGAGCGCTCGGCCCAGGTGGTGGAACAGGTGGTGCGTCCCACCGGTCTGGTGGATCCGGAAGTGGAAGTGCGCCCGGCCGGTAGCCAGGTGGACGACCTGTTGTCGGAGATCCGTGCCCGCGTGGCGGCCGACGAGCGGGTGCTGGTGACCACCCTCACCAAGCGCATGGCGGAACACCTCACCGAGTATCTGGAGGAACACGGCGTGCGCGTGCGCTACCTGCACTCGGACATCGACACCGTGGAACGGGTGGAGATCATCCGCAGCCTGC
>WFNO01000127.1 GCA_015488555.1 Gammaproteobacteria bacterium
GAAGTCATTTCAGTTTCTTGACGCGTTCCGTGGGGCTGATGATGTCGGTGAGGCGAATACCGAATTTCTCGTTCACCACCACCACTTCGCCATGAGCGATGAGCGTGCCGTTGACGAGCACGTCCATGGGTTCACCGGCGAGCCGGTCCAGCTCCACCACCGACCCCTGATTGAGCTTGAGCAGGTTGCTGATGGTGATCTTGGTGCGGCCGATCTCCACCGCCACGGTGACGGGAATGTCGAGAATCATCTCCAGACTGGATTCACCCAGCTCGCCTTCCCGGCCCTCGTCCTGCAGATCCTGGAAATCGGCCTTCTCGTAGTCCTCGGCCCCACCTGCATCGGCCTGGGCGGCCGCCTGCTGTTCGGCCAGGGCCGCGCCCCAGTCGTCGTTGGATACGGTTTCGTCGTTCATGGCTGTTTACCTCCGGCGATGGGTACCAGTTGCTTGCTGGAATTGCTGCTCTGTAGTGTGATCAATTCGGAGACCTTGATGGCGAACTTGCCGTTGGAGACTCCGAAACGGCCGCGGAACACCGGGATATCCTCGGCGCGCACGGTCACCATGGCTGGCAATTCAACTGGGATGATATCTCCTGCCTTGAGTTCGTTGAGTTCACGCATGGACAATTCAAACTCCACCAGATTGCAGGCCAGCTCCAGTTCTGCCAGCATGATCTCCTCACGCAGGGATATCAGCCAGCGCTCGTCGGTGTCCACCCGGTCACTCTGCACCCCGGCATCAAGCAAATCACGAATAGGCTCGATCATGGAATACGGCATGGTGATGTGCATATCGCCGCCACCGCCCTCCAATTCCACTCGGAATGTGGACACCACCACCACCTCGCTGGGACTGACGATATTGGCAAAGTGGGGATTGACTTCCATGTTGAGATACTCCGGTTCGATAGGCATGACCGGATTCCAAGCCTCCTTCATGTTGGCGAAGGATTGATCGAGCACGATGCGGATGAGGCGCTGTTCGGTGGGTGTGAATTCACGACCCTCGATCTTGGCATGGAAGCGTCCTTCACCGCCGAAAAAATTGTCGACGATGGTGAATACCAGTTTGGGATCAAAGACGATGAGCGCCGTTCCGCGCAGGGGATTGATCTTGATCAGGTTGAGGCTGGCGGGCACGAACAGGCTGTGTACGTATTCCGCGAATTTGAGCATCTGCACGCCGGAAACGGAGATCTCTGCGGTACGCCGCAACATGTTGAAGAAACTGATACGCAGATATCGGGCAAAGCGCTCGTTGATCATCTCCAGTGTAGGCAAGCGCCCGCGGACAATGCGATCCTGACTGGTGAAATCGTAGGAAAGAACTCCACCCTTTTCTGCTGGCTCGTCGCTCTCTGTGTCGACGTCTCCACTAGATACCCCGTGCAGCAGGGCATCGATCTCTTCCTGGGTAAGCAGGTCGTTGACAGCCATGAGACTCTACTGCATCACGAAGGTGGTGAAATAGAGTTCTTCCACGCCCTTCTTGCCAATCTGTTCCTTGAGGATGCTCTGTACCTCGGCTAGGGCCTCGGCCCGGATCTTCTGCTTGCCGGTGAAGGAGCTGATAGTGGCGAAATCCAGGTCGCTCAGCATCAGCAACAGATTGTTTCGAATCAAGGGCAAATGGGTCTTGATCTCGTCAGGCAACTCGGGATCTCGGGTCATCACCTCCATCTGAACTTGCAGATAGCGGATTTGATTGTTTTCCACAAAATTCACTACCAGTGGTTCACCCAACTCAACATACAACGGTGGCAACTTATTTCCACTTTGATCTTTCTTTCCCGCAGCACTATCCGCAAAGGTGGCATCGGTGCCATGCATTGCAGCTTGCGGACTGAGAGCACCCGTGAAATACAGAGTCGCCGCCACGCTCACTACTACCAGTAACAGTGTGGTCACTACCAACAAGATGATGAGCAGGAGACTGGACTTCTTAGGCGCCGCTTTGCCGCTTCCTGCAGCGCCTTCATCCAAGGTTTCTTCGATAGCCATGTCGGTCCCTTCCTTCGTCAGAAAACCAATGAATCGACCTCCCCGGCTATCTAGCAATCGCCATGCCATACCATGGAATGTGCAGCATGGATCGAAAAATCAAAGACTTGCTTTCAGAGGCAGGAAGAGCGACGGAAGTTTGACTGACAAAAATCCATGGGGTCAGAGTAAATTGATCAAGGTGGTTCCCACTCCAAGGGGTAGCTTGATCAATTTACTCTGACCCCATTGATTTATTTACTCTGACCCCATTGATTTTTGATTTCGGAATCTCGCGGATTTCCGGTCACCTCCCCGCGGCAGAGGTGAAACTCGGCGGCCGGCCAGGTTCTCTATCCACTGCTTAAACTCCTTTCCGCCCAATACGCAGGTTTTGTTGGCCGCCTCCCGGATCTCCCCAAGCTCGCGTTTGGAAATTGCTTCATCAAACAGGGCTCGATAGGCATTCTGCCTTTGCACTTCTGTCCTACCCAGTGACAGATAACATGCATGGGGCGTTATCAGTTCGATGGGCTTTCCCAGGGCATTTCTCCGGTAGCTCGACCAGGGATAATCTTCAGGTCTTGCCACCATCCCGGCGCGAACAGGATTGAGTTCGATGCACTAAGACAAACGATGACAAAGCCTCATTCAGCGGGTCTCTGGACGGTCAGTCCGCTAGGCGCGCCGACGCCGGCATAGCCCGAGCTATGCCAAGGAGGCGCAACACCGCGGATGGCCGTCCAGAGGCCCGCCCCGAGATCCGCTCCAGGGGGAGCGCACCGGATGCGGCGCCTCGGTGTTGCGCTTCTTGCCAAGGGCCGGGCCATTGCCTGCGAAGCGCGCCTTGATGCGCCGCATCGGGCGCGCTCTGAATGAGGCTTTGTCATCGTTTGTCTTAGTAGCGACTGACGGTCAAAAAATAGTTCTCACTATCCACCAGGCAGGACTTGAAGCGCCCCTCCCATAGGGTGCCACTGCGTTCATGGCGCAGATTCACATAGCGGACATAACAGCGGCCAAGGGATTGTATCAACCGGCTCACCCCGTCGGTCTCCTCCGGTGTCAATAGCAGGTGCACGTGGTTGGTCATCAGCACGAAGGCATGGATCGCCACCTCGCATTTCCGGCTATACTCCTTGAGTTTGTCCAGATAGACCAGGTAGTCTTCTTTCACGAAGAAACAGGCCTGGCGGTTGTTGCCACGTTGGATGACGTGTTGCGGAATGCCAGGCAGGCTCAGGCGGGGGAGTCGGGCCACTGTCGCTTCCCTTCGTTTGGTGACCTGTTGCCTAGCCTATCGAGCTAGGAGGCGGAAATCAATTACTCTGACCCCTTTGATCGGAAAAGAGGAAGAAACTGCATAATATGACGCAGGTCATCATACGAACAGCACGGGAATGCGACGTCCCGTTTCTCTCTTGGGTGATGTACACCTCGGCACGTTCCCACCTCGCGGTATCTCCTTGGAGCGTCATCTTTCAGGAACCTGAACGGCGGGTACGAATCCTGTTGGAGAAGATCGCTCGAGTTCCAGATCTGCCCTGGTCTCACGTTTCAAATTTCTGGATAGCGGAAGTGGATGGCCAGCCCGCTGCCGCCATGAGTGGTTTCGCGACAGAATCCCGAACTCCAGCACCTTTGCCCGATCTGGAGTTACATATAGCCAGGCAGATATTCGACTATTCCGAGCAGCGGATCTCCGAGATCAGGACCCGCCTGTTCATTGCCGCATCGGGCTTTCCCGAAGACCTGCCGGGTGCGTGGGGAATCGAGAACGTCGCCGTCCTGCCTGAATTCCGGGGCCAGGGGCTCATCGACCATTTGTTCGAGCGCGTGCTCGAAGAAGGCCGGAACCAGGGTTTCAAGCGGGCACAGATTCCCTGTCTGATCGGCAACGATGCGGCTCAGAGGGCCTTCGAGCGCAACGGCTTCGAAGTGGTGTCCCAGAAGAGAGACGCGGCGTTTCAGGAGCTGTTTGGTACGCCGGGAGCCAAACTGTTGATGCAGATCTTGTGATCGTTCCGATGGGAACAAACCGCCTGACGTTTCGGCTCTACTGGGACACAGGGATACCGGCCCTCATGCATAGAGATCCACCAGTCCTTGCCGTTGCAGGATCGGTACACCGGCCTCCTCCACGAGTCCGCCGGCATCAGATTCGGGCGTGTTCCAGGCGCTGGTATGGGCAGGTGTGTCCGGGCGCCGGTCTTGGCGGGCCGAAGGATCCTGCTGGGAGACGTCCACATCCACCAGCTGGAAACCGCTGTCCTGGAGCATGGCCCGCAGGCGCGGCAGGCTGTCTTCCACGGTTTCCTTCACCAGGGCGTGGGGGGTGCTGAAATGCAGGCTGACCTGTTCCTGCTGGACACTGATGCGAACCTCCACCGAACCCAACTGCGGCGGATTGAGCTTCAATTCGGCTGCCTGCAGGTTCTGCGACAGGAGCCACTTCAGATGCTGGCCCACTTCTTCGCCCCAGCGCCCGCCCTGTTGCAAGGGCGCTTGTACCGTCAGGGAAAGTGGAGGCGCGGTGGTACGCTCGCCCCCGGCGAGCCATTGCAACGTGTTCCAGAATCCCCCCTGTGAGGTGGAACTCTGAGAACCGGTGTCGTCTGCAAGGTGGGATCCGTTGTTGAACCCACTGAAGAGGGACTGTCCGGCGGGTTCGGCGGCCAGTTGGCGCAGGGCCTGGACTTGCACATCGAGCTGGGGTATCTCCCGGCGCTGCACGGCCAGTGGAATGCCATCCAGGCGTAGCTGACCCGCGGCCGCTTCCGGGGTCGATCCCCCGCCGGCTGGTGCCGTTCGTTCCGAGAGCGGCTGGGGGTGCGGGGGTGGCGCGACCTGCGATCCCGCCGCGGCCAACATCTTCTCCAGTGGCATGGCGGACGCGCCCGTACCGGTGGCCGCGCCCGATGGCGGCGTGAAATCGGCTGCATGGCCCGATCTCAGGACCTCGATCCCGATTCCGGGCGCCGAGTCCGCCTGCGCCACCTGGCCGCCGGTAGGATCGCCGAGGTCGGTCGCCGCGCGCAGGGCGAGGTCTGCCATCTCGGGCACAAGCGCCCCATCCACACGGTCCGTGTCGAGGCCTGCGCCCTCGGCTCCTTCCGCATCGAACCCTGTGAAGGGCGGGAACACTTCGGGCGGCAGACCGGTCATGCCGGGCGGCAAGGACGTGCCGCCCGGCGCCGCATCCGCGGTCACCGGGACGTCCGTTTCCTGCGGCGCGGCACCGGTGGCATCCGCCAGCGCGCGCGCGAAACCCGAGGCGCCGGCCGCGCCCTCCCCTCCAGCAAAGCCGGCGGCGTTTACGTCCCCCACCTGCGACGGTGGGCTCACGGCGGCCGCGGCAGAGGTGGGCTCCAGCAGGAATTCAGGACGCACGGCCAGTCTCCCGGCGGGTTTCCCGCTGGCAATGGCGGTTTGCTGGGCTGGGTCTCATGCCCTAGCAAAAGGCAAGTAGCGTGCCAAGTTCTCGAATCAATTGCGGCGGCGGGCCGCGTGTTCGTCACACTCCCGTTGTTCCCGGGCCTCGGCCGCCCGGCGCTCGCTGCCCAGCCAGCGCTGGCGGCAGGTCTCCATGGCCCGCTGGCGCAGGCGTGCCTGCCGCCAGGCCAGGATGCGGCGTTCCAGTTCCGCCTCGCAGGCGGCCACCTGCTGCTGGAGCTGGGCGATGGCCTCGTCGAGGCGGGCGAGAAAATCGCGGTAGCTGTTGAGGCGGTCCAGGGAGACACCGGCCTGTCCCTGGCTCTCCAGCTGGCGGGCATATTCGCGGCGATAGGCCTTCAGCTCCTGCAGTCGCCGGCGCTGGGTGTCCAGCGCGCGCCGTGCCTCGCCGATCCCGCGCGCCGCCTCCCCTTCGGCACGGCGGGCGAGACGGACGACGGTGGCAAGCCGTTGCGAGCGCGGCGGCCTGCTCATGCCCCGGCTCCGCTTCGAGCCCCATCTCGAGTCGAACCCTGGGCTGCGGCTCGAGCCGCAGCCGGACCTCCATCTTGGGCTGCATCTTCGAACAAGGCACCCAGTGCCTGGCGGCTTTGCGCCAGGGTGACCTTCTCCTGTATGCCCTGCTGGAGAAAGGCGGTCAGGCGGGGATGATAATCCACCGCCTCGTCCAGCACCGGATCGCCCCCGCGGCGATAGGCGCCCACGCTGAACAGGTCCCGGTTGGCGCGATAGGTGGCATACAGGGCCTTGAAGCGGCGCGCCAGCGCCTGCTGGTCGTCCCCGGTGACGTCGTTCATCACCCGGCTCACGGAGGATTCGATGTCGATGGCGGGATAGTGTCCGGCATCGGCCAGCTCCCGGGACAGCACGATGTGTCCGTCGAGGATGGCACGCGCCGCATCCGCCACGGGATCCTGCGGATCGTCGCCTTCGGTGAGCACGGTATAGAGCGCCGTGATGGAACCCCGCCCGGGCGGACCGTTGCCGGCCCGCTCCACCAGTTGCGGCAGGCGGGCGAACACCGAGGGCGGATAACCGCGCGTGGCCGGCGGCTCGCCGATGGCCAGGGCGATCTCGCGCTGGGCCTGGGCGAAACGGGTGAGGGAATCCATGAGCAGGAGCACCTTCAACCCCTGGTCGCGAAAATACTCGGCGATGCTGGTGGCCAGCATGGCGCCGTGCAGGCGCATCAGCGGCGGCATGTCCGCCGGCGTGGCCACCACCACCGCCCGGCTCATGCCGGCACGCCCCAGGATGTTGTCCGTGAATTCCTTCACTTCACGGCCGCGCTCGCCGACGAGCCCCACCACCGTGACGTCGGCCTCGGTGTAACGGGTCATCATGCCCAGCAACACGCTCTTGCCCACGCCGCTGCCGGCGAACAGGCCCAGGCGCTGACCGCGGCCGATGGTGAGCAAGGCGTTGATGGCCCGGATGCCCACGTCCAGGGGCTCGCGGATGGGGGCCCGCTCCAGGGGATTGACGGGCGGCGGCGTCAGGGACAATGGCTGTCCGCCGGTGAGCGGCGGCCCGCCGTCCAGTGGCCGGCCGGCGCCATCCAGCACGCGGCCGAGCAAGGCCGGTCCGGCGAGCAAGGCTGCACTGGCCCCGGCGGGGATGACGGCGGCATTGGGCAGCAGTCCGCGCATGTCGGTGGTGGGCATGAGATAGGTCTTTTCACCGGCGAAACCCACCACCTCCGCCTCCACCATGTGCTCCCCGGCACCCCGGATCAGACAACGTTCACCCACCGCCGCCCGGCAACCCACTGCCTCCAGGGTCAAACCCACCAAGCGGGTGAGGCGTCCCTCCACGACCAGGGGCAGGGGCTTGCGCAGCCGGGCGCGCCGTTGCGCCAGGCGCGCGCGCCACAGGCGCGCGCGGCCGCCGCCCTGCAGGCCATTCTCACTCACGGCCTCACTCATGGTCTCCCTCGTCCCGGGCCTCCGGCACATCCGCCGCGCCGGATCCGGCAACGTCTCCCACGCCGGCCGAGGCGGCCCCTGCGGTCGGCTCCGGCTGCCGCCGGTCTTCCCGGCGCTCGCCGCCCAACAACTCGGCGGCGATGGCGGCCAGTCGCTGTTCCACCGTGGCATCGACGCGGGAGACGTCGCTCTCCACCCGGCAGCCCCCGCGCGTGATGGCCCCGTCCTCCACCAACTGCCAGCCCGGCGCCAGGGTCATGGCCTCGCGCACCAGGGCGGCGTCCTCGGGATGGAGATGGATGCGCAATTCCCGGCTCGCCACGGGCAGGGCCGCCAGCGCTCCCTGCACCGCCGCCACCACTTGGCCGGGATCGGTCTTCAACTCCCGGCGCACGAGCTGGCGCGCCACGGCGATGGCCAGCTGCGTCAATTCGTCCACCACGGTCTCGTCCAGCTCCCGCAGGGGCTCGGCCAGGGCCTGGCACAGCGCGGCCAGGCGGCGGGCCTGTTCCTGTACCAGGGCCCGCCCTTGTTCCATGCCCTCGCGCTTGCCCAGCGCCAGGCCTTCCTCATAGGCCTGCTGCTGGAGCCGCTCCAATTGCCGGGCGGTGAGCATGGCGGGGCCGGCGCCACCCTGCGACCCCGCACCCGAATCGCCGACCTCCGGCACGTGCCAGCGCTCATAGTCCGCCCCGCCCTCGGCGGCGATGACCCTAGACGAATTCTTCTGCACCCTTGCCACCCAGGACGATGTCGCCGGACTCCGAGAGGCGGCGCGCCACGGTCAGGATCTCCTTCTGGGCCGCCTCCACCTCGCTCAGGCGCACCGGACCCTTGGCCTCCAAGTCGTCGCGCAGCATCTCGGCCGCGCGCTTGGACATGTTGGAGAACACCTTGTTCTTGACCGCCTCGTCGGCGCCCTTGAGCGCCAGGATCAAGGTCTCCGAGGAGATCTCGCGCAACAGGGCTTGCATGCCGCGGTCGTCCACCGTGGCCAGGTCGTCGAAGACGAACATCAGATCCTGGATCTTCTCGCCCAGATCGGCGTCCACCTCGGTGATCTGGTCCATGATCGCCTCTTCCAGGGACGGCTCCATGACGTTGAGGATGTTGGCAGCGGTCTTGATTCCGCCCAC
>WFNO01000128.1 GCA_015488555.1 Gammaproteobacteria bacterium
CTACCTGGTGGATGTCCTGCAACGGGTCGCCTTGCACCCGGCTCGCGATGTTGAGGAACTGACGCCGCGAGTCTGGAAGGACAAGTTCACAAATAATCCGCTCAAATCAGACCTGGGTTTGGGGCAATAGCGGTCTGGTTTGAACGGTTACCAGCAGCGTGCCCCACAGCTGTTTGAGCCCGGGGAAGGCCTGGATCGCCTGGTATTCCACCCGGGCATCCTCCAGCAGGCCGATGAAGAACATCTGCGCTGGCGACAGTTCCTCGGCCGACAGCGCGCTCCGGGTGTAGCTGACGTGGGCCGCCATGTGGGCGGCCATGGCGCGATACAGTTCCAGGCCTTTGACTGGTCCGATGTCGTCCACCGCGTCTGGAAGATGGAAGACGTGGTGTTCGATGTAAGGCCGGAAACCCTCGTGGTCGGCGGCGGTGGGACGCAGGAAGAAGTCCCGTCCCCACAGCGCCCGCAGGTAGAAATTGAGTTTGCGCTGGGTGTCGATGAACAATGTTCCGCGCCATTGACTTGGTTCGGTGTGGGTCGGGGTGTGCCGGCTTCGCGGGCCCGATTCTTGCTCTGGCAGCGCCGGCGGGAAGTTGTGTGTCCAACTTGCTTGCACTATATGATGATAAATATAATTAAAATTGATTTATTGGTAAAACACATAATAGAATCATTATGCATTTAACTCTACGACAGCTTCAGATTTTCGAGTCCGTGGCCCGCCATCGGAGTTTTACGCGCGCCGCCGAGGAGCTGTTTCTTACCCAGCCTGCGGTTTCCATGCAAATCAAACAGCTGGAAGAGAACGTGGGGTTGCCTCTCTTCGAGCACGTGGGTCGCAGGATCCAGCTCACCGAGGCCGGGCGGGAGTTGTATCGATACAGCCGGGCCGTGACCCAACAACTGGCCGAGGCCGAGACCGTTTTGGAAGAACTCAAGGGTGTCCGGCGCGGGCGGCTCAGTGTGGCGGTGGCCAGTACCGCCAACGTCTTCGCCACTCGTCTGATCGCCACCTTCAGCCGGCGTGTACCCCATCTGGAAGTGAGTCTGGACGTGACCAATCGGCAAGCCCTGCTGCGCGACCTGGAGAACAACGAAGTAGACTTGGTGATCATGGGCCAGCCCCCGGAAGGCATGGACCTGGTGGCCGAGCCTTTCATGGACAATCCATTGGTGGTGATCGCCGCGCCCGATCACCCACTGGCTCAGGTACCGGAGCCCGTACCTTTGAAGGCCTTGCAGTCGGAAGTATTTGTGATGCGGGAACCGGCCTCGGGCACCCGCATTGCCATGGAGCGTTTCTTCGACCAGCGCGGTATCTACCTTAACACCGGCATGGAGATGCGCAGCAACGAGGCGGTGCAGCAGGCGGTGCAGGCGGGACTGGGGCTGGGCATCGTCTCCGTGCACACCCTGGAGCTGGAGCTGGAGACCAGACGGCTGGTGGTACTGGACGTGGAGTCTTTTCCCATCATGCGCCAGTGGTATATTGTGCACCGCGAAGGCAAGCGCCTGTCGCCCGTGAGTCAGGCTTTCAAGGCGTTCGTACTGCAGGAGGCGGCGCGGTACTGGCACCTACCGGATCAGGTGTTGGCTCGGACCTCGCCCGCTGCGGACCAGGCCTCGCCGAAGCAGCGGGGGCGATTCGGGCCAAAGGGAGAGAATGCCCGTGGGCGCGGCTGATACAGGGTTTACGAAGGTATGCAATGAATGAACGAAAAGTGCAACCGGTGAGGACGTGGTTCACGACCGCATGGTGGGGGAACATCTTGCCCAGAAACCTGATGGGAATCCTGTTGGGGATCTTGGTGGGCGGGCTGGTAGCCTGCAGCGACGGTGGCAGTATGATCGGTTTCGGGGATGGCAAGGTGCTGAGCACGCCCAGCGGTGCCAGCATCGTGCGGCGTCACGATCCGGAGCAGGTGCGCCAGGGAGAAGCCGTGTATCGCCGGCATTGTGCCACCTGCCATGGCGAGCGCGCCCAGGGTGCGCCCGACTGGCGCCGCCGGGACGCCGATGGCTTCTATCCCCCGCCGCCCCTGGACGGCAGCGGCCATGCCTGGCATCACCCCAAGGCCTTCCTGCAGGAGCGCATTCGCAACGGCAGTCCACCCGGCGAGGGGCGCATGCCCGCCTGGGGGGAACGCCTGCGCGAGGACGAGATCGAGGCCGTCATCGAATGGTTCCAGTCGCTGTGGCCCGATCCGGTCTATGCGGCGTGGTATGATCGCGAGCAGCGGTTTCTCGAATGACCGATGACCCCCTCGCCGCAGCGAGGGATCCAGCCACGCCTCCAGGGTTGCACCATGCAATCGAACGAGGAGGTCACCATGAGGGAGGAACGATCCATGTATGGTTTTCACGTCACTGTGTCCGGGGATTTCGAGTCCGCAGTGCAGCGGGTCACCGAGGCCCTCAAGGAAGAAGGCTTCGGCGTGCTCACCGAGATCGACGTCCAGGCCACCTTGAAGCAGAAGCTGGGGGTGGAGCGCCGTCCCTATCGCATCCTGGGCGCCTGCAACCCGCCGCTGGCCCACCGCGCCCTGGAGGCCGATCCGGACATCGGCCTGTTGCTGCCCTGTAACGTGGTGGTGCGGGAAGAGGAAGACGGCCGTATTACCGTGGCCTTCATGGATCCGGCAGCCGTGCTGGGACTGGTGAACCAGGAGGAGGTGTCGCGTCTGGGCGAGGAAGTGCGCGCCAAACTCCTGCGGGTGCGCGATGCCCTGGCCCAGGCCGGCTGAGCCGCCGGTCGTCCTGCCCGCCGCTTTTGCCGGGTCGTGTGCCCGGTCGTGTCCGCCGGCCGGGCGGGTGCCGGATCTCCCAGATTTTCCAGGTTTTCCAGATTACCCAACGCTCGTGGAAGGACTGAGATGACCTGGTGGGGCAAACTCATCGGCGGTACGCTGGGATTCATGCTGGGCGGGCCGCTGGGGGCCCTCCTCGGTGCCGCGCTGGGGCACGGCGTGGACAAGCGGGCGGAAGGCCTGGCGGGCGGTTTCCTGGGCGGCCAGCAGCGGGTGCAGATGGCCTTCTTCACCGCCACCTTCTCCGTCATGGGCCATCTGGCCAAGGCCGATGGTCGGGTCTCTGAGCGCGAGATCCAGATTGCCCAGACGGTCATGGATCAGATGCGCCTTCCTCCGGCCATGGAGCGCCTGGCCAAGGATCTCTACCGCCAAGGCAAACAGCCGGACTTTGATCTCGATGCGGTGCTGGATCAATTTCGCGGCGAATGCCGCAATCGCCCGCTGTTGCTGCGCATCTTTCTCGAGATCCTCATTCAAACCGCCTATGCCGACGGGGCCATACATCCCAGCGAGCGCCGGGTATTGCTTCATGTCTGTGACCGCCTGGGAGTAGCGCGTCGTGAATTCGAACGCCTGGAAGGCATGGTACGGGCCACGCGTGGTTTCCAAGGTCCCGGCGCAGTGGCCGACTCTCCTGAGGATCTCTTGGCACGGGCCTACGAGGTGCTCGGGATTTCGCCGCAGGCCTCTGATGCGGAGGTAAAGAAGGCCTACCGGCGTCTCATCAATCAGCACCACCCGGACAAGTTGGTGGCCAAGGGCCTGCCGCAAGAGATGATGAAGCTGGCGCAGGAGAAAACGCGCGAGATCCGCCAGGCCTATGAACGCATCCGCGAGGCCCGGGGTTTCCGGTGAGCTGCGCGGCGCTTGAAAACCACCGAACCAACCCTACCTGAAACGACGAATGTTATCTCGCGCTGTACCAGCGGTCGGAGTTCGTTTCCTTCTCAGCGCATGGTGTTTCGGGAGCGTCAGCAGAGGAATGTACTCCTTTCCCTTGGTTGAAAGGAAATATGCTATATTCAGGCGGCCTTGCTAGTTCGCCTAGGGCACAGGCATCCAGGTGTCACGGGGCGGGATGAGGAGCAAGCGTACGGCTAGGACAGGACGGTGCCACGCATGAAGCGCAGCAGCATCGGTTCCGAGGCGGACGGGCGCGTGGTGACCGGCTGACCAGCATCAAGACGAGGATTGCGTGACGGCGACGCAGTTCCCGAAACATCCATGCATGTGGACGGAGATGGAGTGTAGTAGTCATGGCGACGATTGCCACCAGAAGACCGGCGATGACCCTTTTCTCGCAACCGGAATGTCCCTTGAGTCACCGGGTGCGGATCGTGCTTGCGGAGAAGAACATCGGCGCGGATGTCGTCGATGTGGATCCGGCCAATCCGCCAGAAGATCTGTTGGATCTCAATACCTACGATTCTTTGCCGGTGCTGGTAGACCGTGATTTGGTGCTCTACAACTCACAGATCATCATGGAATACCTGGACGAACGCTTTCCCCATCCGCCGCTGATGCCAGTGGATCCGGTCTCCCGGGCGCGGGCACGCATGATGCTGCATCGTATCGACGAAGACTGGTACCGTATTCTGCCCCATCTTGTGGGAGACGACCAGGCGCAGGCTGCCGAGGCGCGCAAGATCATCTGCGAGGGACTCATTGTCATGGCTCCCTTGCTGGCCAAGAAACCCTTCTTCATGAGCGACGAGTTCGGCCTGGTGGAGTGCAGTCTGGCCCCCATCCTCTGGCGCTTGTCCCACTATGGCATCGAGTTGCCTCCTCAGGCCAAGGCCGTGAAGGCCTATGCCCGGCGCCTGTTCGCGCGCGAGTCCTTCCAAGCCAGCCTTTCCGAGGCGGAGCGCGAGTTGGGGCTGGGATGGTGAGATAATGCCACCGGTGAAGTGGAGCCGATCGTGACGGGGGAGATGACATCCAGCAGGCCCTATCTGGTGCGGGCCGTCTACCAGTGGATCGCCGACAACGGCCTCACGCCCCACATCCTGGTGGATGCCACCGTGCCCGGGGTACAGGTGCCGGAGCAGTACGTGGAAGGCGGGCGCATCGTTCTCAACATCAGCGAGCGGGCTACCAGCGGCCTGTGCATCGACAACGAGTGGATTACTTTCAACGCCCGCTTTGGCGGGCAGCCCTGGGATGTGGCTGTTCCCATGGCTGCGGTGCAGGCCATCTACGCGCGCGAGAACGGCCGCGGCATGGTGTTGAATCAGGACGATGGTCCCGTGCCGCCGCCCGAAACCCCGCCGCCGGACAAACCTCGCCGTCCCCACCTCCAGATCGTGAAATGAGTGCCGCCCAGCCGTGCAGTGAGCAGTGGGGGCGGGCGCGGCCTTCACACTCCCGTTTGGGTCCGTGCCAATGCGGGCAGGGTCTTGCCCGGATTGAGTATTCCCAGAGGATCGAACAAGGCCTTGAGGCCTTGCATCAGCGCCAGGGCTTCAAGGTCTAGTTCACGAGCCACGAAAGCCCGCTTTTCCAGTCCCACGCCGTGTTCGCCTGAGAGGGTGCCTTCCAGGGACAACACCACTTCGAACACCTCGTGCAGGCAGGCCTGGGCCCGCAGCAACTGATCCGGGTCGTCCGGATCCACCAGTAGGTTGACGTGCAGGTTGCCGTTGCCAGCGTGACCGAAGTTGACAATGGTGAGCGCATGCCGGCGCGCCAAGCTTTCCAGGCTGCGGATCAGCTCGGGCAGGCGGGAGACGGGGACCACCACGTCCTCGTTGATCTTCTTCGGGGCCACCCGGCGCAGGGCCGGCGACAGGGCCTTGCGGGTGGCCCACAGGGCCTGAGCCGTGGCCTCGTCACGGGCGGCCTGGAAGTCCAGCAGGCCGGGGTTGCGGGCCGCTTGCTGTATGGCCGCCACGGCTCGTTCCAGATCCGCATCCTCCAGCCCTTCCACTTCGATGAGCAGCAGGGCCGCCGCCGAGGCCGGCAGGGGCGCTTGGGAATAGTCGCGGATCATGGCGATGGCCTGCCCGTCCATGAATTCGAGGCTGTAGGGCACGCAGGGCTGGCCCATGATAGCGGCGATGGCACGGGCCGCCTGATCCAGGTCGTCGTAGACGGCCTGCAGGGTGAGGCGGCGCGCCGGCAGGGGCAGGAGCTTGAGGGTGGCCTCGGTGATTACCGCCAGGGTGCCCTCCGAACCGATGAGCAGGCGGGTGAGGTCGTAACCCACCACCCCCTTGGTGGTGCGGACCCCGCAGCGCAGCGGCCGGCCGGCGCCGGTGACGGCGCGCAGCCCCAGGACGTTTTCCCGGGGCGTGCCGTATTTCACCGCCCGCGGGCCGGCGGAATTGTAGGCCAGATTGCCGCCCACGGTGCAGAAGGCCGCGCTGGTGGGGTCGGGGGCCCAGAACAGGCCGTGGCGCGCCGCGGCCTCTTGCACGCGGGCGTTGGTGACGCCGGGTTGCACCACCATGATCCGATCGTCCGCATCCAGGCGCAAGATGCGGTCCATGCGTTCGAGCGACAACACCAGCCCTCCCGCCTCCGGCACCGCCGCGCCCGTGGTGCCGGTGCCGCGCCCGCGGGGCGTGACCGGCACGCGGTATTCGTTGCACAGACGCAGCAGCTGCACTACTTGTTCGTGGCAGGAGGGAAAGACCACCACCGCCGGCAATTGCTGGCGGCGGCTGTTGTCGTAACCGTAGGGCCAGCAGTCGGCGGGGTCGGTATGCAGATTGTCCGCCCCCACGATGGCTGCGAACCGTTCCAGCAGTTCCGGGCTCAATTGTGGGGCCGGTGTGGGGAGCAATTGCGGGAATCAATCCAGGTACTCGAACACTTTGACCACGCGCCGCACGCCCTTGACCTGCTGCACCCGGCGGGCCACTTCTTCAGCTTCCTGCCGGCTGAGCAGGCCCATCAGATAGACTGCACCCTCTTCGGTGACTACCTTCACGTGCAGGGAGTCCAGGCCTTTGGTCTGTAGCAGAGCGCTCTTCGCCTTAGCGGTGATCCATGCGTCACGGTTACGGGTGGCGAAGGGGGCGGGCGGTCCCACGGTGAGTTCGTTGTGGATCCGCCGCACTTTTTCCACGCCCTGCACCAGCCTGGCTGCCCGGACCTTGAGGCGTTGCGAGGGCACCTGGCCCACCAGTAGCACCACGTTGTTGTAGCTGATGACCGAGATGTGGGCCTTGCGCCGCAGTTCCGGGTCTTTGCGGATGGCGGCCGCCGCCTTGAGTTCGATGTTCTGGTCTTCCACCACGGTGCCGGCGGTGCGCCGGTCGTAAGCCACGGCCACGCCGGTGGCGGCCCCGGCCACGATGAAGCCGCCGGTACAACCAGGGAGCAAAGCGAACAACAGGATCCACACGGGCAGGTACAGGCGTTTCTCGGACATGGCGGATCGGATTTTGGGCGGATCGGATTTTGGGCGGATCGGATTTTGGTAGTGTGCCATGCGGCATGCAATGCCGCTTGGGTGCACACTATGCCCAGGGCTTTAGACTGACGTCAAGTCGGCAGGTGTCAATTGTCAATCACTGGCTTCGAAGGCGTTCTGCAGCCAGTGGATGCTGCAATGGGGCGGCTCGCCCTCCAGCAACACCACGTCGAAGCGGGCGGCCTGGGGTGGGTGGCGCAGGCGCAGCAAGTAGTGCCGGGCCGCGGCGATGAGTTTGCGCCGTTTGCGGGCGTCGATGCTCTCCGCTGCCCCGCCGAAGCGGTGATTACGCCGCTGGCGCACCTCCACGAATACCAGACACCGGCCGTGGCGCATGATCAGATCGATCTCTCCCAGGCGGCAGCGATAGTTACAGGTCTCCAGGACCATGCCGCGGGCCTCCAGGTAACGGCGGGCCAGGCGTTCCGCCAGCCGGCCTCGAGCCTGTGGGTCTATTGGCGGCGGGTGGGTGTGCACGAGGTCTTCCGATCGCTGCTGCTGTTCAGTACGGGCGGGGCAAGCCGTTGCGGAAGTGGGCCCAGGTCAATTCCCGAAACAGGCGGTTGCCCTGCACCAGATACAAAGTGCCAGTGGCCCCACTGAAACGCTCGTGGCGGTAGGTGTGCAGATTCTCCAGCAAGGGAATGAGGCGGTAGGCGTCTGCACCCAGGGCATAGAAGCGGGTGTACTGGGTGGCGCTTTGGGGCCACAAGGCCTCCACCCTGCGTTTCAACGGCGGCGGGTCCCCCAGCACCCAGGGGATGTCGCAGAAGACGATACCGTCCATGTCCCGGTCGGCGTTGCGGTCCGGGCGCCCCGTGAACAGGTGAGAAGTGGCGTAGACGGGCAGGCGGCTGGCGTAGTGGAACTTCAGTTGCGGGCGGATCAGGCGTGCCTGGCGGGGAAAGGCACCGAGGAAGAGGAAATCGGCATCCTGGCGCCGGCGGGGCTCGAATTTCACCGGCCGGCCGATGACCGCCTCCACGGCCCGCCGCTGGGCATAGCTCTCGTCCAGGTTGAGCAGGGCCTGGATGGATGGTGAGAAGTCATTGTCCTTGGGCGGGTAGAACTGGTATTCCAGCAACTTCCCGCCGAGGGCTTCCCAGGTTTCGCGAAAGGCGTTCAACAAGCGCTGTCCCCAGGGGCCCTCCGGCAGCAGGGCCAGGGCTTGGTTGTGGCCGTCCAGCCAGGCGCGTTCTGCAACCTGGCGGGCCTCGTCCTCGGGGGCGAGGCCGAACTGGAAGAGTCCGGCAGGCACGCGCGCCGGTAGGTGGCTGGCGTAATTGAGGGTGAGGGTGGTCACCGGCAGGCGCCCGGCGCGCGGAAAGGCTCCGCCCTGTATGCCCAGCTCCAGCAAGCGGTCCACCGCCGCCTTGCGCAAGGGGCCCACTACCAGTTCCGCACCCTCTTGGACGGCGCGGTGGTAGACGGCGACGACCCGGTTGGGATCTTCGGGTACGTCGTAGATGCGGATGATGGGGCGGTAGTCCGGGAACTCGCGGGCGTAATGGGCGGCGAGAAAGCCGTCGCGCAGGGCGGCGGCCGCCCGGCCATAGGGACCGTGGTGCGGCAGGAGCAGGGCGATGTGCTGGGGGCGGCGTACCTCGTCCAGCTGGCGGGCGAGGACCGCGGCGATGATTTCCTCTTCTACGGGGTGCCCCGGGTAGCGCAGGCGCCATTCGGCCACCCTTTCCCGCACGGTCTGGGGGCGGCGCTGGGCCTCACGGGCGATCTGGGCCAGTTCCAGCCAGCCGCTGAGCACGTCTGGTGGGGGCGCCAGGCGCAGCGCTCGCAGGGCTGGTTCCGACAGGCGTTGCAGGGTCTGCCAGAGCTGGATCTGGTTTTCCCGGCGCCGGGTCGCGTCCTCCACGGGCAGGAGGGTGTCCAAGGCGACGCGCTCGCGCACCGATTCGAGCAGATTGCCGGCCCGCAGATAGGCGCGGGCACGCCATTCGTGGACGGCCGCCGCGAGATCCGAGGGCAGCCGCACATCTCCCTCCAGGGAGCGCAGTCGTTCCAGGGCCTGGCGCGGGTGGTTCTCCGCCAGGGCGAGGCGGGCGAGCAGGAGCGTCCGCCGGGCTGACACGGCGGCGGGGGCCTGCTCCGGCAGTCGTTCCGGGAGGTGGGCCAGGATGCGCCGGACCTCCTCGAGGTGATTGCCCTGGAGCAGGAGATCCGCGGCCTGCAGGCGGTGCTCTACGGCGGACAGTGCCTCACCCGCCCGCGCGGCCCGCTCGGCCAGGCGCAGGTGGGCGCGTGCGGCCGCCTGGTGGTCACCCCGGGCCAGGGCCTGGCGGGCCTCTGCCAGCAGTTCGGCGTTGTCGGGAGCGGCCGGTGGTGCCGGCGGCGTCACCGCGCAGCCGCCCAGGAACGCAAGTCCCGCGAACAGCAAAGCGGCGAGCCGCAGCGCTGCCGGCTGCCGGAGTCGCCGGCGGGGTGCTCGCCGCATCGGCAGGGATTCACGAAGTGGGATCTGGGGCCCCATCTGGGTCGAAATTTGGGTCGCAGGCTGGATCGAAAGAGGGGACGCCGTCATGGTCGAAGCGGTGCGAAAACGTTGTGCTGGCAACGGGTGTCTGGCAGATTCAGCGGAGGCCGATTCCCTTCGGGGATTGCAAACGGGGTCCAGTATCGGGGTGGTGTTCAGGCGTGTCAATGGAGGCATCCATCGAAAAGCGGGCGTTGTACGTGGTGGCTACACCTTTGGGTAACCTGGAGGACATCACGCACCGGGCGTTGCGCGTGCTGGCCGGAGTGGACCTGGTGGCGGCGGAGGATACCCGCCGCAGCCGCCGCCTGCTGCGCCACTACGGTATCCAGACGCCTTGTCTTGCCTTCCACGAACACAACGAGGCGCGCCAGGCCCTGCGCTTGTTGAGGCGCATACAGGAAGGCGCGGCGGTGGCCCTGGTCAGCGACGCCGGCACGCCGCTCATCAGTGATCCCGGCCTGGGGCTGGTGCGGCGGGTCCAGGAGGCGGGCTGCCGGGTGATTCCCATCCCGGGTCCCAGCGCCCTCACCGCGGCCCTGAGCGCGGCGGGCATGCCCTGCGAGCGCTTCGCCTTCGAGGGCTTTCTGCCCGCCAAGGGCGCCGCCCGCCGCCGGCGCCTGGAGGCCTTGCGGGACGAGCCCCGCACCCTGGTGTTCTACGAGGCCCCCCATCGCATCCTGGATCTGCTGGAGCTGTTGTGCGAGGTGCTGGGCGAGGAGCGGGAAGCGGCCCTGGCCCGGGAACTCACCAAGGCCTTCGAGACCATTCACCGCGATCGCCTGGGGCGGCTGGCGGCCTGGGTGGCGGCCGATGCCCGGCAACAGAAGGGCGAGTTCGTGGTGGTGGTGGCGGGCGAGCGGCGCACATCCGAGCAGCAGGCCGGCGCGCTCAAGGGTGTGGGAGGAGAGGCGGAGGCCGTGCTCGCCATATTGCTGGAACGGCTCACCCTGAAGGAGGCCGTGAGCATGGCCGCGCGGCTCACCGGCGAGCGCCGCAACCAGCTCTATGCGCAGGCCGTACGCCTGCAGCGCAAAGCCGGCGGTTCCGGGACTCCTGATGCCGAATGTGACGCCGAAGGGAAGGGGATGCGCGAGGCTTGAATTTTCCGGTCTGCTGCCGCATCTTGATGGCGGACGGAGTCGGCTGGGCAGTCGCTCCGCCCTGCATGGGGCGGGGAGGAAAGTCCGGGCTCCACAGGGCAGGGTGCCAGGTAACACCTGGGCGGCGTGAGCCGACGGCCAGTGCAACAGAAAATATACCGCCACCCCGCCGCAAGGCGGGAGGTAAGGGTGAAAAGGTGCGGTAAGAGCGCACCGCGCTGGTGGTAACACCAGTGGCAGTGTAAACCCCACCCGGAGCAAGACCAAATAGGGGAACGAGAGTGTGGCCCGCACTGTTCCCGGGTAGGTCGCTAGAGGTATGCGGTGACGCATATCCCAGATGAATGACTGCCCTCGACAGAACCCGGCTTACAGGCCGGCTCCGTCTCCATCCTCTCTACTTCCTTTCCTCCCTCGTGTTCCGCAACGTAAGTCTTGTCTCGTCGCAGGGGTCTAGCCGAGTACGAGTCTTCACAAATCACTATAACTTGTATTTGCAAGCCGATGAATTTGAGAAGCTAGCCTCCTGGTCTTCAGGAGGTGCTGTGCGGCGGGGTCCGTAAGTGTCTGTGCGCAAAGGGATTCTGGTGGGGGAATTTTGCTTGACAGGGCCGAAAAGGGGTATATAGTGTCACAAAGTGGGAATTTGTGGGAATTAGTGGTTTTCCTGGGCGTACAGCCCAGTGAAGACCCACTGGCGGGCGCGCGGCACGACAGGGGGGAGGAACGTTTTCTTGTTTCGCGGGGTCAACACACTCAGCCTGGATACCAAGGGGCGCCTCAGTATCCCCAGCCGGTACCGGGAGCGCCTGCGCGACCTCTGTAACGGGAAGCTGATCCTGACGGTGGATTTCGACCACTGTCTCTTGTTGTATCCCTTTCCTGCCTGGGAAGAGATCGAGCGCAAGCTGGCCGCCCTGCCCAATCTGGATCGGCGGGCCCGCGCCCTCCAGCGCATGCTCATCGGTCATGCCACGGACTGCGAGATGGATGCCAGCCATCGCATCCTGGTGCCACCGCCCCTGCGCGACTATGCCGGTCTGGACAAGCACGTGGTGATGATCGGCCAGGGCAACAAA
The DNA here is from genome assembly GCA_015488555.1 of Gammaproteobacteria bacterium. Classification (GTDB taxonomy): domain Bacteria; phylum Pseudomonadota; class Gammaproteobacteria; order SZUA-140; family SZUA-140; genus S012-109. The sequence continues at coordinate 11,898 of WFNO01000128.1, forward strand.
TTCGAACTTTGGGATGAACAACGCTGGAACGAACAACGCGAGCTGTGGCTGGCGGCCGGAGGAGAGGCCGGTCCGCTGCCCACCGATCTGGATTCCCTGTCTCTCTAGCGGGTACCGATCCGTGTCTGCGCGGGACGGCCAGCAGGATTCGGGTGTCCGCCGGCGTTCCCTCTATCGGGAAGCCGATGCAGGGACCGCAGATATGGGGACCGCTACGGGAGGACATCGTCCGGTGCTCCTGGCGGAGGCGCTGGAGTCCCTGGCCGTGCGCCCGGAAGGTTACTATCTCGACGCCACCTTCGGGCGTGGGGGACATGCCCGCGCCATCCTGCGGGCGCTGGGGCCCGAAGGGCGCCTGTTGGCCTTGGATCGCGATCCGGAAGCGGTGGCCGCGGGGCGGGTCTTGGCGGCGCAGGACGCGCGTTTCCAGATCGAGCAGGCGAATTTCGCCCGGCTGGAAACGGTGGTGGCCGCCCGCGGCTGGGCAGGCCGGCTGGCGGGCGTACTCCTGGACCTGGGGGTGTCCTCGCCCCAGCTGGACGATCCCCGCCGCGGTTTCAGTTTCCAGCACGATGGCCCCCTGGACATGCGCATGGACCCCGGCACAGGTGAGAGCGCGGCCCAATGGCTGGCGCGCGCCTCCGAGTCCGAGATCGCGCGCGTCCTGCGGGAATACGGGGAAGAGCGCTATGCACGCCGCATCGCCCGGGCCATCGCCGGTGCCCGCCGCAGCCGGCCCATACGGACCACGGCCCAGTTGGCGGCCGTGGTGGCGGCCGCCCAGCCCGTGCGTGAGGACCACAAGCACCCGGCCACCCGCACCTTCCAGGCCCTGCGCATCCAGGTGAACGGCGAGCTGGATGCCCTGGAGAAGGCCCTGGCGCAAGCGGTGCGCGTACTGGCCCCCGGCGGGCGGCTGGTGGTGATCAGCTTCCATTCGCTGGAAGACCGCATCGTCAAGCGTTTTCTGCGCCGCGCGGCCGGAGGCGGCGGCACTTCCCGCCACCGGCCCCCACCGCCGGACGCCGCCCCCGTGCTGCGCCTGCTGGGACGGGCCCGGCGTCCCGGCGCCGAAGAGCAGGCATCCAACCCCAGGGCACGCAGCGCCGTGCTGCGCGCGGCGGAGAAATTGCCTGCCAGATTGCCTACCGGAGGAGGTACGACGGATGCCCCCTGAGCCGCATACCGGTACGGGTGCCCTGCGGGGCCTGCTGGTGCTGCTGGTGTTGCTGGTGCTGGCCAGTGCCCTGGGGGTGGCCTACACCACCCATCAGGGCCGCAAGCTGTTCGTCGAACTCCAGGCCCTGCAGGCCACCCGTGACGAACTGAACATCGAATGGGGGCGGTTGTTGCTGGAGCAGAGCACCCTGGCCACGCCGCCCCTGGTGGAGCGCATCGCCCGCCGCGAGTTGGGCATGCATGCACCCCTGCCGGAACAGATCCGTGTCGTGCGCCCGGCGCCAATCGTGATGCCTGACGACGCGATGCCTGACGACGCGATACCGGCCGATCGGAACGACGAGCAGACTCGATGACCCCACGTCGGACGATGCCGGAACGGATGACGCAGGATGGGGAGATCCCGCTCATCCACTCCGCCCGGCCGCTGATCGTCCTGGCGGCGATGCTGGCGGTGGTGGCCGTGCTGGGCTGGCGCCTGCTGGACCTGCAGGTGCTGGAGCGGGACTTCCTGCAGTCCCAGGGCGATGCCCGCCACTTGCGCGTGATGCAGATCGCCGCCCACCGCGGCATGATCACCGACCGTCACGGCCAGCCGCTGGCCATCAGCACGCCGGTGGACTCGGTGTGGGCCAATCCCGGGGAAGTGCTGGAGGCGCCGCTGGATGCAGAGCGGTGGCGGCGCCTGGCTCAGCTCCTGGGAACGGAGGTGGACGCGCTGCAAGGGCGAATCCTGGCGCGCAAGGGCCGGGAATTCGTCTATCTCAAGCGCCATCTCGATCCGGATCGCGCGCGCCGGGTCATGGCGCTGGGCATCCCCGGAATCTATCTGCAACGGGAATACCGCCGTTTCTATCCGGCCGCCGAGGTGACCGCCCACGTGGTGGGGTTCACCGACGTGGACGACCGGGGCCAGGAAGGCATCGAGCTGGCCTACGACGACTGGTTGCGGGGGCGCCCGGGACGCAAGCGCGTGCTCAAGGACCGCCTGGGTCACGTGGTGGAGGACGTGGAGCGCCTGCAGGAGGCGGTGCCGGGCCGCGATCTGCGCCTCAGCCTGGATCTGCGCCTGCAATACCTGGCCTACCGGGAGCTGATGACCGCGGTGCGAGTGCACGGGGCCCGCGGCGGTTCAGTGGTGGTGCTCGACGCCCGCAGCGGGGAAATCCTGGCCATGGTCAATCAGCCCGCCTACAATCCCAACAATCGCCAGCGATTGCGCAGCGAGCATGTTCGCAACCGAGCCGTGACCGACGTTTTCGAGCCCGGTTCCACCGTCAAGCCTTTCACCGTGGCAGCAGCCCTGGAAACCGGGCGTTTCCGTCCCGACAGCCGCATCGACACCCGTCCCGGCCGCTTGCGGGTGGGACACAACACCATTCGGGACGAGACCGACCATGGCCTCATCGACGTGACCACCGTGATCCAGAAATCGAGCAACGTGGGGGCGAGCAAGATTGCTCTGGCCCTGGAGGCCGAGCAATTGTGGCGAGTGTTCACGCAGGTTGGTTTCGGTGCCCTACCCGGCAGCAGCTTTCCCGGGGAGGTGAGCGGCCTGCTCACCGACTACTGGCGCTGGCACGAGATCGAGCGCGCCACCCTGGCGTTCGGTTACGGTCTCTCCGTGACCACCCTGCAATTGGCCCAGGCCTATGCCGTGTTGGCAGACGGCGGGTTGCGGCGCCCGGCCAGTTTTCTGGCCCTGGAAGAGATACCCGCGGGCGAGCCGGTGTTGCGGCCAGCCACAGCGCGCCAGGTGGTGACGATGATGGAGACCGTGGTGGGGACCGGCGGCACCGGCCGCCTGGCGGCCGTGCGCGGCTATCGCGTGGCCGGCAAGACCGGTACCGTGCAGAAGGCCGGTCCCGGCGGGTATGCGGAGGAACGCTACGTGGCGCTCTTCGCCGGCATGGCGCCGGCCAGCGAACCCCGCCTGGTGGTGGTGGTGATGATCGACGAACCGCAGGGCGAGGTCTACTACGGCGGGCAGGTGGCGGCCCCGGTGTTCGCCCGTATCATGACCGACGCCTTGCGCCTGCTGGGTATCCCCCCCGACGGCGTGGGCGGCGGGCGCCAGCACATGGCCGCCGTGATGGAGGTGCCATGAACGCCTCGGCGCGGCGGCAGGAGACCGAAGGCGTGTGGCTCTCGCGTCTGCTGGCAGGACTGGCCGTGGTGGATGGGACCGCGGACCGCGTGGTGCGCGGTGTGAGCGCCGACAGCCGCAGCGTGCGTCCCGGGGACCTGTTCCTGGCCTGCGCCGGTACTTCCCGGCACGGCGCCGCCTTCATCGAGGAGGCGCTGGCCAAGGGGGCCGAGGCGGTGGTGGTCGAGGCACCCCTGGAGGAGTCCAACATGCCGGGGGCGGCTGCGGGCGCATCGCCCGCGGGCCCGCCGCTGATCGCGGTGCATCCGCCCGCCGGACCGGGCACCCTGGCCGGTGAGATCGCCGCTCGCTTTCACGCCCGTCCTGCGGAGTCTCTGGAGGTGCTGGGCGTCACCGGGACCAACGGCAAGACCTCCTGCTGCCACTATCTGGCCCAGTGCCTCTCGGTGGAAGAAAGCCCCTGCGGCATCCTGGGTACCCTGGGGCACGGCCTACCCGGCGCGCTGGAGCCGGCCACCCACACCACGCCGGACGCGGTGTCCGTACAGCGCCTGCTGGCCGCCCTGCGCGACAGCGGTTGCCGGCGCGTGGCCATGGAGGTGTCCTCCCATGCCCTCGACCAGGGCCGGGTGCACGGCGTGACGTTCCGGGGGGCCCTGTTCACCAATCTCAGTCGCGAGCACCTGGACTACCACCGCACCATGACGCGCTACGCCGCCTGCAAGGCCCGCCTGTTCCAGGTCCAGGGCCTGCAGGTGGCGGCCTTCAACGCCGCGGACGAATGGGGCCGCCGGTTGTTGGCCGACGTACCCGCCGGCGTGGTTACCGCCGCCTACGGCCTGGACGCGGTGCCCCGGGAGCTGGGCCGCCATCGCCTGCGGGGCGAGGTGCTGGCCTGCGACGCCAACGGCCTGCGCCTGCGGGTCACCGGGAGCTGGGGGTCGGGAGAATTCACCAGTGGCTTGCTGGGGCGCTGGCAGGCCGCCAATCTGCTGGGGGTGCTGGCCCTGCTGTTGCTCCTGGAGATGCCCCTGGCCGAGGCCCTGTCCCGCCTGTCGGCGGTACGTCCCGTGCCCGGGCGCATGGAGGCCTTCGGCGGCGGCGACCGGCCCCTGGTGGTGGTGGACTACGCCCACACCCCGGCCGCCCTGGAGGCGGCGCTCGCGGCGCTGCGGGAGCTGGTGCCCGGCCGCCTGTGGTGCGTGTTCGGCTGCGGGGGCGAACGCGACCCTGGCAAGCGGGCGCCCATGGGGGCCATCGCCGAGCGCCTCGCCGACGAGGTGGTGGTCACCAGCGACAACCCGCGCCACGAGGAACCCGAGGCCATCGTCGCCGACATCCTGCGGGACATGCGCCGGCCGCAGGCCGTGCGGATCATGCCGGACCGGGCGGCGGCCATTCGCGAGGCGGTGGCGGCCGCCGCTGCCGGGGACGGCGTGCTGGTGGCCGGCAAGGGCCATGAGGACTATCAGCTGGTGGGCGGGCAGCGATTGCCCTTCAGCGACCGCCGCCTGGTGGCAGAGCTGCTGGGAGAAAGGGTGTGAACGCGTACCGGGAACAGACTTCATCCATGGGGCTGGCCGAGCTGGCCGAGGTGCTGGGCGGCCGGTTGGTGGCGGAGGCCGCGGACGTGCGTTTCTCCGCGGTGAGCATCGACAGCCGCACGCTCGCTGCCGGCGAATTGTTCATCGCCTTACGCGGGCCGCGTTTCGACGGTCACGAATTCCTCGACCAGGCCGCACGCCGCGGGGCCTGTGCCGCCGTGGTGATGCGGGCGCAGTCCTGCCCCTTGCCCCAGGTGGTGGTGGAGGACAGCCGCCTGGCCCTGGGCAGGCTGGCGGCGGCCTGGCGGCGGCGCCATCCCGTACCGCTGGTGGCGGTGACCGGCAGCAACGGCAAGACCACGGTCAAGGAGATGGTGGCCAGCATCCTGCACGGGCGCGGTGCCGGGGTGGTCACACGCGGCAATTACAACAACGACGTGGGCATGCCCCTCACCCTCCTGCGCCTGCAGCAGAAACATGCCTTCGCGGTGGTGGAGATGGGCGCCAACCGCCCCGGCGACATCCAATATCTCACCGGCATCGCCCGGCCCGACGTGGCGGTGATCACCAACGCCGCACCCGCCCACCTGGAAGGCTTCGGCGACATCGCCGGCGTGGCCCGCGCCAAGGGCGAGATCTTCGGCGGCCTGAGCGCCCGCGGCACGGCGGTGCTCAATCACGACGACGCCCGTATCGGGGTCTGGCGGGTGATGACGGAACATTGCCACCGCCTCGGTTTCGGCATCCGCCAGCCGGCGGACTTCCGTGCCAGCCGCCTGGCCCTCCGGGAGGGCGGCAGTCGCTTCCTGCTCCAGACCCCGGCCGGCGAGGTGGAAGTGCAGTTGCATCTGGCCGGCCGCCACAACGTGATGAACGCCCTGGCCGCCGCCGCCGCGGCCTATGCCGTGGGAGCCAGTCCCGAGGAGATCCGCAGGGGTTTGGAGCGCATGCGTCCGGTGCGCGGTCGCCTGGAGCGCAAGCCGGGGCGTGCCGGATTGCAGGTCATCGACGACACCTACAACGCCAATCCCGGCTCGGTGCGCGCCGCCCTGGAGGTGCTCATGGCTAGCGCGGGGCAGAAGGTGCTGGTGCTGGGAGACATGGCGGAACTGGGCAATGCCTCTCAGGCCTTGCACGAACAGGTGGGGCGCCAGGCGCGTATGATGGGCGTGGATCGCATCTACACCGTGGGCGAGGGGGCCGCCATCGCCGCCGGTGCCTTCGGCCGCGAGGCACGTCATTTCAACGACCAAGCGGCTCTCATCGAGGCCCTGGTGGAAGACTACGTCACCGGCATGCAGCAACCCGCGGCTGCCACCATCCTGGTCAAGGGCTCGCGCAGCATGCAGATGGAACGCGTGGTGGAAGCTCTCACCTCCGGAATCGTTCCCGGTGCCGTTTCCGGAGTGGGGGTGCAGTCTCTGCCGGAGGCGTTCGAAACCGATCTCGGAACGGGTGCAGCTCCGGGTGGCGAAGAGGAGGGGCGCTGAGGTGCTGCTCTATCTCACCGAATACCTGACCCAGTTTCACAGCGGGTTCAATGTCTTCCAGTACCTGACCCTGCGCGCCATCCTCGGGGCCCTGACCGCGCTGGTAATCTCCTTCGTCGTCGGTCCCTATCTGATCCACAAGCTGAACGTCCATCAGATCGGCCAGCAGGTACGCCACGACGGGCCCCAGAGTCATTTGAGCAAGGCCGGTACCCCCACCATGGGCGGCGCCCTGATCCTGGTGGCCGTCACCACCAGTACCTTGCTGTGGGCCGATCTCTCCAATCGTCACATCTGGGTGGTGCTGGTGGTGACCCTGGTGTTCGGCCTCATCGGTCTGGTGGACGACTACAAAAAGCTCATCCTCAAGGACGCCCGCGGCCTGTCGCCCGGTGCCAAGTTCTTCTGGCAGTCCGTGGCCGGTCTGGGGATCGCCATCTATCTCTATCTGACGGCCCAATCTCCCATCGAGACCCAGCTCATCGTTCCCTTCTTCAAGGACGTGGCCATCGACCTGGGCTGGCTGTTCGTGCCCCTGGCCTATTTCGTCATCGTCGGCACCAGCAACGCCGTCAATCTCACCGACGGTCTGGACGGCCTGGCCATCCTGCCGGCGGTGATGGTGGGCGGCGCCCTGGGCATCATCGCCTATGCCACCGGCCATGCGCGCTTCGCCGAGTACCTGGGCATTCCCTATGTGCCGGGGGTGGGCGAGATGGTGGTGTTCTGCGGCGCCCTGGTGGGTTCCGGATTGGGGTTTCTCTGGTTCAACGCCTACCCCGCCCAGATGTTCATGGGAGACGTGGGGGCCCTGGCCCTGGGGGCGGCGCTGGGCATCATCGCCGTGATCGTGCGCCAGGAGATCGTGCTCCTGGTGATGGGCGGGGTGTTCGTCATGGAGGCGGTGTCCGTGATCATGCAGGTGGTGTCCTACAAACTCACGGGGCGGCGCATCTTCCGCATGGCGCCGCTGCACCACCATTTCGAACTCAAGGGCTGGCCGGAACCACGGGTCATCGTGCGCTTCTGGATCATCACCGTGATCCTGGTGCTCATCGGCCTGGCCACGCTGAAGATCCGGTGAGCGACCGTGAGTGGTAGATACGAGCGATGATGGCGGCGATGAGAGAAGAGGACACGAACAGGGACCGCAAGGTCTTGCGCCGCCGCATGGGGCTCGAGGGTCCCGTACTGGTGGCGGGACTCGGCCGCACGGGCCTGGCCTGCGCGCGCTTCCTGCACGGCCTGGGGATCGCGGTGCGTGTGGCCGACAGCCGCACCCGGCCGCCGCAGGAGGCGGCCCTGCGCAGTGCCTGTCCCGGTGTGCCCTTGCATGCGGGGGGGCTCCCGGCGCAGTTGCTGGAGGACTGCCGGGCCCTGGTGCTGAGCCCCGGCATCGCCCTCGATCATCCCCTGGTGGCCGCCGCCCGCCGGCGCGGCCTGGCGGTACTGGGGGACGTGGAGCTGTTCGCCCGCTGCGCACGGGCACCGGTGTACGCCGTCACCGGCTCCAACGGCAAGAGCACCGTCACCGCCCTGTTGGGGGAGATGATGCGCCGGGCCGGCCGCGGCGCGGCCGTGGGCGGCAACATCGGAGTGCCGGTGCTGGAGTTGCCCCTGCTGCCGCCGCCCGAGTGCTATGTGCTGGAACTCTCCAGCTACCAATTGGAGACCACCCATTCGCTGGAGGCCGACGCAGCGGTGATCCTCAACCTGAGCGCGGATCATCTGGACCGCCATGGTGACCTGGCGAGCTATGGAGCCATCAAGTGCCGCATCCACCGGGGACGGGGATGCATCGTTTGGAATCGGGACGATCCCCAACTGGCCGGCCTGCTCGCGCCCGTGTTGCGGGAGGCCGCCACGGGACGCGCGGTCGTATCCTTCGGGGCGGGGGAACCACCGGGGCCCCGGGACTACGGCCTGCGCCGGCGGCAGGGGCGTTGGTATCTGGTACGCGGTGAGGAAGAACTCCTGGCGGTGCAGGAGCTGGGGCTGGCCGGCGGTCACAATCGCCTCAATGCCCTGGCGGCCCTGGCCATGGGTGAGGCCGCGGGCCTGCCGCTGGCGGCCATGCAGGCGGCGCTGCGGGCCTTCACCGGCCTGCCCCATCGCCTGGAGCGCATCGCCACGCGGGACGGTGTGAGCTGGTACAACGACTCCAAGGCCACCAACGTGGGTGCCACCCTGGCAGCCCTGGAGGGCCTGCCGGGGCCGGTGGTCCTCATCGCCGGCGGCGAGGGCAAGGGGGCCGATTTCGCGCCCCTGCGTCCCGCAGTGGCGGCCAAGGCCCGGGCGGTGATCCTGCTGGGGCGCGATGCCCCCCGCCTGCAGGCGGCCCTGGACGGCACCGTCCCCTTGTACCGGGTGGCGGATCTGGAGGACGCCGTGGCGCGGGCCGCGGAAGTGGCCCGCCCCGGCGATCAGGTGTTGCTGTCCCCCGCCTGTGCCAGCCTGGACATGTTCGCGGACTACCAGCACCGGGGCGAGGCCTTCCGCGCCGCGGTGCAGGGGAGGGGCTCGTGAAGGCCGTTGCCCGTGATTCCGCACGCCTCGCCGAGCATGGGCGGGGGAATTGGCCGGCGGCGGCCGGCGATCCCTGGCTATGGGTGGCCGCCGGGGCCTTGTTCGTGTTCGGCCTGGTGATGGTGGCCTCCGCTTCCGTGGGCATCGCCGAGCGCCTCTACGGGGCGCCCTTCCATCTCTTCTGGCGCCAGGCCTTCTACGCCGTGTTCGCCCTGGTGGCGGCCTGCCTGGCCTGGCGCCTGCCCTTGGAGAGCTGGTCGCGGTTCAGCATGCCCCTGCTGTTCCTGGGGCTGGGACTGCTGGTGCTGGTCTTGATCCCCGGCATCGGCCGCGAGGTCAACGGCAGTGCGCGCTGGCTGCCCCTGGGCCCCTTCAGCATCCAGCCCTCGGAGTTCATGAAGCTGTTTCTGATTCTCTACCTGGCCGGTTACCTGGTGCGGCGCAATGCCGAGGTGCGCCATGCCGCGCGCGGCTTCATCAAGCCCATGCTGGTGCTGGCCCTGGTGAGCGCCCTGCTGCTGGCCGAACCGGATTTCGGCGCCGTGGCCGTGCTCATGGCCACGGCGGTGGGCATGCTGTTTCTGGGCGGCGTGCGCCTGTGGCAGTTCCTGATGCTGCTGCTGGTGGTGGCCCTGGGGCTGACTGCGATGGCGGTGTCTTCGCCCTATCGCCTGGAGCGCATCCTGGCCTTTCTCGATCCCTGGGCCGACCCCTTCGCCAGCGGTTTCCAACTCACCCAGGCCCTCATCGCCTTCGGCCGCGGCGAGTGGTTCGGCGTGGGACTGGGGCACAGCATCCAGAAACTGTTCTATCTGCCCGAGGCCCACACCGACTTCCTGTTCGCGGTGGTGGCCGAGGAGCTGGGACTGGTGGGGGCCGCTGCGGTATTGCTGCTGTTCGTGATCCTGGTGTGGCGGGCCTTTCGCATCGCCCGCCGCGCGGAGCGGGCCGGACTGGTCTACGGGGCCTATCTCGCCTACGGCGGCGGGTTGTGGTTGGGGATCCAGGCCTTCGTCAACATGGGCGTGAACATGGGCATCCTGCCCACCAAGGGGCTGACGCTGCCCCTGATGAGTTACGGTGGTTCCAGCCTGCTGGTGACCTGCGTGATGGTGGTCCTGTTGCAGCGGGTGGCCCGGGAGACGGCGGAGGCCGAGGCATGAGTGCGGCGGCGAGGATCCTGATCATGGCCGGCGGCACGGGCGGTCACGTCTTCCCGGGGCTGGCGGTGGCCGAGGCCCTGCGCGAGGCGGGGGCCGAGGTGCGCTGGCTGGGCACCCGCCGCGGGCTGGAGGCCCGCTTGGTGCCGGCCGCGGGCATCCCCCTGGACACCCTGGCGGTGAGCGGGCTGCGGGGCAAGGGCCCGGCGAGCTGGCTGGCGGCCCCGGTCAAGGTGGGCTGGGCCCTGGCCCAGGCCCTGGCCCTGATCCTGCGCTTTCGCCCCATGACCGTGCTGGGCATGGGGGGCTTCGCCGCCGGTCCCGGCGGTGTGATGGCCTGGCTGCTGCGCCTGCCGCTGGTGATCCACGAGCAGAACGCCGCCGCCGGACTCACCAACCGCCTGCTGGCGCGGCTGGCCGATCGGGTGCTGGTGGCCTTCCCCGAGGCCTTCCCGGGGCGGCGCGACACCGTACTCACGGGCAACCCGGTGCGGCCGCAGATCGCCGCCCTGGAACCGCCCGAGGTCCGTTTCGCCGGCCGCACGGGTCCCCTGCGCCTGCTGGTGCTGGGCGGCAGCCAGGGCGCGCGGGCGCTGAACGAGGCCGTGCCGGCGGCCTTGCAGGAGCTGGTGCAGCGGCGGGCCCGGGATTCGGCTGCAGCCCCTGGCGGGGACGGCAGCGAATGCGGCATGGAGAGCGGTGTGGAGGTGTGGCACCAGAGCGGCGCCGGCCAGGAGGCGGTGGTGCGCGCGGCCTACGAGGCCGCAGGCCTGCGCGCGCGGGTGGCGGCTTTCATCGAGGACATGCCCGCGGCCTACGCCTGGGCGGATCTGGTGGTGTGCCGGGCCGGGGCCCTGACGCTGGCGGAGCTGACGGCGGGCGGTTGCGCCGCGGTGCTGGTGCCCTATCCCCACGCCGCAGACGACCATCAGACCCGCAATGCCCGCAGCCTGGAGGCGGCCGGTGCCGCCCTGGTGCTGCCGCAGCACGAGGGTCCGCTGGCGCCGCGCCTGGCCCGAGTGCTGGCCGGTTTTCTGGACGTTTCCCGGGACGTTTCCCGGGACGGTTTCAGGGACGGTTTCAGGGACGGCCCGGGAGGAGTGGACCGGGAGCGCCTGCTGGCCATGGCCCGGGCGGCCCGCGCCCAGGCCCGGCCCGAGGCCGCGGCCCAGGTGGCGCGCATCTGTCTGGAGGTGGCCCATGGCTGAACGGACCGATGGCGCGCGGGTGGCGGTGGATCCCCGGGCCCCGCTGGCGGCCGCCGGGCGGCGCTTCGATGATCTGTGGATGGGCCGGGTGCGCCGCATCCATTTCGTCGGCATCGGCGGTGCCGGCATGGGGGGCATCGCCGAGGTGTTGTACAACCTGGGCTACCGGATCAGCGGCTCGGATCTGGGGGAGAACGCCATGACCCGGCGCCTGGCCCAGCTCGGCGTGTCCGTGCACATCGGACACGATGCGGCCCTGGTGCGGGACTGCGACGTGGTGGTGCGGTCCTCGGCCGTGGGCGAGGACAATCCCGAGATCCGCGAGGCCCTGCGCCGCCACATCCCCGTGGTGCCGCGGGCGGAGATGCTGGCCGAACTCATGCGCTTCCGCTACGGCGTGGCGGTGGCCGGCACCCATGGCAAGACCACCGTCACCAGCCTCATCGCCAGCCTGCTGGCGGAGGGTGGACTGGATCCCACCTACGTCATTGGCGGGCGGCTCAACAGCACCGGCGGCAATGCCCGCCTGGGCGCGGGACGCTTTCTGGTGGCCGAGGCCGACGAGAGCGACGCCTCTTTTCTGTATCTGCAGCCCATGATGGCGGTGGTGACCAACATCGACGCCGACCACATGGGCACCTACGAGGGGGATTTCGCCCGCCTGCGCCAGGCCTTCGTGGATTTCATCCACCACCTCCCCTTCTATGGCCTGGCGGTGGTGTGCGTGGACGATCCGGAACTGCGCCGGCTGTTGCCGCGCCTGTCGCGCCCCCTGCGCACCTATGGCTTCTCGCCCGAGGCCGAGATCCGCGCCTGGGAGGTGCGCAGCGCCGGCCTGCGCAGCCGTTTCCGGGTGGCGCGGCCCGGACAGGAAGACTGGCTGCAGGTGGAACTCAACCTGGCGGGCCGCCACAACGTCTGCAACGCCCTGGCGGCCATCGCCGTGGCCCACGAGCTGGAGGTGCCGGACGCGGCCATCCTCGCCGGGTTGCGCCAGTTCCAGGGCATCGCCCGCCGTTTCCAGAGTTACGGCGAGTTGCGCCTGGCCGGCGGCCGGCGCGTGCAGTTCGTGGACGACTACGGCCATCACCCGCGGGAGATCGAGGCCGTGCTGGCCGCGGTGCGGGGCGCCTGGCCGGAGCGGCGCCTGGTGACTGTGTTCCAGCCCCATCGCTACAGCCGCACCCGCGATCTGTTCGACGATTTCGTGCGCGTCCTGGGGGGCACCGACCTGCTCGTGCTGCTGGAGGTCTATGCCGCCGGCGAGTCTGCGCTGCCCGGCGCCGATGCCCATGCCCTGGCGCGTGCCTTGCGCCTGCGGGGGCAAGACCCCCTGCACGTGCGGGACGTGGCCGAGCTGGCCGCGGTGTTGCTGAGCCAGCTCCAGGACGGGGACGTGCTCCTGACCCTGGGGGCCGGCGACATCGGCGCCCTGGCCGCGCGCCTGCCCGAGCTGCTGCAAGGAGGACGGTCGTGAGAACGCAGTTGCTGGGAACGGCGACAGCAGGATTGCGCGGGGAATTGCGCCGCGACGAGCCCCTGTCCCGGCACACCTCCTGGCGGGTGGGCGGTCCGGCGGATCGGTTCTACCTGCCGGCGGATGCCGCCGACCTGGCGGCCTTCCTGGCGCAGCTGCCGCCGGAGGAACCCGTGTTCTGGCTGGGATTGGGCAGCAATCTCCTGGTGCGCGACGGCGGCATCCGCGGCACGGTGATCTGCACCAGCGCCATGCGGGGCACCCTGGAGCGCCTGGACGGGTGCCGCCTGCGGGTGGAGTCGGGAGTGGCCTGCGCCAAGGTGGCGCGGTTCAGCGCCCGCCAGGGCCTGGCCGGCGCCGAGTTCCTGGTGGGCATTCCCGGTACCCTGGGCGGTGCCCTGGCCATGAATGCCGGCGCCTTCGGCGGCGAGACCTGGAGCCTGGTGGAGGAGGTGGAGACCCTGGACCGCCGCGGCCGCCTGCACCGCCGCACGCCGGCGGACTACCGGGTGGGATACCGGGAGGTGGCGGGACCGCCCGGGGAATGGTTCGTGGCCGCCACCCTGGTGCTGGAGCCGGATGAGACGGAAGCGGTCCAGGCCCGCCTCAAGGCCCTGCTGGAGCGGCGCGGGACCACCCAGCCCACCGGACAGCCCAGCGGCGGCTCGGTGTTCCGCAATCCCCCCGGGGACCATGCCGGGCGCCTCATCGAGGCCTGCGGCCTCAAGGGGCATGCCGTGGGCGGGGCACGGGTGTCGGAGAAGCACGCCAATTTCATCGTCCACGATGGCAGCGCCAGTGCCCGGGACATCGAAATCCTCATCCGGCACGTGGCGCGCACGGTGGCCCGGCGCACGGGTGTGGCACTGGTGCCGGAGGTGCACATCGTGGGAGAGCCGGCATGAGTGCGGCGCCCGGCAAGGTCACCGATCCCGCCGCCTTCGGCAAGGTGGCGGTGCTCATGGGCGGCACCGCCGCCGAGCGCGACATCTCCCTCAAGAGCGGCGCGGCGGTGCTGGCGGCCCTCCAGCGCCGCGGAGTGGCGGCGCAGGCGGTAGACGGCGGTCCCGGGGTGCTGGAGCAGCTGCAGGCCGGCGGCTTCGACCGGGCCTTCGTGGTGCTGCACGGCCGCGGAGGCGAAGACGGCGTCATCCAGGGGGGGCTGGAGGTGCTGGGACTGCCCTATACCGGGAGCGGGGTGCTGGCCTCTGCCCTGAGCATGGACAAGCTGCGCAGCAAGCAGCTCTGGCAGGGTGCGGGCCTGCCCACGCCGCCCTACGTGTTGCTGCGGGAGGAGGCGGATCTGCAGCAGGCGGTGGCGGCGCTGGGCCTGCCCCTCATGGTCAAGCCGGTGCACGAGGGTTCCAGCCTGGGCATGACCCGGGTGCAGCGCTCCGAGGCGCTGGCCGAGGCCTGGGCGCGCGCGCGGGCGCTGGATCCGGAGGTGCTGGCGGAACGGTGGGTGGAAGGCGAGGAATACACGGTGGCCATCTTGGAGGACCGCGCCCTGCCGGCCATCCGCATCGAGACCACCCGTCCCTTCTACGATTACACCGCCAAGTACGAGGCCGGCGATACCCGTTTCCACTGTCCTTGCGGCCTGCCGCCCGCTCGCGAGGCGGAGCTGCAGGCGCTGGCGCTGGCGGCCTTCCGGGTCCTGGGATGTCGTGGCTGGGGGCGGGTGGACCTGCTGGCCGACAGCGAGGGTCGCTTCTGGCTCATCGAGGTGAACACCGTGCCGGGCATGACGGACCACAGCCTGGTGCCGCGGGCGGCACGGGCCGCCGGCATCGAATTCGACGACCTGGTGTGGCGCATCCTGGAAGGCAGCCTGGCGTGCTCCGAGGCGCCGGACCCGGCGGCCAGCGCGGAGCGGGGAGGGGCGCGATGAAGGGGCGGCGCCGATCGCGGCCGCGGCGCCAGGCGGTGCGCAAGTCTGCAGCGGCGCGGCAGTGCGGCGGGCAGCGACGGCGCACGGCGACCTGGGTGCTGGCGGGCCTGTTCGTGTCGCTCACCACCGGTGGCGGGTGGTGGTGGTGGCAAGGTGCCGGTGGTGGGGTACGAGGGCCGCTGGAAGGCGGTTCGGCGGCGTGGTGGTCGCGCCTCCGGCAGGCCCTGGAGTTTCCTTTCCGCCAGGTGCAAGTGGTGGGGCAGTTGCGCCACGTGGATGCCGCTCAGGTGCGCGACATCGCCGCCCCTTACGCCGAGCGGGGCTTCTTCGCCACCGACGTGGATGCCATCCGCAGCGCGGTGCGGGCCCTGCCCTGGGTGGAGCGGGCCGCGGTGCGCCGCATCTGGCCGGACCAGTTGCAGATCACGGTGGTGGAACAGGTGGCCGTGGCGCGCTGGGGTGAGGAGGGCCTGCTCAATGCCCGCGGCGAGGTGTTCGTGCCGGTGCGCGGCCCCTTGCCCGAGGACCTGCCGCGACTGGCGGGACCGCCCGGCACTGCCGCCACCGTGCTGGCGCATTACCGCGACATGGCCGCCCGCCTGGCAGCCCTGGATCTGCGCCTGGTGGCGCTGAGCCAGGACCGGCGCCGCTCCTGGCGGGCGCGCCTGGACAACGGCGTCGAACTGATGTTGGGCAAGGTGCAGCCCCGGGAACGGGTGGCGCGCTTCGTGCGCTATTACCCGCAGGTGGTGCGCGAGGAGGGGGACGTGCGCCTGTTCGACTTGCGCTATGCCAACGGTTTCGCGATCCGCCGGGCCGAGGCCCGTGCGGATGGCCCAGTCCCGGATGGCCCAGTCC
>WFNO01000129.1 GCA_015488555.1 Gammaproteobacteria bacterium
CAGGGATGTGGATGTGTCGGTAGATCATGGACGTTCCTTGCTTGTGGCTGCACAGTATGTCTTTGAATCCGTCTCACGGGTGTAACCGTGGAGGCCGGGCCATTCTAACAGCTTCCCCCGGCTTGGGCGATGCCCGCCGTGCCGGCCGCGGGTGGTTCAGTTCTACGCGGTTCGGTCGATAGTAATCATCGTAGAGCAGCAAGGGACATCCCGTATGGACTGGCAACCGCATGTCACGGTGGCCTGTGTGGTGGAGCACGCGGGCCGTTTCCTGCTGGTGGAGGAGACCTGCGGCGGGCGCGTGGTGCTCAACCAGCCTGCCGGCCACCTGGAGGCAGGGGAGAGCCTGATCGAGGCGGTGGTGCGGGAGACCCTGGAGGAGACCGCCTACAGGGTGGAGCCCATCGGACTCGTCGGCATTTATCACTGGCGCAGTCCGCACGACAAGACCTATCTGCGTTTCTGTTTCACGGCCCGCTATATGGAGGAGCTGCCCGGACGACGCCTGGACGAGGGTATCTTCCAGGTCTTGTGGCTCACGCGCGAGGAACTATTGCGGCGCCGAGAGCAATGGCGCAGCCCCATGGTGCTGCGCTGCATCGACGATCATCTGGCCGGTCATCGCCATTCCCTTGAGCTGCTGCGCGATCTCAGAGCGACCAGCGTTTGATGCCCGCGTCGGATACACGACGGGCCGCCGTGTGGAATCCTGTACGTTTCACCCGGCACCTCCCACAGGGCTTTCTGCTACAATAGCGCCTTCGTACGGCACCGATCCAGTATGTTGGCCGGAATTCGGGTCTCATATGGAGCGGTTTGGGATTCGTCCGGGGTCGGCGGCGAATCGCCAGTTCGAGGATTCATGAGCATGGTGTTTTCTTTTCTACCGGTGGTTTCCGGATCCATGCCCCGCGACCGGCGTGTCATAGTGGGTATGTCCGGGGGCGTGGATTCATCCGTCGCCGCTCTGTTGTTGCAGCAGCAGGGATGCAAGGTGACGGGCCTGTTTATGCGCAATTGGGAGGATCCCGAGCCCGGCGGGCCTTGCCAAGCGGCCCAGGACGCCCGCGATGCCCTGGCCGTGTGCGAGCGGCTCGGCATCGAGCTGGACGCCGTGAATTTCACACGCCAGTACTGGGATCGGGTATTCCGCTATTTCCTCGAGGAATACGCCCGCGGCCGCACGCCCAATCCCGACGTCCTGTGCAACAAGGAGATCAAGTTCCGGGCCTTCCTGGATCACGCCCTGGCCCAGGGCGCGGAATTCATCGCCACCGGGCACTACGCCCGCGTGCTGAGGCAGGGCGGCCGCTTCCGCCTGCTCAAGGGCCGGGACCCGGACAAGGACCAGAGTTATTTCCTCCATGCCTTGAGTCAGGAACAGCTGGCGCGCGCGTGGTTCCCGCTGGGATCCTTGCGCAAGCAGGAGGTACGCGCCCTGGCCCGCCGGGCCGGTTTTCCCAACCACGACAAGAAGGACAGTACCGGCATCTGTTTCATCGGCGAGCGCGACTTCAAGACCTTTCTGCAGCGCTACCTGCCGGCCAGGCCGGGTGAGATCCGCACGCCGGAAGGGGAGGTGGTGGGGCGCCACGAGGGCTTGATGTTCTACACCATCGGCCAGCGCAAGGGTATGGGCATCGGCGGGCGCCGCGCCGGAGACGGCCCTGCCGGCGGAGGCGCGCCCTGGTACGTGGTGGCTAAGGACATGGAGCGCAACGTGCTGGTGGTGGCCCAGGGTAGTGACCATCCCATGCTCTATGCCACCCGTCTGGTGACGGAGCGAGTGCACTGGATTGCTGGGTCACCGCCTCCTCTGCCGGCCCGTCTGACAGCCAAGACCCGCTATCGGCAGCCGGACCAGCCCTGTCTCGTGACCGATTTGGGGGAGGGGCGTTGCCGCGTGATCTTTCACCGGCCCCAGCGCGCCATCACGCCAGGTCAGTCGGTGGTGTTTTATCGGGGCGAAGAATGCCTGGGCGGCGGAATCATCGCCGGCGTGGAGGGTGTTGCAGAAGAGATGCTGGAGAGGATGGAGCATGGCGCGTGAAATGGCTGACAGCGTGCTGGCCCTGGCCGGTGTCTTCCAGGCTTGTGCCCTGGTACGCCAAGTGGCCTGTGAGGGCAGGGTCGATCCCGCGGATTTCGAGACCTGCATGCACAGCATTTTCGAGGTCCAGCCGGAAAGCACGGAAGCCGTGTATGGCGGGCGGGGGCACTTGATGCGCGGCCTGCGCCTGGTGCGCGAGCAGTTCGCCAGTGAGGCGCGCAAGGAAGGCCTGGAACTCACCCGCTATGTGATCGCGGTGCTGCATCTGGAGCGCAAGCTGGCCAAGCGCAAGGATTTGTTGCAGACTCTGGCCCAGGAAATCGAGCGGATTCGCAGCCAGGTGGAGCTTTTCTCCCTGGTACACGACAACGTCGTCGCCGCCCTGGCCGATCTCTATGTCCGGACCATCAGCACCATGACACCGCGCATCATCGTCCAGGGGGAAGGCGGCCATCTGGCGGTTCCCGAGAACGCTGCCCGAGTACGGGCCCTGCTGTTGGCCGCCATTCGCTCGGCGGTCCTGTGGCGCCAGTGCGGCGGCAGCCGCTGGCAGTTGCTCTGGCAGCGCCGCGGGATCTGCGAGACCGCCCGGCGGCTGATGATGGCCTGACTTTTTCCACACGACGGGAGGCCGATGCATTCATGAATCATTCTCCTCTCGCGGCCCTGTCACCCATTGACGGCCGCTATGCGGACAGGGTGGCGGAACTGCGCCCCATCTGCAGTGAGTTCGGCCTCATCCGCCATCGGGTACTGGTGGAGATCCGCTGGCTGGAAGCCCTCTCCGAATGCCGCGCCATTCCCGAGGTGCCGCCTCTCAGCGATCATGCTCGCCATGTCCTGCAAGGGATCGTGGACGGTTTCGATGAGGCCGATGCCCAGCGCGTGAAGAACATCGAGCGCACCACCAACCACGACGTCAAGGCGGTGGAATATTTCCTCAAGGAGAAGATTGCCGGCAACCGGGAGCTGGAGGCGGTGGCGGAATTCATCCATTTCGCCTGCACCTCGGAGGATATCAACAATCTGGCCTATGCCCTGATGCTGCGCGAGGCCCGCAACCTGTTGTTGCCGGTGTACGACGAGATCATCGACGTGCTGCGCGAAATGGCCCACCGCTATGCCGCTCAGCCCATGATGGCGCGCACCCACGGCCAGCCGGCCTCGCCCACCACGCTGGGTAAGGAACTGGCCAACTTCGTGGCGCGCCTGCGCTACCAGCGCCACTGCCTGGCCGAGGTGCCTCTGCTGGGCAAATTCAACGGCGCCACCGGCAACTACAATGCCCACCGGGTGGCCTATCCCGAAGTGGACTGGCCAGAACTGTCACGGCGCTTCGTCACCGGTCTGGGGTTGGAATGGAATCCCTACACCACGCAGATCGAGCCGCACGACGGTATGGCGCAATACTGTCATGCCAGCATGCGTTTCAACACCGTATTGATCAATTTCTGCCGCGACGTGTGGGGTTACATCGCTCTCGGCTATTTCGTGCAGAAGACGGTGGCCTCGGAGGTGGGGTCTTCCACCATGCCGCACAAGGTCAATCCCATCGATTTCGAGAACGCCGAGGGCAATCTGGGGTTGGCCAACGCAGTGTTGGGGCACCTCGCCGCCAAGCTGCCCGTTTCACGCTGGCAGCGCGATCTCACCGATTCCACTGTCCTGCGCAACCTGGGGGTGGGGCTGGCGCATGCGCTGATCGCCTACCGTTCCTGTCTCAAGGGGCTCGGCAAACTGGAGTGCGACGCTGCGCGCATGGAGGCCGACCTGGACCAGGCCTGGGAGCTGCTGGCTGAGGCCATCCAGACGGTGATGCGCCGTCATGGCGTGCCCAATCCCTATGAGCGGCTCAAGGCACTCACCCGGGGGCGCAGGGTGGATCGCGAGACCCTGCAGGCCTTCATCCGCGAGCTGGAGATCCCGGAAGAGGCTAGGCAATATCTGCTCGGCCTGGAGCCGCGCGATTACATCGGCTATGCCGAGACCCTGGCCCGCGACGTGTAGCAGACTGTTGAAATTCTACTCACGCGGCGCGATCCGGCATTGAAAATGGCCTCGAAATGCTCATGTACCATTTATAGTAAACTGCGCTTTCTCAGCCATTTTCGCCTGGTCTCGCACTCGCCTGAGAGAATTTCAACAGCTTGGTAGGGGCCGCGTTCGGGTTGCCTGATTTGTGACCGCAGTCACGGTTTTCGGGGCCGCGAGCTGGATAATGGGCCATACAGGGAGACGGGAGCGACGCCCTCCTTCCTCCTCCTTCCTCCTCCTCCCAAAGTGCGTCGCTCCATTGCCCTCGACCCGGACTGTCTGTTCCTCCCCCCGGCAGTCCGGGTTTTTCTTTTCGCCCCTTTCCCAAAGCCTGCCCCTCAAGCAAGTTGCCTGGCGCCGTCTCCAGGCCCTACCATTAGCGCTTTGTCGTCGCGCAGAATAGATACATGATCGATCCCCATTACTTGAGAAACGATCCCGAGGGGGTGGCCCGCCGTCTGGCGCGGCGCGGTTTCCAACTGGACGTGGCGGCTTATCGCGCCCTGGAAGAGGCGCGCAAGCAACTGCAGGTGCAGACCCAGGAGCTGCAACACGAGCGCAACAGCCGCTCCAAGGCCATCGGCCGCGCCAAGGCCGCCGGTGAGGACATCGAGCCGCTGAAGGCGGCGGTGGCGGCGCTGGGCGAGCGGCTCAAGGAGACCGAGGGGCGCCTGGAGGGGGTCCAGGCTCGCCTGCGCCGGTTCGCCCTGGAGTTGCCCAACCTGCCCCACGACAGCGTGCCGGACGGGGCGGGTGAGGAGGACAATGTGGAGCTGCGCCGCTGGGGCGAGCCGCCGTCCTTCGATTTCCGCCCGCGGGACCACGTGGAGCTGGGGGAGGCCTTGGGCGGTATGGATTTCGAGGCCGCGGCCAAGATTGCCGGTGCCCGATTCGTCACCCTTTCCGGCCCCCTGGCCCGCCTGCACCGGGCCTTGACCCAGTTCATGCTGGATCTGCACGTGCGCGAGCACGGCTACCAGGAGGTCTACGTGCCCTACATCGTCCGTGCCCATTGTCTCCTGGGCACGGGCCAGCTGCCCAAGTTCGCCGAGGACTTGTTTCCGGTGTTGTGCGACGGGCGCGACGACGCGTGCTATCTCATTCCCACCGCCGAGGTACCCGTCACCAATCTGTGGCGCGAGACGATCCTGGCCGCGGACGCGCTGCCGCAGCGCCTGGTCTGCCACACCCCTTGTTTCCGCAGCGAGGCGGGTTCCTATGGCAAGGACACGCGGGGGATGATCCGCCAGCACCAGTTCGAGAAGGTGGAACTGGTGCAGGCGGTGCGGCCCGAGGATTCCTACCAGGCCCTGGAGAGCCTGACGGGCCATGCGGAAGCCGTTCTCCAGCGCCTGGAGTTGCCTTATCGCGTGGTGGCGCTGTGTGCCGGCGATCTAGGTTTCGCCGCCACCAAGACCTACGACCTGGAGGTGTGGTTGCCGGGCCAGCAGCGCTACCGGGAGATCTCCTCCTGCAGCAATTTCGAGGATTTCCAAGCCCGGCGCCTGCAGGCGCGCTGGCGCGATCCCGAGAGCGGCAAGCCCCGGCTGTTGCACACTCTCAACGGCTCTGGCCTGGCGGTGGGGCGTACCCTGGTGGCGGTGATGGAGAACTACCAGGACGCCCGGGGGCGCATCCGCGTTCCCGAAGCGTTACGCCCCTATCTGGACGGCGCCACCCACATCGGCTGAGTCGTGAAACACCTGCCGGTCTCTCTCGACGTTCGCGACCGCAACTGCCTGGTGGTGGGCGGCGGTGAGGTGGCGGCCCGCAAGGTGGCCATGCTGTTGCAGGCCGGGGCCCGGGTGCAGGTGGTGGTCCCGCGGGCCCACCCGCAACTGCATCCGGAACTCCAGCAACGGCTCCAGGAGGGCCGCATCACGCACAGTGCGCGCGACTTCGACGGCGACCTGCTGGAAGGGGTGATGTTGGTGGTGGCGGCCACCAGCGACCCGGATCTCAACCGCCGGGTCTCGCAAGCGGCGCAGGCCCGCGGCCTGCTCGTCAACGTGGTGGACCAGCCGGCCCTGTGCAATTTCGTCTTCCCTTCCATCGTGGACCGCGACCCGGTGACGGTGGCCGTCTCCACCGGCGGCGCTTCGCCCTTGCTGGCCCGGCTCCTGCGGGCCCATCTGGAGGCGGTGATCCCCGCCGGTTATGGACGCCTGGCTCGGCTGCTGGGCCAATGCCGCGAGGCGGTGAAGGCCCGCTTCCCGGACGCGCGCGCGCGGCGCCGCTTCTGGGAGGAGGTATTGCAGGGGCCAGTGGTGGAGATGGTCTTCGCCGGCCGCGAGCAGGAGGCGCTGGAACTCATTCGGGCGCGCATCGAGGCGGGCGAGGCCCTGCCGCCCCGCGGCGAGGTCTATCTCGTGGGCGCCGGACCCGGGGATCCCGACCTGCTCACCTTCCGCGCCCTGCGGCTCATGCAGCGAGCCGATGTGGTGTTCTACGACCGCCTCGTCTCCCCGGAGATCCTGGCCATGGTGCGGCGCGACGCCCAGCGTTTCTACGTGGGCAAGAAGCGCGACTATCACAGCGTGCGCCAGGCCGAGATCAACCGCTTGCTGGTGGAACACGCCCGCCAGGGGAAGAGGGTACTGCGCCTCAAGGGCGGCGATCCCTTCATCTTTGGCCGGGGAGGAGAGGAGATCGAGAGTCTGTTTCGCGAGGGCATCCCCTTCCAGGTGGTGCCGGGGATCACCGCCGCCAGCGGTTGCGCCGCCTATGCCGGCATTCCCCTCACCCACCGCGACTACGCCCAGTCGGTGGTGTTCGTTACCGGCCATCTCCAGGACGGCCGTCTCAACCTGCACTGGGACGGCCTGGTCCAGCCCCAGCAGACCATCGTCATCTACATGGGCCTGACGGGGCTGGAAGTGTTGTGCCGCGAGCTGATCGCCCATGGCCTGGCGCCCGCCACGCCGGCCGCCCTGGTGGAGCAGGGGACCACCCCTCGCCAGCGGGTCCTGACGGGTACCCTGGAGACCCTGCCCGCGCGGGTACGCGCCGCGGACGTCCATGCTCCCACGCTGGTGATCGTGGGGGAGGTGGTGCGCTTGCACGAGACCCTGGCCTGGTACCGGGGACGGGCGTGACGGCGGGCCGAATGAGAGATCAGCGTCCTGGCAGGCGGTGGCGGTCCCGGGCGGCCCACAGGGCGCGCGCCTGTTCCATGGCGGTGGCGTGGTCGTCGGCGCGGCCCAGCAGGCGCAGGGCGATGGCGGCGGTGCCGAGGACCGCAGCAGTGCCGTAGTCGTCTTCCACTTCATCCCGCCACAAGGCCGCCAGGCGCGCCGGGTCCAGGCGCTCCGCCTTGAGATGGCGCTGCGGGAACAGCGCCGGCCATTCCTCCACCAGGGCCTGCCCCTCGCGCACCAGGAACAGGGGGCAGGGCAGGTCGGGGTTGCGCTCGGCTTCGCCGCCCTCGCCCTTGAACACGGCCAGGTGCGGCTCGCCCAGGAGCAACGCCGCCTGCTGGTGGATGACCCGGTAGCCGGGATGGAAGATCCCTTGCATCAGGCAGGGCGCGCCGAGGGGATTGAGCATGCGCAGCAGGGTGTTCACCGGCGAGCGCAGGCCCAGCAGCCGGCGCAGGTCCAGGATTTCCTTGAGGCGGGGACAGAAGTGCTCCAGGGGAATGAAGGCGAAACGGCTGCGGGCGAGTTCCCGCCCCACTTCGGCGAAGTCCCGGCACGCGGGGATGCCCAAGGCCGCCAGGGCATCGGGCGTGTACAGGCGGTCGTCCCGGAAGCCGCGCGTGCCATGCATGAGCACGGTGACGCCGTTTTCCGCCAGCAGCAGGGCGGCGAGGATGAACCAGGGGAGCTGGCGGCGCTTGCCGGCATAACTGGACCAGTCCAGTTCCACCTCCGGAAGCCCGTGCGGGGCGAGGCCGTCCGGCGGGCTGAGGGCCTCGCGTGCCGCGCGCACGAAACCGGCCAGTTCTTCCGGGCTCTCCTCCTTGACCCGCAGCAGCATGAGGAAGGCACCCAGTTGTACCGGTTCCACCTGGCCCGCCAGGATCATGGCCATGGCCTGCCGTGCCTCTTCGAAAGTGAGGGAGCGGGCCCCTTTCTTGCCCCGTCCCAGGATCCGCACGTAGGGTGCGAAGGGGTGCGTGTCCGGATCGCGGCCGGCGGGCGGATGGTCGTGGCCGGGGGGCATGTTCATGTCCCTTCGGTCAAGGCTGGCATAGCGGCTGTTTGCTGGGCGCTCCCGCCACCTCCTGCACCAGGCGAGGCACGAGATAACCCGGCAGGCGCGCCCGCAGTTCCCGGTGCAGGGTCCGGGCCCGGCCAGCGGGGACCTCGAAGTGGGCGGCGCCCTGCACCCGGTCCAGCAGGTGCAGGTAATAGGGCAGCACGCCGGCGGCGAACAATTTCTCGCTGAGCACCGCCAGCTCTCCGGCATCGTCGTTGACACCCCGCAGCAGCACGGACTGGTTGAGCAGCGTGATACCGGTATCGCGCAGGCGGGTCAGGGCGGCGGCGGTCTCGCCGTCGATCTCGTTGCCGTGATTGGCGTGGATCACCAGTACCACTTGCAGGCGGCTTGCGCGCAGCCAGGACAGCAGGGCATCGTCCACCCGGCTGGGCAGGACCACCGGCAGGCGGCTGTGGATGCGCAGGCGTTGCAAGTGAGGAATGGCTTCCAGGCGCCGTACCAGGTCGCGCAGGCGTTCGTCCGGCAGGACCAGGGGATCGCCGCCGCTCAGGATCACCTCGCGGAGGTCGCTGCGGGCGGCGATATAGCCCAGGGCCTGCGCAAAATCCCCCGTGCCGCCGCCGGCCTCCCGGTAAGGGAAGTGGCGGCGGAAACAATACCGGCAGTGGACGGCGCAGGCGGCGCTGGCCAGGAGCAGCACCCGGCCATGGTACTTGTGCAGCAGCCCCGGCACCGCCAGCGAGGCCTGGTCCCCCACGGGATCGCAGTCGAATCCCGGCATCGCATGCGCTTCGGCACTCGTGGGCAGCACCTGGCGTAATAGGGGATCGTGGGGATCGCCGCGGCGCATGCGGCGGGCATAGGCGCGGGGCACCCGCAGGGGGAAGGTGCAGCGGCGGGGCACGTCGCCGGGGATGTCGCTGGCGGACAGTCCCAGGTCGCGCAACAGTTCGGCCGGATCCCGGTAGCCGGCCGCCAGTTCCCGCTGCCACGTAGCCGCTCCCACCCGTTGGCGAAGGCTGGTGATTGGCGCGGTTTCGGGCATTTCGGCTATCATTTGCGGATTGTGCGGGTCCACCAGGATTCTTCGGGACGGAATCTCGAGCGGGATCCGACGCGGCGCCCGGCCTGCCCCGCAGTCTGGAGCACAGTGTAACGCTGCACCCGGCGGCAACCAAGAGGAGTCTCATGGCCACATATAGTACCAACGAGTTCAGGAGCGGTCTCAAGATCATGCTCGACGGTGACCCTTGTGTCATCGTCGAGAACCAGTTCGTCAAGCCCGGCAAGGGCCAGGCCTTCAACCGCGTCAAATATCGCAATCTCAAGACCGGACGCGTCAACGAGCGCACCTTCAAGTCCGGCGAAACGGTGGAGGCCGCGGACGTGGTGGAGAAGGAGATGCAGTATCTCTACACCGACGGCGAGTCCTGGCATTTCATGGATCCCAACACCTACGACCAATATGCCGTGAGCACCGAGGCCATGGGAGATGCGGCGAAATGGCTCAAGGGCCAGGAACTCTGCATCGTGACCTTGTGGAACGATGTGCCCCTCATCGTGACGCCGCCCAATTTCGTCGAACTGGAGGTGACCGAGACCGATCCGGGACTGCGGGGCG
This sequence comes from Gammaproteobacteria bacterium, assembly GCA_015488555.1. GTDB lineage: Bacteria > Pseudomonadota > Gammaproteobacteria > SZUA-140 > SZUA-140 > S012-109. The sequence goes on from WFNO01000129.1 coordinate 9,870, forward strand.
ACACCTCCGGAGGCGGCAGCAAACCGGCCACCCTGGAGACCGGGGCCGTGGTCCGCGTCCCCCTGTTCATCGATGTGGGTGACGTGATCAAGGTGGACACGCGCAGCGGGGAATACGTTTCCCGGGTGAAGGACTGATCGTTCACGAACGGAATCAGCCACGGAATGCATCACAGTGAACACTTGCGGCGGGCGTCCGAGGCGCCCGGAGAAGAGACCTGGCGTCCGGCGGCCCGGTTGGAATGCCTGCGCCTGCGGGCCGCGGTGCTGGCCGAGATCCGGGCCTTCTTTCGCGCGCGCGGGGTGTGGGAAGTGGAGACGCCGCTGCTCTATTCCGCGAGCGCCAGCGATCCGCACCTGGCCAGCCTGCATGCCGCCTATCATGGTCCGGGAGCACCGCCGGGCGGCCGGCGCCTGTGGTTGCAGACCTCGCCCGAGCTGGCCATGAAGCGTCTTCTGGCCGCGGGCAGCGGGCCCGTCTATCAGATCTGCAAGGCCTTTCGCGATGGCGAGTCGGGCCCCCTGCACAATCCCGAGTTCACGCTCCTGGAATGGTATCGCCCGGGGATGGACCATCACGCCCTCATGGACGAGGTGGTAGCCTTGCTGGAGCACCTCTTTTCCGCGCTCGGACAGGAACTGGGGCCCTGCCAGCGCCTGAGCTATGCCGAGGCCTTCCGCCGTCATGCAGGCATCGACCCCCACCGGGCGGATGCCGCGCAGCTGCGGGCCTGCTTCCTGGACCAGGCGGGAGACATCGCCGCAGGCGTGGATCCCGCGGACGGCGATGCCTGGCTGGATCTCATCCTCACCCATCTGGTGGAGCCCCATCTGGGCCTGGAGGGCCCCTCGTTCCTCTACGACTACCCCGCTTCCCAGGCGGCCCTGGCCCGTATCCGCCCCGGTGACCATCCCGGTGAGCCGCCGGTGGCCGAGCGTTTCGAGCTGTATCTGGAGGGCATGGAGATCGCCAACGGTTACCACGAACTCACCTCGCCCCGGGAGCAGCGCTTGCGCTGGGAGCGCGACCGGCGCCGGCGCCGGCGGCTGGGCTTGCCGGACGTGCCTCCCGATCGCCATCTGCTGGCGGCGCTGTCCCATGGTTTGCCCGAATGTGCCGGCGTAGCCCTGGGCGTGGATCGCCTGCTGATGGTGTTGAGCGGCGCCGAACACATCGACGAGGTGCTGGCCTTTCCCCTGAGTCGCACCTGAGGACAGCGGCAATACGGGCGCCATGCTGGAATACTGTCCCTCGTGCCCTCACTGTTGTACACTCTCGCCTCCTTGGGATTTCGATACGAAACGGTGATTCGCAAGATGGAAGTCAATGCACATCTGACACGGATCAAGGAGATGCGCAGGCGGTTGGAAGGCCTGAGGGGGTATCTTTGACCTCGATGCCAAGACCGAGCGCCTGCACGAGGTAGAGCGGGAGCTGGAGGATCCCGAAGTCTGGAACAAGCCGGAGCGGGCCCAGGAACTGGGCCGGGAACGGGCCCGCCTGCAGGAAGTAGTGGGCCTTTTCGACGAACTGGCGGCGGGGCTCGACGAGAGCGAGGAATTGCTGCAACTGGCCGCCGAAGAAGGCGACGAGGAGGCCGTCGCCTCCGTGGTCGCCGACCTGGAGCGCCTGGAGAAGACCCTGTCGGGTCTGGAATTCCGGCGCATGTTCTCCGGCGAGATGGACAGCCGCAATGCCTTTCTGGACATCCAGGCGGGCTCCGGAGGTACCGAGGCCCAGGATTGGGCGGAAATGCTGCTGCGTATGTACCTGCGCTGGGGCGAGCGCCATGGTTTCTGCACCGAACTCATCGAAGTCTCCCCGGGCGAGGTGGCGGGCATCAAGAGCGCCACGGTGAAGTTCGAGGGGCCATATGCCTATGGCTGGCTGCGCACCGAGACCGGCGTGCACCGCCTGGTGCGCAAATCGCCCTTCGATTCCGGCAACCGCCGCCACACTTCCTTCGCCGCGGTGTTCGTCTCACCAGAGGTGGACGACGACATCGACATCGAGATCAACCCGGCGGACTTGCGCATCGACACCTACCGCGCCTCGGGGGCCGGCGGCCAGCACGTCAACCGCACCGACTCGGCGGTACGCATCACCCATCTGCCCACGGGCATCGTGGTGCAATGCCAGAACGATCGCTCTCAGCACAAGAACAAGGCCACCGCCATGAAGCAACTCAAGGCCAAGCTCTACGAGCTGGAACTGCAGCAGCGCAACGCCGAACGCCAGGCCCTGGAGGAGAGCAAGGCCGACATCGGCTGGGGGAACCAGATCCGCTCCTACGTGCTGGATCAGTCGCGCATCAAGGACCTACGGACCGGGGTGGAGGTAGGTAACACCCAAGCGGTGCTGGATGGTGACCTGGATCCCTTCATCGAAGCCAGTTTGAAGAGCGGCCTGTAAAATTGCGGTAAAACGCGCGACAGAATCGCCGACAGCGTAAGGGCGGCCAGCGCTTGTCCTTCTCTCTCAGCAGATGAGATGCGCTGGATACGGCGCTGCTGTCACCCGAGGGATGAACGGATCACTTCCCCAAGTGATGGGCGCCGAGACCAATTCCTCCATATGGCTTCCAGATCGGCGGGTTCATTCCCGCCGCTGGAATGTCGGCTTTCAATGTCGAGTATCAGAATCATGGTGGGGTGTCCAGTAATCTCCAACCTGCAATGGCCCGCTTCCCAAGATAGGCCCCCGTACCAGCAGAGATGATGATGCATCAGCCATTCCACTTTTTCCCTCTTTGTTTCGCCGGTGGGAGGTCTGGCGGGGCCGGCACACAGTTTCAGTGGTATAGTCGAGCTGGAGGGCCAATGGTGCACTGGAACGATTGCATACGGTCACCTCAGCAGCCATGAACAACTCCGGATCGTAATATTCGAAGTCTGGTGCAGCCAGGCACAGCACTGCAGGTGCCTGGCGGTCTTTAGCAGCGTGAATGACCCCTTCGGGAAATTCCATGCTGGTTGCTCGCTGTGACGCCACAGCGTAGCGATGCCTACGCGCGTGCAAAAGTAGGTCATGTATGCCGATTCAGGGGCACATTTTCCTCTCAGCCTGATGATATCAACGCATGGAGTCTTCCGTGTTATCGTGCAGTTTGGCTCGGTTCCGTATTCTATCGTTCCACAGCTGTCTTCAGTCTGCTGAGACGAATCAACCACGATCCGTTTTCATAGACCAATCATGGGCATTGGCATGTCAGTCCGTTGCTTAATTGATACTTACCTCGGCAGCGGAAATGGAGTTTTTTCTACTGGAATGACATGGGATTTGGTGGTAGAGACCGGTCGTGATTACTTGGCCTGAATGGGACCTTGATGAGCACCCAAGCAAGACAGTCATCAAAATTAAAAAAACATAAAAGCAGGGGGAATGTCGTTGCAAATTAATGTTTTCTTTCATCTCAATAGATGTCGGTCAATATATCGTCCTTGGATGTTGGATAAGGCGCCTTTCCAATTCGGGAGGGTCTTGCCAAGCCGGCATCGTCTTCCTCAGAATTTTCAAGCATCTTTCAGAAACTTCTCTATATCCACGCATAGAATAAGATATATAAACTAAAATCTATAGATATCCAAGAAAACATTGATTGGACCAGCAGGCAATCCTCCCACTATTCTCATGCCTATCCAGGATATGCCGTCCCCGAATCGTTTATCCACAACAGAATAGGAGTAGAACATGGCCACAAAGACCTACGATGCAGGTGTCAAGGAATACCGTGAAATGTACTGGACGCCAGACTATGTGCCGCTGGACACGGATATACTGGCTTGCTTTAAGTGCACCGGCCAGCCTGGCGTGCCTCGCGAGGAGGTTGCGGCGGCAGTGGCAGCGGAGTCCTCGACTGGGACCTGGAGTACGGTGTGGTCCGAGCTGCTCACCGACTTGGAGTATTACAAGGGGCGGGCGTATCGGATCGAAGATGTGCCTGGAGACCCCGAATCGTTTTATGCTTTCGTCGCTTATCCGATCGACCTTTTCGAGGAGGGTTCGATCGTCAACGTGTTGACATCGTTGGTTGGGAACGTATTTGGCTTCAAGGCCCTAAGGCACCTTCGACTGGAAGATATTCGCTTTCCCTTGGTGTATATCAAGACTTGCATGGGGCCGCCCAATGGTATCCAGGTAGAACGTGATCGTCTCAACAAATATGGTCGTCCCCTGCTGGGCTGCACTATCAAGCCCAAACTGGGGTTGTCGGCGAAGAACTATGGCCGGGCAGTGTATGAGTGTCTCCGCGGGGGGCTGGACTTTACCAAAGACGACGAAAACGTCAATTCACAGCCTTTCATGCGCTGGCAGAATCGATTCGAGTTCGTTGCGGAAGCCGTGATGAAGGCGGAACAAGAGACCGGTGAGCGTAAAGGCCATTATTTGAATGTGACAGCGCCCGATCCCGAGCAAATGTATGAGCGTGCAGAGTTCGCTAAGGAGCTTGGCATGCCAATCATCATGCATGACTTTCTAACTGCGGGGTTCACGGCCAACACAGGGCTTGCGAGATGGTGTCGGAAGAACGGTATGTTGCTGCACATTCATCGTGCCATGCATGCGGTGATCGATCGGCATCCCAAACACGGTATACATTTCCGAGTCCTTGCCAAGTGTCTGCGCCTCTCCGGCGGTGATCATCTGCATACAGGCACTGTGGTGGGCAAGCTCGAGGGTGATCGTGCGTCGACTCTGGGTTATGTAGATCAGCTGCGTGAGTCCTTCGTCCCCGAGGACCGCTCACGTGGAGTGTTCTTCGATCAGGATTGGGGTTCGATGCCAGGTGTCTTTGCTGTGGCATCGGGCGGCATTCATGTGTGGCATATGCCAGCATTGGTCACTATATTCGGCGATGATTCGGTGCTCCAATTTGGGGGCGGCACACAGGGTCACCCATGGGGCAACGCTGCTGGCGCAGCCGCTAATCGAATCGCACTTGAGGCCTGTATCAAGGCACGTAACCAGGGTCGAGATATCGAACGAGAGGGCAAGGAGATTCTCACGGAAGCCGCGCGCTATAGTCCCGAGCTTCAGGCCGCTATGGAGACATGGAAGGAGATCAAATTCGAATTCGAGACCGTCGACAAGCTGGACGTCGCGTGATCGACAAGATCTAACAAAGGATGATCGAGAACAACGGATAAAGGTTTATGATTTGAGGAGAACGACATGCCAAACATGTATCAGCAAGGCGATTATCAAACGGCTCGTACACTGGAAACATTTGGTTTTCTTCCCAAATTTTCGCAGGAAGAGGTGCTCGAACAGGTTGCCTACATCATCGCCCAGGGCTGGACGCCTGCGATCGAGCACGAGCATCCGAGCCAGGCGTTCAATCACTACTGGACGATGTGGAAGTTACCCTTCTTCGGTGAACAGGATATTCACCGTGTCATGGAGGAACTCGAGGCCTGTCATCGGGCTTATCCCGATCATCATGTGCGTTTGATCGGCTACGATAATTACACGCAGAGTCAAGGCTTGTCCTTTGTCGTATACGAGGGCCGGCAGTAAAGCCTGCACAGAGATTTGGCAGAACGGACGAAAATCCACACCACACCCAGCGGGGTTTATGATGGCGATGAGTGCAAGCAGTTCACGCAGCGCACGCGAGGCTGCCCTTGCGCGACGTAGGGCCTTATCGGTCCGGGGCAAGTCCGGGTTGGAAAAGCAAGCGGAGCGCCTGTCTTCTTCTGGTAGACAGGAGACCGCATCCACTCCAAAGGCCGATGTGGCAACGTCTGCGAATGGTGGATCGACTGCACGATCAGTGGCCAGATCGCGCCGCCAGGCCATGTCTCGCCTTGGCAAGGCGGGTATTTTCGGCGATGAGCGCAGGCGTATCGAGCCCGCCAAAACAAGAGCGGAGTTGGAAGAGATAAATGAAGGGAGGGTTGGTGCCTGTAGCTGTGGGTGCAAGAAATCCACTGACTCCGACCGGAAGACTGCTGATAAAATGGCGGTTTCCAGGCAGGCCAGTGATCTACAACTGCGCTTGCAAAAGCTCCGTCAGGTGGGTCGGCAAGATGCTCGCGCAACAGCCTTGGCCCGCCGGCGGGCGTTGTCATCGCGTGGTAAGGCGGGTCTCAATGGCAACGGCATGAGTGCTGCCCAGACCGCGCGTGCGGTCGATCCCCGGCTCTCTGGTCGTGAACTGGCGCGGGCGATTCGTGCACAACGCAGTCGTAACGGCAAGACTGGAGCGCAACGTTCGGAACGTTGTCCCCCTACGCGGCCTCCTCGCCCTGCAGCTCGCAAAGTCGTCGAGGCACCTCCTAAAGTCGGTCTCAGTGAGACCGCGCGCGGCCAGATCGTGACGGGTACCATGGTGGGCCGCAGCAAGAAGGTCACCGGTGACGAACCCAGCACTTGTCGTGTCATCACGGGCACCGAGTACATGGGTGCAGATATCTTCCATGAGTTTTGTCAAACCAGGCCGGACGGCAGTCCTCCCAAAGTGGCGCTCTCACCTACGGCACGTGGTATCAAGGTGACTGGTAACGAAGTTGGTCGTAGTGCAAAGGTGACGGGAGACGAACCAGGAACTTGCAAGCGGATCACCGGTACTGAGTATGTAAGTACCAGTCAATATCTGGATTTTTGTGATGTTGCACCCCCGCCTGGTCCCTCCAAGGTAACAGTATCCGAAACGAGCAAAGGCCGGCCGGTGACTGGAACCAATGTCGATCGTTCGCCGCGAGTGACCGGCAACGAATATGGCGCTGCGCGAGTATTGACTGGTACGCAATACATGAAACCAGGCAACGGTGAGACGCCGTCCAAGGTCGGAATGACGAATACCCTGCGCGGTGGTACGGTGACTGGAACGCTTGTAGGCCGCAGTCCTCGCGTTACTGGAGATGAACCTGGAAGTTGCAAGATCATCACTGGAGATGAGTACATTGGGCAAGAACAATACAACGGTTTCTGCACCAAAGTACCGGATCCTCAGGATGCCAAAGTGCAGCTCTCTCAGACGTTTGAGGGACAGGTGGTAAGCGGAACCATTGCCGGTCGTTCTGCCAAAGTGACGGGAGACGAAGCAGGTACGTGTAAGGCGATCACTGGTACACCGTATGCAGGTGCAGAACAGTATTTCTCTTATTGCCGCGCAGAGGAAGCAGAATTGGCAGCGGCCCGCAGCCGTGTCGTACGCGCTACCCCTGGTGCAGTTTTGACCGGTCAGCAACCGGGTATCAACGGAAAGATGACTGGTGCAGAGAAAGGTGCCTGTGAGTCCGTCAGTGGTACGCCTTACATCGGTGCAGACCAATTTGCCGAGGCATGCCCAGCGGACGCAGCAGCTCCGGGAAGTTTGGATTTTCCTCAGACCCTTTCTGGCGCACCTTGGGGGCGCTTCAGCGTCACTCCGCCGGCACATGCTGCACAGCATGCGGGGCAGGTTGCTGCGGTGACCGGAAGTCGCTACGAACAGGGTCGTATCACCGGCTCGTTCAGCAAGGCAGGGGGCAAGGTTACGGGTACCGAAGAGTCACGCTTTGGACCTCGTGAGCGTTACAGCAGAGAAACGGAAGTCGAGCAGATTCAGGATGCTCCCGAGGTGAGTGGACGCATCAAGTCACGTATCACAGGTGAAGGAATGGACGCAGGACCAAGGATTACGGGAGATGACTGGGAGCGCGGCGATCGGGTGACGGGCACTGAGGGGTCATCGGCTATCCGTCGCAATCCAACCCGACGGGGTGCCCCCATGTCCGCGATGCCGTCTGAACCTGCGAAGCGTAACCAGGATATGCCAGAGCCGGTAAGTAGGGTAACGGGTGGCAGCGGTAATACGGAGCAAGGTGCACTGGTCACTTATTCAGGAGGGGCGCGGGGCTGAGTCCCGCAATTTGGAGTCTACGATGTTGAATCGTCGTCGCTATCGGACTCCAGCTCGCCGCATGGCGCTTCGTGCAGCACCACCGCGTCGTCCTGGGGCGGTGGCCGATCTGTATACCTTTTCTGGCCCCAGCTCGCACGCTAACCACCCGCTTGCGATGCGAGAGGAAAATACGCGGTTGTTCGAGTACGAACAAAGCGTGAAATCTGCATTCGATGCCATTGTGCCAGCTTTGCGACGAATCGCGTGCTTGCAGTATCAGGAGGGATTCGAGTCCCAGGCCCAGGCGTTGGCTCAACGCCATCTTGGATTCGAGCTACCAGAATCGATACTGGCCGATGCTTGGGTGGATCGGATTGATATGAGGCGCCTGTATGCGTGGTGTGTATTCCAAACATACCGCTGGTTTTGCGATGACTTTTTTCAGTCTCGCCCGTTGGATTCAGGTGATGACGAGGCATTCAATACGTTCCTGTTGGAGTGCGGTTTTCACAGTCTGGATATATCGCCATGTGCTGATGGGAGATTGGCGCATGTAGTGCGCTACGTTCTCCGACTTCCGTATCGTTCCGTTCGGCGTAAATCTTATGCTGGGGCGTTGTTCGACATTGAAGATAGTCTCCAGAAGTGGGTGGAGACCGAGATGAGGCGATATCGTGAGCTGAAACCGAACTCGCCAGATTCTCCAACTCGTTATCTCAAGGCCGCGATTTATCATTTCAGCTCGATGGATCCGGAACGGGAGGGCTGTGCGGCGCATGGTTCGAACACGAACCGTGCAGCGTCAGCGGCCCGTGATCGTTTGATTTCTTTCCAACAAGCAGTGGAAAACAGCTTTTGTTGTGGTGCCTCGATCGATCTGTTGTTGATAGGTGTGGATACGGCCACTGACGCGATCCGTATCCATATGCCTGGGGAAGATGGTGTGCCCGACCTGAACAGATCCGTCGATGTGATGTCGCTGTATGATGAAACGCGGCATCTGACAGAGAATGGGGCCAGACAGCGTATCGCTGACCGAGTATATCAGGCCGGTGGTGACTTGATGGATGGCATGTCACGCCTGATTTTGCGTCTCGTAGAGAACAACATCTCTCAGATCGACTATGTTCGTCAGTACCATGGAGAGTATTACGCTGATATCGGGCATGCAGAACGATTCATCGGTGCCGGAATCGGTTTCGAAGAGATACAGCTTCGCAATCTAACCTATTTTGCCTATCTCAGGACAGTCGAAGAGTCGAACCAGGATTTAGATGTGGGCGTCAAGATTTTCTCCAAGTTGACCATGAGTCACGGACTTCCAGTACCGGTTGTGATTCGTTTCGACTATCATGGAAAGGTGCCAGGTGCTCGCAGTCGGGCAGTGGAACATTGTTATCGTATCGCGCGCGCTCTGGCGCAACGCTATCCGAGTCTTGTGAAAAAGGGATTGCTTCATGCTTTTCTGGGCGTACGTGACTGTAGTAGTGGTGGGTTAGTCGAGTATCTGGGGTGTTCGGTGACCGAGCCCTCGATCTTCGCCATCCCGAACCCGGGAGGTGTGCAGTGAAGATTTGCCAAGTCGAACGACCGCTCGTAGCCACCAATCGGATCCCAGGCTTGGAACACAAGCATCTTCAAGTGGTGCGTGATGGTAAGACGAGATTGGTGGCGGTAGATGCGGTTGGATGCATACCTGGAGACTGGGTTATATGTGTTGGAAGTTCGGCAGCGCGCGAAGCCGCTGGCAGCAAGGAATATCCGAGCGATCTGACCATTGTCGGGATCATTGATCGTTGGCCTCCAGAGGAAGACGACGGCTGATGGAAATCCTCCAGGTGGAAGCGCCCCTGGTATGTACACGCCGCATCGACGGGCTCAAGCAGGTCAGCTTGCGAGTGCTGCGTGATGCACGAGGCAAGCGCTGTGTGGCCGTCGATCCGGTTGGTGCGCGGAAGGGGGATTGGGTATTCACGGTAAGTGGTTCCGCAGCACGTTATGCCACAGGTGATACCACTATAATGACTGATCTTACAATCGGCGGGATTATCGATTATTGGCAGACCTGACACGAGGGGAATGAGTTTACGTTTGCATCATCAAAGACAGTGAGCAGGAGAGGAAATGAGATATGGCAACTGAACAGTACGGAATAGCACTGGGTATGATCGAGACGCGCGGACTGGTGCCTGCCATTGAGGCGGCAGACGCCATGACCAAGGCGGCGGAAGTGCGCCTGATCGCTCGGGAATTCGTGGGCGGTGGTTATGTCACGGTCATGGTGCGTGGTGAGACGGGTGCGGTCA
>WFNO01000130.1 GCA_015488555.1 Gammaproteobacteria bacterium
ATGGCCAGGATGGTGAGCTCACCGCGCAGCTTGTGCAGGGTCGCGCAAATGGCCGCTTCACTGCGGGGATCCAGTGCGCTGGTGGCCTCGTCCAGGATCAGGAGCCAGGGCCGGTGGGCCAGGGCCCGCGCGATCATGATGCGCTGGCGCTGGCCGCCGGAGAGCCGTGCGCCACGTTCGCCCACGGTGCTGTACAGCCCCTGGGGCATCTCGGTCACGAAGTCCCAGGCCTCGGCCGCGCGCAGGGCGTATTCGGCATCCGCCTCGTCGAGGTCAGGATCGCCCAGGGTGACGTTGTGCAGGATGCTGTCGTGGAGTAACAGATTCTCCTGGGGCACGTAGCCGATCCGCCGCCGCCACTGGTGGAGATCGATCTCCGACAGAGGCATGTCGTCGAGCAGGATGATGCCCGCCTGCGGCGTCAAGAGCCCCGTGATCAAATCCACCACCGTGGTCTTGCCGGCTCCGGAAGGACCGGTCAATGTAGTCAGGCTGCCTTTGGGGATCTGCAGCGAAATCCCATTCAGAATCGCCTTGTCGCCGTAGGAGAAAGACACGTCCTGCAATCGTATCTCGCGCTCCAGGCTCGGGGGCCGGGAACCGTGGCTCTCCTCCTGTTCGGCCAATGCCTCCTGGGTGGTCCCGTGGATGGACCAGAAGGCGCTCTCCGCGGTCACCATCTTCTGATACCAGCGCTGAATCTTGCCCATCTGGCCCATGATCCGCCCCAGCAGGACCACCAGCATGAGCACCGTGGCGGCGGTCATGTCCCATTGCACCAGTGCCACGTAGATACCGATGGAGACGATGATCACGAACAAGGGCTCTTGAATGGCCATGAGCGAGGCCTTGCTGAGCACTTCTTTCTGCAAGGCGCGGTTCAGGCGCCCGGTCTCCGTGGCCAGCACGTGATCCGCCAGTTCCTCGCGCCCCATGGCCTTGAGGGGCTTGACCGACTGCAGGGTATCCGTGAGGCGACCGATGAGCGAGATGAGCAGTTTGGTCTGGCGCTTGCCGGCGCGCTTGGCCATGCGCACCATGGAATAGCTCACCACCAGCACGATGCCCCCGGCGATCAATGCGGCGATGGTGGCCTGCCAGGACACCATCAGGGCCACGCTGATATAGACCACCGATTCGATCATGCGCGCAATCATGGTGGTCCCATAGACGTAGGACTCCGCCGCGCGCATGGCCTCGGTGGTCATGGCGTTGGCCATGCGACCGGCCGGCTGGCGCAGGAAATATTCCCAGCGCGACCCCAACACGGCATGCAGCAGATTCAGGCGCAGATCTGTGGTCACCCGGGCTGCGGTATAACCCACCTGCTTGCGTGCCAGCAGCAGCAAGAGGTTCTTGACGATGATGCCGATGACCACGATCAGCAACAAGACACCCAACGAGGGCGTGATACCGATGGAAAGGAGGAGCTCCCGTACCGTGGCCTCCAACCCTTCCCCGTCTTCCGCACCTGCTGCCGGCGCCCCACCGTCCCCGTCCCTACTCTCATCCAGGGCGATGCTCAAGAGCGGCAACAGGGCGCTGAGGCTCACACCCTCGGCCACGCCCGCCAACAGCAGGGCCAGCAACATGAGGGCGCTCTGCACCGGATAGTCGCGGAAGAATTTGAACAAGAGACGCATGCGGGTTTCAGGACTCGGACGCTGGACCTCGACTTTCGGGCCTCACTGGCAGGAACAACACCTCCCTCAACAGGCCGCCACCTGCTCCCGCAAGGACGAGAAGGCATCGATGATGCGATCCACCTGATCGCGTGAATGGGCGGCACTCAGACTGCAGCGCAACAGGCAATTGGTGCCCGGCGTGGCCGGCGGCATTACCAGGTTGACATAGACCCCCCGTGCCAGCAACTGGTGCCAGACGGCCAGGGCGGTCTCCTTGGAGCGGCCCAGGGTCACAGCCACCACGGGGCTGGTCTCCGGCCCCAGGCTGAAACCCAGCTCCAGCAGCCCCCGGTAGAGTCGATGGGCATTGTCCCACAGGCGCTCGCGCAAAGCGCTGCCTTCTTGCTCCAGGATGCGCAGGGCCATGCGCGTGGATTCGATAACGGCCGGCGATGAAGAGGCCGTGAAGATGTAGGGCCGCATGGCATAGCGCACGTCTTCCAACTGCGGCCACTTGCTGACACAGAAACCACCGACGGCGCCCAAGCTCTTGCTGAAGGTGCCGACGATGAAGTCCACCTCGTCGGCCACACCGACCTGCTCCGCCAGACCGCGCCCGCCTGTCCCGAGCACGCCCAGGGAATGGGCCTCGTCCACCACCAGGTAGGCACCATGACGCTTCTTCACCTCGACGATCTCGGTCAGGGGCGCCTGGTCACCGAGCATGCTGTAGATCCCTTCCACCACGATCAGGGCGCCGGCCGCCCGCTCGCCGAGACGACCCAGGCGCCGGTCCAGATCGGCGGGATCGTTGTGGCGGAAGCGGATCACCTCGCCGTTGCCCAGACGGCAGCCGTCATAGATGCTGGCATGGCTGTCGGCGTCCAGCAGCACCGGGGTGCCGGCACCCGGCAGCGTGGAGAGAATGCCCAGATTGGCGAGATAGCCCGTGGAAAAGACGATGGCCGAGGGACAGCCGAAGAACTGTGCCAGCTCCCGTTCCAGCGCCAGATGGCCGGCATAGGTGCCGTTGGCCATGCGCGACCCGGTGGTGCCGGTGCCTTGATGCTCCAGGGCTTCGCAGCCGGCCGCGATACAACGGGGATCGAAGGTCAGGCCCAGGTAGTTGTTGGTGCCCGCCAGGATGGTGCGCCGGCCATTGACCACGGCCTCGGTGGCCGAGAGCGCTTCTTCGATCACGATGTTGAACGGGTTGTCCCCCACCCGGGAGAACTCCTCGCGCAGGGCGGCGATGTGCCGGAATCGTTCGAACAGGGACATCAGGAAACCAACTCTTCCAGTTTCTTGGCCAGATCGCCCACCGTGTGGATGTCCGGCAACAGGTTCATGGGAATGGAGACATCGAAGCGGTCCTCGATCTCCATCATCAGGTCCAGCAGCTTCACGGAATCCAGCTCGAGATCGGCGGTCAGAGAGGTCTCCTCGGTCACCACCAACCCCGGGTCCTGGGCATAGGACTGCAATATCTCGATCAATACCGGCAGTATCTCTCGCTGCTCTTTCATGGCCCCTCACCGGCTGCACGCCACGACACGGCAGGTCATCTCTATCGGTTCGCCTCCCCCAACGCTCTCGGCTCACGCGGGCACGATACCACTTGTACCGCATCCGGTCTTCGCAAAAAACGAATCGACCCGGCACTGGAAAAAGCGGCATTGTACCGCGTTTCCGGAGCGCTCTACCAGCGGCACCGCAGCACTCAGCGCAGGCCGGCCGCGGCCAGGGTACGGGCAACGCCTCGAGCGAATTCCACCTCCGGCCGCCAGCCGCTGGCCTTCGTCCAAGCGCTGTTGTCGCAGACCCAATCGGGATGGCGCAATTCCCGGACCTTGCCGGGAGTGAGCATGGGGGGGCGGTGCAAGACGCGAGCAGTGGCGGTCACCAGCCAGGCGGCCGCTCGCAGACACCAGGCCGGCACGTAGAGGCGGCGAATGGCGGCGCCGCGCAGGGTCTCCATGATCTGCACCACCGCCTCCCAGTCATAGCCGCCGGAACGACCGTCGTGCAGCTCGTACACCCCCGCGGGCGGATGCGGCAGCAGCTCCGTCCAGCGCAGCACCGCGCGCGCCAGATCGTCCACGTACAGCAAGGAGAAACGTCCCTCGCGAGGCCCCAGTACGGGGGCGACGCCTTTGTGCATCCACCGGAACAAGGGCAGGAGTTCCCGGTCGCCCGGTCCGTAGACGGCCGGCGGTCGCAAAGCGGTCCACAGGAGCCCTTCGTATCGTTGCAGCACTTCCTCGCCACGCCGTTTGCTCGCCGCGTAGGCCGAGAGCCCCGGTTCCCGGGCCGCCAGAGACGACAGGGCCAGAAGGGGTGGCGGCTCGGGCTGGTCCAGGATCGCCGCCGCCAGATGGACGCTGCCCTGTACGTTCACACGCTCGAACTCCGCCGCCGTGATGCCGCGCACGGCTCCGGCACAATGCACGACCGCGCACGCCCCCTGCACCAGCCGTTGCAAGGCTGCCGGGTGGGCCAGGTCACCGGGTTGCCATTCCAGGGTAGGAGTCTGGGTGGGAAAGGAGGTGTTCGGCCTGCGCCGGGTCAGGGCCCGTACGTGCCAGCCGGCGGCCAGCAGTTCACGGACGACGCAGCGGCCGATGAAGCCGGTGGCGCCGGTGACGGCGATGAGCCGGGACATCAAGCGTCCCGAAAGGAAATCGAAAGACTACGAGTCCCCCGCCACCACCGAGGGCGCATCCCAGTCATGGGTCTCGATGAAGTTCTGGCGGGCCTTGGAGCGCGACAGCTTGCCGGACGAGGTGCGCGGCAGCGTGTGCAGCGGCACCAGTTCCACATAACAGTCGATGCCCAGCTCGGAGCGCACCCGTTGTTTCAAACGGCTCACCAGACTGGCCTGGCGCGCCGGATCCTTCTCCCGGCACTGCACCACCATGACCGTAGTCTCCTCGCCGTTCGGTCCGGGCGCCGAGAAGGCCAGCGCATCGCCGGTGCGCACCTCAGGCTGCTGTTCGGCCAAGTATTCCAGATCCTGAGGCCAGATATTGCGGCCGTTGATGATGATCAAATCCTTCTTGCGCCCCGTGATCACCAAGCTGTCACCCAGGCGATAACCCACGTCCCCAGTGTTCAGCCAGCCGTCTTCCGACAGGGTCTGGCGCGTGATCTCGGGTTCGCCGAAATAGCCGGACATGACACTGGGCCCGCGCAGGTAAATGACCCCGCTCCGGCGCTCGCCCAGCGGCCGGCCCTGCTCGTCACGGATCTCCACCTCGAAATCCGGCAAGGGTTTGCCGCAAATGACGAAGTCACGCACGCGAGGCGAAAGGTCCTGCCCGCGCCCGCCATCGGGCACGGGACGTGCCTCCTCGTACTTGGCCAGGTGATCCGCGTCGATGGAGTCCACCTGCAAGCCCTGGTTCAGGGACGCGAAACTGATGGCCAGCGAGCACTCCGCCATGCCGTAACAGGCCAGGAAGGCCCTGGCATCGAAACCGCTGGGCGCCAGCAGCTCGGCAAAACGGCGCAGGGGTTCGGGACGGATCATCTCCGCGCCCACGCCGGCCACCCGCCAGGCGCTGAGATCGTACTTGTGGGCCTCCTCGGGACGCAGGCAGCGTTCCACCAGTTCATAGCCGAATGGCGGTCCAAAGGAGATGGTGGCCCTGGTGCGGCTGAGCAGGCTCAACCACTGCCGGGGACGCATGGCGAAATCCCGGGTACCCAGATAGTCCACGGAGAGCTGGGCGGTCACGGGCACCAGCACCAGCCCCACGAAGCCCATGTCGTGATAGAAAGGCAGCCAGGAGACGCAGCGGTCCTCGGGGCCGATCTGCACCCCGTGCTTGATGATGCCCGCGAGATTGCTCATCACCGTCTCCTGGGTGATCATCACGCCGCGGGGGAAACGGGTGCTGCCCGAAGTATATTGGATATAGGCCAGTTCAGACGACTGCAGGGGGTGCAAGGGGCCGTCCGCTGCCGGCAGGGCTTCGAAGTCCGCGGGAGTGCCTACGAAGATCTCCAGGCCCGCTGCCGCTTCTTTCAGAAAATTCAGGAAACCCGCCGAGGCGACGCCCACAGCGGCGCCGCAGCTGACCAGCATGCCCCGCAACTGTTCCACATAGGCCCGGTGTCCGCCGAAGCTGATGGGGATGGGCAGGGGCACGGGTACTAGCCCCGCGTACTGGCAGGCGAAGAAGAAGCGCAGGAAATCGGGATGGGTCTCCGCCACCAATGCCACGCGGGCCCCCCGCTCCAACTCCAGGGATTTGAAACGCCTGGCGAGGGCCAGCGCCTCTTCCCGCACACGCGCGTAGGAGACCACCGCATACACCTCGCCCCGGCCCGTGTAAAAATTGCATCCGGTAACGCCCTGGGCAGCATAATCCAATGCTTCCGCGAGATTGGAAAAATCCGCCGCGCGAAACGGCAGCGTATTCCTGGTAGGCGTGGTATCTAGCTCCAAATTGTCGACCTCCTAACTTGATTGGTTTTTCTCGCCCCGGCGGCAAATTGCGGCAACTATACTCGTAATGTCCAGCCCTATCAACCGGTTATCCATCGAGCTTGCCGCCCGCCGAAACGCCGCAAGAACGGCTGCGCGCGGAGTGGGTATCCTCCCCACGACACGCCAGGGACGATCACTCGCGCCGGTGCACGAACAGGCCACCATCGCCTGAATTTGATCCCTTCAGCGCCCGCGACACGAACCGCGTTCACGGCTGTGAGCTATTTTTCTACTTGAACTATTTGCTGGAAGGTCATGGACGCCTGTATACAACCCACCCCCTCCGGGTGCACATTTTTGCGGGTTTCATGCGAAAACGCAAATCTAATAATACCTTTGCCACATTGCAATCCGGTAATATTTCTTTGGTCCGCTCCTGCATCTGGCGGCCAAATAGTGACCATCAGATCCTAGACGGCGAACACAGACTCAAGGTTGCATCTGAATCTCACAAGCAGCCCGTCTCAAAACGGCAACCATACGTGCATGGGTTAGCAAAACACCGGGATGGGCCTATGTCGGCAAACTCGCTGATTTCTTGAATTTTCTCATCATGGTCCAGTAGAACCGCCATCTTGATCGTGCCCCTCGCCTGCGCGCCCGACTTTGCACTTGTATGGGCCGGCTGAGTTTGGCCTATAATGCGGCATACCGCATTCACGCCTAACGCCCTCGCCGCCTCTCAGGACGGTGAGGAGGGGTTGATATGACCTCAAATTCTTCGATGGTGCCACGACCCTCATACGCCTTCCCCCTTGCTCAGGGACTGTTTCATTTTTACAACGCTCATTCTTGCGTGTGCTCTTCGCCCTCTTTGAAGAAGCACTTGCTCGCCCGATTCCACTCTGAAGTTACCGAGTAATATGCCGGCACCCATCGACATCGTTCCCGTCCGAGACGGGCGTGATCTGGACCGATTCATCACCCTGCCCTGGAGGCTCTACGCTGGCGACCCGGCCTGGGTCCCGCCCTTGCGCGCCGAGCGGCGCCAGCACCTGTCCCAGAAAAACCCCTTTTTCGCCCATGCCCGCTGGCAGGCCTGGCTGGCATGGCGCGACGGCAAACCGGTGGGTCGCATCAGCGCCCAGATCGACCGCCTGTTCCTGGAACGCTACCACCCGCCCTGCGGCTATTTCGGTATGCTGGAGGCGGAAGACGATCCGGGGCTATTCCGCGCTCTCACCGCCACCGCCGAGGACTGGTTGCGGTCGGCCGGCATGGCGCGGGTACGCGGCCCCTTCAACCTGTCCATCAACGAGGAATGCGGCCTGCTGGTGGCAGGCTTCGACACCCCTCCTTGTTTGATGATGGGACACGGTCGCCCCTGGTACGACACGCGTCTCCAGGAATGCGGCTATCGCGGCGTCAAGGATCTGCTGGCCTACCGTATCCGCCCGGGCTATACCCTCCCGCCCCGCGTGGCCGCGCTGCTGGAGCGGACCGGCCGCCGGGCCACCGTCCGCCCCCTGCGGCGGCGCCACCTGCGCGAGGAACTGGAAATCCTGCGTGAACTCTTCAACGACGCCTGGTCCGCGAACTGGGGCTTCGTCCCCTTCACCCAGGCCGAATTCCACGAGATCGGGCGGGCACTCACCCTGCTGGTGGACGACGACTTCGTGCAGATCGCCGAAGTGGATGGCCAGCCCGCCGCCTTCATGGTGGCCCTGCCCAATGTCAACGAATGCATCGCCGATCTCGACGGCCGCCTGCTACCACTCGGCTGGCTGAAACTGCTCTGGCGTCTCAAGGTGCGCTACCCCCGCTCGGCGCGCATTCCACTCATGGGCGTACGCCGCCGTTATCACCACAGCTTCCTCGGCCCTGGCCTGGCCTTCCTGGTCATCGAGGCCATACACCGGGCCGTGCAGCGCCGGAGCATCGAATGGGTGGAGATGTCCTGGATCCTGGAGGACAATGCCGGCATGCGCAACATCATCGAAACCCTGGGCGGTGAAGACTACAAGCGCTATCGCCTCTACGAAAAGCCCCTGCATGACTGAACCCCCGCCGCATCCCAACCAGACGCACCCCCTGTTCAGCGCCGTAATCCT
Source organism: Gammaproteobacteria bacterium (assembly GCA_015488555.1). Lineage (GTDB taxonomy): Bacteria > Pseudomonadota > Gammaproteobacteria > SZUA-140 > SZUA-140 > S012-109. Next base: position 8,169 of record WFNO01000130.1, read on the forward strand.
GGGCGGAGACCGCAGTACAGGCAACCCGCCTGTCGATCCCCTGGTGCGGGCCGCCGGCGCCCCCTGCAAGGCCCTGGTCCCCATCGGCGGCATCCCCATGGTGCTACGGGTCGTGGCGGCCCTGCGCCAGAGTGCATGGATCGGGGAATGCCTGCTGTGCGGGCCGCCGCGCGAGACCTGGCAGGACCGGCCCGAACTGCAACGTGCCTTTGCCACCGGAAGCTGCCGCTGGCTGGAGCATGCCGCCACCCCCAGCACCAGCGCGGCGCGCGCCATGCGCGAGATCCCTCGCGACCGTCCTGTGCTCATCACCACCGCGGACCATGCCCTGCTGCGCGGCGCCATCATCGACGACTTTTGCAGCCAGGCGCAGGCGCGCGGCTGCGACGTGGTGGTGGCCCTGGCCCGCCACCAGGACGTGACGGCCGCCTTCCCCGGCGTGCGGCGCACCGCCCTGCGTTTTCGCGACGCCGCCTACAGTGGCTGCAATCTGTTCGCCATCCTCACCCCTGCGGGGCGGCGTATCGCGGACTTCTGGGTACGCGTGGAAAACCAGCGCAAGACCCCCTTCCGGGTGGTGAGTGCAGCGGGCTGGAGTGCGGTGTTGCGCTATCTCCTGAGGCGCCTCACCCTGGAGGAGGGCCTGCACCGCCTTTCCCGGCGCCTGGACCTGCGCATCGGCGCGGTGATCCTGTCCCACCCCGAGGCCGCCGTGGACGTGGATACGGTGCAAGACTGGCAGCTGGTGGAAACCATCGCCGCGCGCCGCAAGACCTCTTGAACCGGCGCACGATCATCCCCATTGAGCGGAATGACACGGATGGACGTGGAACTTTTCGCCACGCGTACAATCTCTTTAGATCGATTTTCCCTGCTCCACGCCCGGCGCCCGGGCGCGTGTGCGACTCGCACGCCCGACGCCGAAAAACGACGACAACCAGGGTGAGGAACTCGCGGCATGATCGAAGTGGAAAGCTTGACGCGGCGCTACGGTGACTTCACCGCGGTGGACCAGGTCTCTTTCCGAATCCAGCCAGGTGAGGTCGTGGGTCTGCTGGGACACAACGGTGCCGGCAAGACCACCATCATGAAAATGCTCACCGGCTACCTGGAACCCACCGCCGGTGAGATTCGCATCGACGGCCTGGACATGAAGACCCGGCGCGAGGCCATCCAGCGCAATATCGGCTATCTGCCGGAAAACTGCCCCCTCTATCCGGAAATGACGGTGGTGGACTACCTAGACTACGCCGCGGCCTTGCACGGCATCCCCGAGGCCCAGCGCCCGCAGCGCCTGCGCGAGGCCATCGCCCGCACCGAGCTGCAGTCCAAGGCCACGCAACCCATCCATACCCTGTCCCGGGGCCTGCGCCAGCGGGTGGGCGTGGCCCAGGCCATCCTGCATCAACCCGGCATCCTCATCCTCGACGAGCCCACCAACGGCCTGGACCCCACCCAGATCCGGCACATGCGGGCCCTGATCCGGGAACTCGCCCGCCATGCCACGGTCATCCTCTCCACCCACATCCTGCAGGAGGTACAGGCCGTCTGCGATCGGGTCATCATCATCCGCAGCGGCCAGAAGGTCCTGGATGCAGGCCTGGAGGAATTGCGCCGCGGCGCGCGCCTGCTGGTGACACTGGACGCCGGCCCCGAACGTGCCCGGCCCTTGCTGGCGGCAGTGGACAACGTGGCCGCGGTGGAGGTGCTGGACGGCCGCGATGGCTGCCACCGCTATGCCTTGCGCCTCCACGACAGCGAGCGTGAGGACACGGCGCCGGAACTGGCACGCCGGCTCACCGGCGCGGGCCTGCGGCTCTATGCCCTGCACCGCGAGACCCGCGACCTGGAGACCGTCTTCGGCGAATTGAGCGCTGGCGAGACGGCCGCCGAAGCCCCCGTCGAGCCCCCGTTCGCAGCGCAAACGGGCGCCGCCCCGGCGGAGGCCGCCCATGGCTGAAGTGTTTCGCATCGCCCGGCGGGAATTCGCCGCCTTCTTCGCCTCCCCCATCGCCTTCATCTTCCTGGGCGCCTTCCTCGCCGTCACGCTGTTCGTATTCTTCTGGGTGGAGACCTTCTTCGCCCGCAACATCGCCGACGTGCGCCCCCTGTTCCAATGGCTGCCGGTGCTGTTGATCTTCCTGGTGGCCGCCATCACCATGCGCATGTGGGCCGAGGAACGCCGTTCCGGGACCCTGGAGATCCTGCTCACCACGCCGGTGAAACCCCTGCATTTCGTGCTCGGCAAGTTCCTCGCCTGCCTGGGGCTGGTGGCCGTGGCCCTGGCGCTGACCCTGCCCCTGCCGCTCACCGTGAGCCTCCTGGGCCCGCTGGACTGGGGTCCGGTGGTGGGCGGTTACGTGGCCACCCTGTTCCTGGCCGCGGCCTACATCGCCATCGGCCTGTTCGTCAGCGCCCGCACCGACAATCAGATCGTCAGTCTCATCGTCACCGCCCTGCTCTGCGGCCTGTTCTACCTCCTGGGTTCCGACACCCTCACGGCCCTGTTCGGTACCCGGGCCGCCGAGTTTCTCAAGTTGCTGGGCACCGGCTCGCGCTTCGAATCCATCACCCGCGGCGTCATCGACCTGCGCGACCTCTACTATTATCTGAGTCTGGTGGGTATGTTCCTGGCCCTCAACGTCTACGCCCTGGAGCGCCTGCGCTGGGCCGGCAATCCGGTCAATCCCCAGCACCGGCGCTGGGGTTGGGCCACGCTGCTGCTGGGCGCCAACTTCCTGGCCGCCAATCTCTGGCTGCATCCCATCGGCTGGGCGCGCGCCGACATCACCGAAGGGCACATCTACTCCATTTCCGACGCCACCCGCGCCTACCTGGCCCGCCTGCGGGAGCCGCTGCTCATCCGCGGCTATTTCAGCGCCCAGACCCATCCCCTGCTGGCCCCGCTGGTGCCGCGCCTGCAGGACCTGTTGCGTGAATACGCCATCGCCGGCGGCGACAAGGTACGGGTGGAATTCATCGATCCCGCCGAACACCCCGATCTGGAACAGGAGGCAGGGCAGAAATACGGCATCAGGCCGGTACCTTTCCAGACCGCCAGCAAATACCAGGCCTCCATCGTCAATTCCTATTTCGACATCCTGGTGCAATACGGCGATCAATTCGAGACCCTGGGCTTTCGCGATCTCATCGAGATCAAGGCCCGCAGCGAGAGCGACATCCAGGTGGAATTGCGCAACCCCGAATACGACATCACGCGCGCCATCAAGCGGGTGCTCTATGCCTATCAGGGGTCGGGTCGCCTGTTCGACAACATCCGCAGGCCGCTCACCTTCACCGCTTATCTCTCGGCGGACGACAAGCTGCCGGAAGCGCTGGTGCAGTTGAAGCAAGACCTGCAAGAGGTGTTGGACGAACTGCGCAGTCAGGCGGACGGCAAGCTCGCGGTACGCTTCGAAGACCCGGAGGCCGGCGACGGCAGCCTGGCCCGGCGCCTGGAGCAGGACTACGGCTTCCGCCCCATGGCCACCGGCCTGTTCGACCAGAACACCTTCTGGTTCTACATGACCCTGTCCGATGGCAGCACGGTGGTGCAGATCGGCCTGCCCGAAGAGCTGGACAAGGGCGGGCTGGAACGAGGGATCGAGGCCGCTCTGAAGCGCTTCTCGCAGGGCTTTCTCAAGACCGTGGCCCTGTACACCCCTCCCGCCACCCCCAATCTGCCGCAGTTCGGCTTCTCCGGCGGCCAGCGCTTCCAGTGGTTGGAGGACAAATTGCGCGAGAACTATCACCTGAGAAAGACCGACCTCAAATCCGGCCAGGTCCCGGCGGAGGCCGATCTGCTGGTGGTGGTGGCGCCGGAATCCCTGGACGACAAGCAGCGCTTCGCCATCGACCAATTCCTCATGCAGGGCGGCACCGTGATCCTCGCCACCGCCCCCTTCAAGGTCGAGATGCGCGGCGCGCTGTCGGCCTCGGAGCACGTCTCCGGCCTCGAAGAGTGGCTGGCCCGGCACGGCATCACCATCGAGAAGCGCATGGTGCTGGACCCCCAGAACAGCGCCTTCCCCATCCCCATTCAGCGGAATCTGGGCGGTTTCATCGTCCAGGAGACGCGGCTGGTGGAATATCCCTATTTCGTCGACATCCGCGGTCCCGGCATCCATGACGAGAGCGGGCTCACCGCCGGCGTGGATCAGGTGACCATGAACTGGGCCTCTCCCATCCGCATCGACGAGACCAAGAACCAGGGGCGGCGCGTCATTCCCTTGCTGGAGAGTTCCGCCCAGTCCTGGACCTCGGACAGCCTCGAGATCCAACCCGACTTCCGCGCCTACCCCCGCTGGGGCTTCCAGGAGGGCGACGCGCGCGGCCCGCAATTGCTGGGCGTGGTGGTGGAAGGCCGTTTCGATTCCTGGTACCGCGGCAAACCCTCACCGCTGCTGGCGCAGGCCCAGGAACGAGAGGAAGAGGCCGCACAGGGAGGCGGCGAGGACACGCCGCAATCGGAGGACCAATCGGAGCAAGAGGCGGAGGAACAGGCCGTGATCGGACGGGTCATCGAGAAGTCTCCGGACAGTGCCCGCCTCATCCTCTTCGCTTCCAACAGTTTCCTCAGCGACCAGGCCCTGGACCTGGCGGCCGCCGGCCTGGGGACCCGCTATCTCAATCCGGTGCAGTTGATCGAGAACGCCGTGGACTGGTCACTGGAGGACCGCAGCCTGCTGGGCATCCGCGGGCGCGGCCACTACAGCCGCACCCTGCCCCCCATGGACCGCGACCGGCAGATGTTCTGGGAGTACCTCAACTACGGGTTGGCGGCCGCGGGCCTGTTGCTGGTCTGGTTGCTGCGGCGCCGGGCGCTGGCGGCGGCACGCCGCCACTACCAGGCCATCCTGCAGGGTCGTGAGGGCGAAGCGGCAGGAGGTGAGGCATGAGCCGGCGCGCACTCTCCATCCTCGGCGTCCTGCTGGCCGTGCAGGTGGGCGCGGCCGTGCTCCTGCACCTGGGCGGCGGCGAGGGCAGCGGGGAAGTGGCCGAAGGCACACCCCTGCTGGCCTTCACCCCCGGCGACGTGGATCGCGTCCTCATCCAGGACGGAGACGGCGAACAGGTGGAACTGCGCAAGCGCGGCGAGACCTGGATCCTGCCCGACTTGCACGACTTCCCCGCCGACGGCAACACCCTCGAACGCCTGCTGGACAAACTGGCCGGTCTGGAGAAAGGCTGGCCGGTGGCCACCACCGCCGCCGCGCACCAGCGTTTCAAGGTGTCGGCCGGAGAATTCGAGCGTAAGATCACCCTCGCCAGAGGGGAAGAGACCCTGGCGGAACTCTATGTGGGTACCTCACCCGGACTGCGCCAGGTGCACGTTCGGCGGCCCGACGAGCAGGCCGTCTATGCCGTGAACTTCAGCGTCTTCGAGGCCCCGGCAGGATTGAACGACTGGATCGAGAAACGGGTATTGCAGGTGCAGCGCGACGATCTCGCCCGCATCGAACTGCCGGATTTCACCCTGGAGCGGACCGATTCGGGTTGGCGGCTGGCGGACCTCGCCGACGGCGAGGCCATGGACGAAGACGCCACCGAGAACCTGGTGGGCCAGGTCACCAGCCTCACCGTCACCGCGGTGCTCGAAACACCGCCCGAATCCCTCGACGACCCCCTGCTGGAATACACCCTGGAACTGAAATCCGGGAAGCGGCACCACTATCGCTTCTTCAAGGACGAAAACGGCGATTACCTGGTGCACGCCTCGCAGCGCGAAGAATATTTCCGGTTGCCGGCCTTCTACGTGGACAGCATCCGCGACAGCGACCGTACCCGCCTGGTGAAACACGAACCCGCGCAAGAAGAACCAGAAGCAACACCGGAAGAAACGGGCGAAGAAGAATCGGCCGCGCAAGAACCGGCCTGAGTTTGACATCTGAATTCTGAGATCTGAGATCTGATCGATTCAGGCCTTCGGCAGCGTCACCCCGCGCTGGCCTTGATACTTGCCCCCCCGATCGCGATAGGAGACCTCACAGACCTCGTCCGACTCGAAGAACAACACCTGGGCCACGCCCTCGTTGGCGTAGATCTTGGCCGGCAGGGGTGTGGTGTTGGAGAACTCCAGGGTCACGTGCCCTTCCCATTCGGGTTCCAACGGCGTAACGTTGACGATGATGCCGCAGCGGGCATAGGTGGACTTGCCCAGGCAGATGGTGAGGATGTTGCGGGGGATGCGGAAATACTCCACCGTTCGCGCCAGGGCGAAGGAGTTGGGGGGGATGATACAGACATCGGCCTTGACGTCCACGAAACTGCTGTCGTCGAAGTTCTTGGGATCGACGATGGCGGAATTGATGTTGGTGAAGATCTTGAAGTCGTCGGCGCAGCGGATGTCGTAGCCGTAGCTGGAAGTCCCGTAGGAGATCACCCGCCCGTTCTCGTGCTCGCGGATCTGCGCCGGCTCGAAGGGCTCGATCATGCGATGTTCCTCGGCCATGCGCCGGATCCACTTGTCGGATTTGATGCTCATGTGCGGAAACGGGTCCGGGCGTCAGTCGTTCTCGATCACGATCTCCGGAAAGCGCACGCTGTAGTCCTTGGCCTGGCGGGCCAAGCGCGCCGCCGCGCGCCGGGCGATCTCCCGGTAGGTGCGGGCGATGCGCCCCTCGGGGTCGGCCACCACGCTGGGATTGCCGGTGTCGGCATCCACCCGGATGCGCAACTCCAGGGGCAGGGCCCCCAGCAGTTCGATGCCGTATTCCTCGGCCATGCGCGCCCCGCCGCCGCTGCCGAAGATGGGTTCCTCGTGGCCGCAGCGGCTGCACACGTGAGTGCTCATGTTCTCGATCACCCCCAGCACCGGCACCGAGACCTTCTCGAACATCTTCAGCGCCTTGCGGGCATCCAGCAAGGCGATGTCCTGGGGCGTGGTGACGATCACCGCACCGCTCACCGGAATCTTCTGCGCCAGGGTGAGCTGGGTGTCACCGGTGCCCGGCGGCAGATCGATCACCAGATAGTCCATGGGCCGCCAGCAGGTGTCGCGCAGGAGTTGCTCCAGGGCCGCGGTCACCATGGGGCCGCGCCAGATCATGGGCGTTTCCTCCTCCACCAGGTAGCCGATGGACATGGTCTGCAGGCCATGGGCCACGATGGGTTCCATGGAACGCCCGTCCCGGGATTGGGGGCGTGCGCGGCAACCCAGCATGCGCGGCTGGCTGGGCCCGTAGATGTCGGCATCGAGCAGGCCCACCTCGGCACCCTCGGCGGCCAGGGCCAAGGCCAGATTGACCGCAGTGGTGGACTTGCCCACGCCCCCTTTGCCGGAGGCGATGGCGATGGTGTTCTTGATCCCCGGCAGGGGCTTGACGCCGCGCTGCACGGCGTGGGTGATGATCTCCCAGCGCAGATCCACTTCCACGGTGCGGCCGCCGACCACCGGCTCCACCGCGGCCCGCACCCCCGCCTCCAGCGCCTCCCGGTGGCCGGCGGCGGGAAAGCCCAACGCGACGGCGATGCGGATCGCCTCTTTGGTCACCTCGAGATCACGAATCGCGCCGGCCGCCACCAGGTCTTCGTCGAGATAGGGATCCCGATACTGGCGCAGCGCCGCTTCCACCTGCGTCCGGTCCACTTCGCTCATGCCGTCTCACCCGTGTCCACGTTTCACGCTCCCCTCGGCGGCGGGCCCGCCGCCGCGAGAGGCAGCATCTTAACACCAATCCCCCGCCTCGCGCAGCCGCAACCGTGCTGTGCGACGGACAATGTCTAACAATGACGCCCAATGCAGCGCGACCAAAGCGGCCTCGCCTGCACTGGCCGACTCCGCTCAATCCCGATTCACGGATTTCCTTTGCTATAATGAATCGTTTTAACCGATTCGAGACTGCGAGGGAGATGAACGGCGAGAAGAGACGCATCCTGGTCACCAGTGCCCTGCCTTACGCCAACGGCGCCATCCACATCGGCCACCTGGTGGAATACATCCAGACCGACATCTGGGTGCGCTTCCAGAAACTGTGCGGTCACGAATGCTATTACGTGTGCGCCGACGACACCCACGGCACGCCGGTGATGCTGCGCGCAGAACAGGAAGGCATCCCCCCCGAGACCCTCATCGAACGCATGCACGCTGAACACCTGCGCGACTTCGGCGACTTCCTCATCGATTTCGACAACTACTATTCCACCAACTCCGAGGAAAACCGGCGGCTGGCCCAGGACATCTACTTGCGCCTCAAGGCGGCCGGGCTCATCGAGGTACGCACCATCGAACAACTCTACGATCCGGTGAAAGAGATGTTCCTGCCAGACCGCTACATCAAGGGCGAATGTCCCCGCTGCCACGCACCGGACCAGTACGGGGATGCCTGCGAATCCTGTGGCGCCACCTACAATCCCACCGAACTCCTGCATCCGGTCTCGGTGATCTCCGGCGCCAGGCCCGTGAAACGGGCCTCCGAGCACCATTTCTTCCTGCTCAGTCGTTGCCGGGATTTCCTCGAAGACTGGATCCGCCGTGGCTACCGGGGAGACTCCCCCTTGCAGCCCGAGGCCATGAACAAGCTGGAGGAATGGTTCGCCGCCGGCCTCAAGGACTGGGACATCTCCCGCGACGCCCCCTATTTCGGTTTCGAGATCCCCGGCGCGCCGGGCAAGTATCTCTACGTATGGCTGGACGCGCCGGTGGGCTACATGGCCAGCTTCCTGAACCTGTGCCGGCGCGAGGGTCTGGATTTCGACGCCTTCTGGAAACCCGACGGCGGCACCGAACTCTACCACTTCATCGGCAAGGACATCCTCTATTTCCACGCCCTGTTCTGGCCCGCCATGCTGCACTTCTCCGGCTATCGCACGCCCAGCCGCCTCTTCGTGCACGGTTTTCTCACCGTCAACGGCCAGAAGATGTCCAAGTCACGCGGCACCTTCATCACCGCCCGCACTTATCTCGAGCACCTGCGCCCGGAATTCCTGCGCTACTACTTCGCCGCCAAGCTGAGTGACCGCATCGAGGACCTCGACCTCAACCTGGACGACTTCATGGCCCGGATCAACAGCGATCTCATCGGCAAGTACCTGAACATCGCCAGCCGCAGCGCCGGTTTCATCACCAAGACCTTCGGCGGCCGCCTCGGAGACCTGGCCTGCACCGAGGACCGGGCCGTGGTCACCGCCTGCCAGGAGGCGGCGGAGGAATTGGCCGCACTCTACGAACAGCGCCGCTACGGCGAAGCCGTGCGCCGCATCATGGAACTGGCCGACCGGGCCAACGCCTACATCAACGAGCACGAACCCTGGAAGCTGGTCAAGAAGGAAGACCGCCAGGCACGCGCGCAGGAGGTGTGCACCACCGCCCTCAACTTGTTCCGCCTGCTCACTCTCTACCTCAAACCCATCCTCCCGGGCATCGCCGCCGAGGTGGAGACCTTCCTGGACATCCCCCCCCTGCGCTGGCAGGACAGCCGGGCGCTGCTGGCCGGGACCACCATCCGGCCCTACCGCCATCTCGCCCGGCGCATCGAAGCCGCCCAGCTCCAGGCCCTGCTGGCGGACAGCCGCGAGGACCTGGATGCCCAGCAGTCCGAGCACACCCGCACCCGCCACGGCCAGGCCCAACAGCCCCGCAGCGCGCCTCCCGCAGAACCCATCGCCGAGACCATCTCCATCGACGACTTCGCCAAGATCGACCTGCGGGTGGCCCGCATCGTGGCCGCGGAGGACGTGCCCGGCGCGGACAAGTTACTGCGCCTCACCCTGGACTTGGGCGGTGAGACGCGGAATGTTTTCGCTGGAATCAAGTCCAAATACCAACCCGAGGAACTGGTGGGCCGCTACACCGTGATGGTGGCCAATCTCGCCCCGCGCAAGATGCGCTTCGGCGTCTCCGAGGGCATGGTGCTGGCAGCCGGACCGGGAGGCAAGGACCTGTGGCTGATCCAGCCCGAAGAAGGCGCACAGCCGGGGATGCGGGTCAAATGACCCACATCCCATTGCACAGGAGACCACCGAAACCGAGATTGCCGTGCGTCAATCATGGATTTGGTTATGAAAAAGAACGATATATAACTTTTGGTTATATGCATGCATGAATAAATTATTATCCTTTTCTCGAATGACCGGGTAAATTTGCTTTTGGAAACATCGAGTTAAACCACCACAATGCTTGCGTGATGACAGAATACCTCCTGCTGCTGGTGAGCACGGTGCTGGTCAACAACTTCGTCCTGACCAAGTTCCTCGGCCTGTGCCCCTTCATGGGCGTCTCCCGCAAGCTGGAGACGGCCACGGGCATGGCGCTGGCCACCACCTTCGTGCTCACCCTGTCCTCGGTGTGCAGCTATCTGGCCTACACCTATCTGCTGGTGCCCCTGGGCCTGGAATACCTGCGCACCATCACCTTCATCCTGGTCATCGCCGCGGTGGTGCAATTCACGGAAATGGTGATCCACAAGACCAGTCCCTTGCTGTACCAGGTCCTGGGCATCTTCCTGCCGCTCATCACCACCAACTGTGCGGTACTGGGCGTGGCCCTGCTCATCGTGCAGCAGGAAAGCAGCTTCCTCCATGCCGCTCTCTATGGATTCGGCGCCGCCGTGGGCTTTTCCCTGGTCCTGATCCTGTTCGCCGCCATGCGCGAGCGCATCGGCGCCGCCGACGTCCCCGTGGCCTTTCGCGGTCCCGCCATCGCCCTGGTGACCGCAGGTCTCATGTCATTGGCCTTCATGGGTTTTTCGGGTCTGGTGAAGGGCTGAATCATGCTCGCGGCCATCCTCGCCCTCACCGTGCTCGCCGTGATCTTCGGCCTCCTGCTGGGCTTTGCCGCCATCCGCTTCAAGGTGGAGGGCGATCCCCTGGTGGACCAGGTGGACGCCTTGCTGCCTCAGACCCAGTGCGGTCAATGCGGGTATCCCGGCTGCCGGCCCTACGCCGAGGCCATCGTCAAGGGGGAAGCCGACATCAATCAATGCCCGCCCGGCGGGGAAGCCACCATCGCCGCCCTGGCCGACCTGCTGGATCGCGATCCCAAGCCCCTGAACCCGGAAAACGGGGTCGAGAAACCCAAGCGGGTGGCGGTCATCGACGAGCAGCGTTGCATCGGCTGCACCCTGTGCATCCAGGCCTGTCCCGTGGACGCCATCCTGGGCGCCGCCAAGCACATGCACACGGTGATCGAGAGCGAATGCACCGGCTGCGAGCTGTGCCTGCCCCCCTGCCCCGTGGATTGCATCGAGATGGTGCCGGTGGAACAGGACATCCTCACCTGGAAGTGGCCCTATCCCACCTTCCCCTTGGAGAAGGCCTCGTGAGAGCTGCCCAGGCGCGCCGTCTCTGGCGCTTCCGCGGCGGGGTCCACCCGCCCCAGCACAAGGCCGTCTCCACCCGCCAGCCCATCAAACAGGCCGTGCTGCCCAAACGCCTGGTGTTGCCGTTGCACCAGCACATCGGCGAACCGGCCGAGCCCGTGGTGGCGGTGGGAGAACGAGTCCTCAAGGGCCAACTCATCGCCCGCCCCCATGGT
>WFNO01000131.1 GCA_015488555.1 Gammaproteobacteria bacterium
CGCCCACCCGTCGCGCCACTTCCGCTTGCGGCACCCCGTTCAGGAGAAGGCGACCGGCGCGGAGCCGGCGCTTCTCCAATTCTTTGCATTGTGTCTTGCTGTCCATGGAATCCTCCCAACATACCCGATTCTATAGACAGCGAAAACAGGAAAATGTTCACTATTTATGCAAGGCTCAATAAAATGGAGAATCAAACGTATTTCACCGAGACGATCTCGTATTCCTGGTCTCCACCGGGGGCCTTGACTACGGCAATGTCGCCTTCCTCCTTACCCATGAGGGCGCGAGCGATGGGAGAGCTGATGGAAATCCGCCCCTCCTTGATGTCGGCCTCGTCATCGCCGACGATCTGGTAGGTCACCGTTTGACCCGTAGCCTCGTTGATCAGCTCCACCGTGGCCCCGAAGACGATGCGCCCCCCCGCATTGATCTTGCTCACGTCAATGATCTCGGCATTGGCCAGCTTGGCGTCCAACTCGGCGATGCGGCCCTCAATGAAGCTCTGCTGTTCCTTGGCAGCTTGGTACTCGGCGTTCTCGCGCAGGTCGCCATGCTCCCGGGCCTCGGCGATGGCCTCGATCACCCGGGGCCGGTGCACGGTCTTGAGTTCGTGCAACTCCTGCCGTAGCCGCTCCGCCCCCCTGGTCGTCATAGGCACCTTCTTCATGATGTCAGCTCCCGATGTAATCGTTGCAAACTCTCCACCGTGTATTTCCCGGAAAGTTTCATAGCCTGGCAGTAGGCCCAAGCGCCGGCGATGGTGGTGACATAAGTCACCTTGCGTTGCAGGGCCTCGCGCCGGATGGCGTAGGAATCGGCGATGGCAGGTTTGCCTTCTGTGGTGTTGACGATGAAGCGGATCTCCTCGTTCTTGATCATGTCCACCACATGGGGCCGTCCTTCGCCCACCTTGTTGACCCGCTCGCATGGCACGCCGGCGGCCTCCAGGATCCGGGCCGTTCCCCGCGTCGCCAACACCTTGAATCCCAACGCCACCAGTTCGCGAGCCACTTCCACTGCTTTGGGTTTGTCAGCATCGCGCACGCTGATAAAGGCCTTGCCGCCACTCGGCAAACGCACACCGGCCGCCAACTGTGATTTGGCATAGGCCTCGGCGAAACTCCACCCAATACCCATCACTTCGCCGGTGGATTTCATCTCCGGCCCCAGGATGGGATCGACGCCGGGAAACTTGACAAACGGGAATACGGCTTCCTTCACACAATAATAGGGCGGGACCACTTCCCTTGTCACCCCCTGCTCCGCCAGGCTGCGGCCAATCATGCAGCGCGCTCCCACCTTGGCCAACGAGATTCCACAGGCCTTGGAGACGAAGGGCACAGTGCGCGAGGCCCGGGGATTGACCTCCAGCACATAGATCTCGCCATCCATCACAGCCAACTGCATGTTCATCAAGCCCACCACCCCCAGCTCAAGAGCTGTCCTCTCCACTTGGCGACAAATCTCCGCCCGAATGACCTCGTTCAGACTATAGGGCGGCAGGGAACAGGCCGAGTCGCCGGAATGCACGCCGGCCTGCTCGATGTGTTCCATGATGCCGCCGATGATCACCTGGCGGCCATCGCACACGGCATCCACGTCCACCTCGATGGCATTGTCCAGAAAACGATCCAGCAGTACCGGCGCCTCATGGGAGACCTGTACCGCCTCGCGCATGTAACGACTCAGATCGTCCTCCCGATAAACGATCTCCATGGCGCGCCCGCCGAGCACGTAGGAAGGACGTACCACCAGCGGATAACCGATCTCGCGCGCCAGTTCCAGGGCCTCCTCCGCGGTCCGCGCGGTACGGTTGGGAGGCTGGCGCAGGCCCAGACGCTGGACCAAGTGCTGAAAACGCTCCCGGTCCTCCGCCAAATCGATGGCGTCGGGACTGGTGCCGATGATGGGGGTTCCGGCTGCCTCCAGGTCGCGGGCGAGCTTGAGCGGCGTCTGGCCGCCGTATTGCACGACGACACCCCGGGGCCGCTCCAGGGCCACGATCTCCAGCACGTCCTCCAAGGTGAGGGGCTCGAAGTAGAGCCGGTCTGAAGTGTCATAGTCGGTGGACACCGTCTCCGGATTACAGTTGACCATGATGGTCTCGTAACCTTCTTCGCGCATGGCAAAAGCGGCGTGTACACAACAATAGTCGAATTCGATCCCTTGGCCGATGCGATTGGGACCGCCACCCAGCACTATGATCTTGTCCCGATCGGTGGGGGCGGCCTCGCACTCCTCTTCGTAGGTGGAATAGAGATAAGCGGTGGTGGAGGCGAACTCGGCGGCACAGGTGTCTACGCGCTTGTAAACGGGACGCACGCCCAAGGCGTGACGCCGGGCGCGCACCGCGTGTTCATCGGTACCCAGCAGCTTCGCCAACCGCCGGTCGGAAAAACCCAGGCGCTTGAGCCGGCGCAGGACGCCGGCATCCAGGTCTTCCAGGTCCAGCCCCTGCAACGTCTGCTCCTCCCGCACCAAGGCCTGGATCTGAATCAGGAACCAGAGATCGATGGCGCTGTATTCGTGAACCTCTGTCACATCCATTCCGTACCGGAATGCATCCGCCACATACCAGATCCGGTGGGGACCGGGAGAACGCAACTCCTGGCGCAGAATGTCGCGGGCCTCCTCGGACGCCGGATCCAGGCGCTCGTCCAGACCGTCCGTGCCCGTCTCCAGTCCCCGCAGGGCCTTGTGCAGGGATTCCATAAAGGTACGGCCGATGGCCATCACCTCGCCCACTGATTTCATCTGTGTGGTGAGCCGGGGCTCGGCCTGAGGAAACTTTTCGAACGTGAACCGCGGGATCTTGGTCACCACATAATCGATGGCCGGCTCGAAGGAGGCCGGGGTGGCACCGCCTGTGATCTCGTTGTGCAACTCGTCCAGCGTGTAGCCCACCGCCAGCCGCGCCGCCACTTTGGCGATGGGGAATCCCGTGGCCTTGGAGGCTAGGGCCGAGGAGCGGGACACCCTGGGATTCATCTCGATCACCACCATGCGGCCGTCCTCGGGATTGACAGCGAACTGCACGTTGGAACCGCCGGTGTCCACGCCGATCTTGCGCAACACCGCCAGTGAGGCATCCCGCATGCGCTGGTATTCCTTGTCGGTGAGGGTCTGGGCAGGGGCCACGGTAATAGAATCACCGGTGTGCACGCCCATGGGATCCAGGTTCTCAATGGAACACACGATGATGCAGTTGTCCTTGCGATCCCGCACCACCTCCATCTCGAACTCCTTCCACCCCAGCACCGACTCCTCGATGAGCAATTCACGGGTGGGGGACAGATCCAGGCCGCGCTCGCAGATGGTCACGAATTCCTCGCGATTGTAGGCCACCCCGCCGCCGCTGCCACCGAGGGTGAAAGAGGGTCGGATGATGGTCGGAAAACCGATGCTGGCCTGCACTTGCAGGGCCTCCTCCATGCTGTGTGCCAGAGCCGCGCGAGGACATTCCAGGCCGATTTCGGCCATGGCCTGACGGAAACGTTCCCGGTCCTCGGCCATGTCGATGGTCTCACGCGTGGCGCCGATGAGTTCCACACCGTATTCCTCCAGCACCCCCCGACTGGCGAGGTCCAAGGCGCAATTGAGAGCGGTCTGACCGCCCATGGTGGGCAACAGGGCATCGGGACGTTCCCGTTCGATGATCCTGGCCACGATCTCCCAGTGTACTGGCTCGATATAGGTGGCATCCGCCATGGCCGGATCGGTCATGATGGTGGCCGGGTTGGAGTTCACCAGGATGATGCGATACCCCTCCTCCTTGAGAGCCTTGCAAGCCTGAGCACCAGAATAGTCGAACTCGCAGGCCTGGCCGATGACGATGGGACCCGCGCCGATGATGAGAATGCTCTGGATGTCGGTGCGTTTGGGCATCAGAAGACGGAGGACGGAAGACGGAAGACGGAAGGGGAAATCATGCCGGAGGGTCTCCTTTGCGGGTCTGCATGAGCTGGATGAAACGGTCGAACAGGGGTGCTGCGTCATGGGGACCGGGACTGGCTTCGGGGTGGCCCTGGAAACCGAAGGCCGGGCAGTCGGTGCGCTCGATACCCTGCAGGGTACCGTCGAACAGTGAACGGTGGGTGGGACGCAGATGGGCCGGCAGCCCCTCCTCGTCCACGGCGAACCCGTGGTTCTGACTGGTGATCATGACCCGGCCCGAATCCAGGTCCTGCACCGGATGGTTGGCGCCGTGATGGCCGAATTTCATCTTCATCGTGCGGGCCCCGCTGGCCAGTGCCAGCAACTGGTGGCCCAGGCAGATCCCGAACACGGGGATGCCCGCCGCCAGGATCTCGCGGATGGCGCGGATGGCATAGTCACAGGGCTCGGGATCGCCTGGCCCGTTGGACAGGAACACCCCGTGGGGTTCGAGGGCCAGCACTTCGCTGGCCGGCATGCGGGCCGGCACCACGGTGATGCGACAGCCCCGATCCACCAGCATGCGCAGGATGTTGCGCTTGACCCCGTAGTCATAGGCCACCACGTGCCAGGGCAAACGCTCTTTCAAAGGATGGGGGGCAGGCGGCACCCCTGTGTCGAAGGTCCAACTGCCCTGCGCCCATTCATAAGGAATGTCGGTACTCACCTGCGCGGCCAGATCCATGCCCTGCAGGCCGGGAAAGGCACGTGCCGCGGCCAAAGCAGCCTCTTCGTCGGGTGCCGGACCCGATATGATGCAGCCCCCCTGGGCCCCTTCCTCGCGCAGGATCCGGGTCAGGCGTCGGGTGTCGATGTCGTGGATACCCACCACCCCGTGACGACAAAGGAAATCGGCCAGGGACTCCCGCGCCCGCCAGTTGCTGGTGGCCAAGGGCAGGTCGCGGACCACCACACCTGCGGCGTACACCCGCGAGGACTCGTCGTCGTCCGCATTGGTGCCGGTGTTGCCGATGTGGGGATAGGTGAAGGTGATGAGCTGGCGGGCATAGGAAGGGTCGGTGAGAATCTCCTGATAGCCCGTCATGGCGGTGTTGAACACCACCTCGCCCACCGCCTGGCCGCAGCAACCCAGGGCCCGGCCGCGAAAGACACTGCCGTTGGCCAGCGCCAGCACGGCCTCCTGTGCCGTGCCGCCCGTCATGTCAGACATAGAAAACGGGAGGAACTCGAGCGTTCCTCCCGTCTCCGCTGATCCCGTCTTGGACGTCGTGATGAACCATGATGCGCAACCGGGGGCAGATTCTAACCCAAGGCGCGGGGGGTGTCCATGTGGCGAAGGACGGAAGGCGAAGGGCAGAGAAAAGGGTGCCGAGCCGTAGTCGTCGGCACCCTGCCTCAGATCTGAGGGTCAGAGGAAGTCAGAAGCCGGCGTAGAGTCCACCGTAGATCCCGGAGAACTCGATGCTGGCGTAGGAATCGTCGATGTCGTCCAGGTCGAGCTTGATGCTGCGATAGCCCACGTCCACGCCCACGATCCACGGCGTATCATAAGTGAGGCGCACCGTGTAGTCATAGAAGGAACTGCCGCTATAGCCGATGTAGCTGCCGTCGGCGCTCAGGGACAGGCCGGAGAAGGGCAGATTGAACTCCACCCCGGCGTAGACCATGGGCACCCAGGCCGAGATCTCGGCGGTCTCCGATTTGGCCACTGTGCGGCTGGCGATCTCGGCGGTGCTGTCCAGATACTTGCCGTTGAGCCCCACGTTCAGCCCCACCACGTTGTCCAGGATCTGGTAATAGAGGGTGAGGTCCACCTGGTCCAGTTGCAGGGCACTGTCCACCGCCTCGTCGATGCTGAAATTGACACCACCATAGGTGAAGTTTGCCGTCATGGTACCGCTGGCCTCGGTGTCGATGGAGGTCTTGCTCAGGCGCACGTTGGGCAACAGCGGGATGGGGTGCTCCAGCTGGATGTAGGCGAAGACCAGGCTGTCGTCGCCGTAGCCCAGGTCGTCCTGAACATCGATGTCGTCCGCTGGACTCGTGCTCTGGTAACGCAGAAAGCCATCGACATCATAGCTCCAGTAGGCAACCCCGGCACGCACGCCCAGGATGTCGGCCGCAGCCCCGCCCCAGGCCACCATCAACAGCAACACAAGCGGTAGTTTCATTCTCATGGCACAGTATCCCTCATTCGGTTTGGCATTCGGTTTGGCATTCGGTTTGGAAAGGTACTCGAACGGTATCCAGAAACAGGGACGTCCCATACTCTCCCGGGGTTCCTCCCTCGCTGAATGCATACATGACTCTGGCAAACACGGAACCCGATCACAGGACGAAATCGTAGACCAGGGTGACCGCCGATTTGACGTCAGTCTTGTCCGTATCCGGCGGCACGTCGGTGTTGTGCGTCACCCTCAAAGACATCTTAACGGCCAACCGGCCGATGACTTTAACTTTGAGTTCCGTCAGGGAGTCGGTGACGGTATTGTCTTCGCCCAGCTCGGAATAGATCTCCTCGCTGAGGGCGCTGGTCTCGCTGATCTGCCAGGTGAGCTTGCCGGCCAGGCGTCCTACTCCTTCGCTGACGTCTTCGGTATCGATGTAGGCCGTTCGGCGGGCACCGGCACCGATCTCCATTTCCAACTGCAGATCTTGTGCATGAATCAGCTTGCGCCCGATACCGGCGGTGGCCACCAGGCGATAATCGTAACCGGCGAAATCGTCCTGGTCGTAGCGCGCGGTGGCAAAACCGAACTGGCGCTCAGACCAGCGGTAGTGTGTCTCGCCTTCGACAACGGAGTTCTTGGCCGTGGTACGGCCCGAATCTTCGTTGCGAATGCCGCTGAAGCGCAGGCCGTGGGTCCAGCGTGGGCGTTCGTTCTCCAGTTTGGCCTTGAGCACGATATTTTCGATCTCGGTATTACCTGCGGTGCGCACGTAACCGAACTCCGCCTCTCCCTGCCAGGTGCTCGCAGTCGCCACCGCGTCCGCGGCTTGTACCCCACCCGTCACCAGCGCGGCGCACAGGCCGCCCGCCAGCATCTTCCAGATACGAAATGTCCCCAATTGCACTTCCCAATCCTCCTTTGAAAACAAGGATGATGAGATTACGCGAAGGGGACTGAAAGCGTCAACTGCAGGCCTTCCCGGAGGATCGGACTGCCGGGAATCGAGATGGTCAGGGCCGTTCCGCCCGCTCTTCGAAACGACAGCTGTGACGCAGGCAGAACTGGAGCCATTCCCGCAGGAACAGATTGACCTGTCGTTTCTCGAAAGGCTGATACATGTGGCGATTGGGATAGTCGTAGATGGGCAAGAAACGGGCATGGCGCTGATAGGCAATGACCTCGGCGAGACGGGCATCGTGATAGGCCCGCACCTTCATGACCATGTCGGCCACCAGGCGGCTGTCCCGTTGGAGATAATGGGTAATGCCCAGCAGCGAGGTGTACTTGCACTGTTCCAGCGCCTCGACGAAGAGCAGCGGGCGGCCGTGCAATCTGGACACCACGGTGCCGCAGATCTCGCGCAGGCGTGGCACCACGCACCGCAGGCGCCGGTAATTGCCCTCATAGACCTGCATCATCCCGTACAGGCCCACTTTGCTTCTTGCCGCATGCAAAGGCGTCACAACTGGAACTCCATTATCGACTACGAGACTACGACATATAGTTAAGGAAGGATTATACCAACCTTGCACTCCTCGCACCCTTCGGACATCGGCTGCCGGCGGGAATAAAGTGAGTCAGGATTCTCGCGACTCTTGCACCGGAGCCTCACCGTGGCGGCGCAGGGCATGGCGCAGGGGCTCCAGCAGATCCATGGGCAGGGGGAAGACGATGGTGGAACTCTTGTCGCCGGCGATCTCCGTGAGGGTCTGCAGGTAACGCAGCTGCAGGGCCTGGGGCTGGCGGGAAAGGATCTGCGAGGCCTCCAGCAGCTTTTGTGAGGCCTGCAATTCGCCCTCGGCGTGGATGATCTTGGCCCGCCGCTCGCGCTCGGCCTCGGCCTGGCGGGCGATGGCCCGGATCATGCTCTCGTCCAGATCCACGTGCTTGATCTCCACGTTGGACACCTTGATCCCCCAGGCATCGGTCTGCTGGTCGAGGATGTCCTGGATGTCGCGGTTGAGCTTGTCCCGTTCCGAGAGCATCTCGTCCAGCTCGTGCTGGCCCAACACCGAACGCAGGGTGGTCTGGGCCAGCTGGCTGGTGGCCATGTCGTAATTCTCCACCTGGATGATGGCTTTCTGGGGATCGATCACCCGGTAGTAGATCACCGCGTTCACCTTCACCGAGACGTTGTCCTTGGAGATCACGTCCTGGCTGGGCACGTCCATGACGATGGTGCGCAGGTCCACGCGCCGCATCTGCTGGATGTACGGCAGCACCAGGCGGATGCCCGGTCCCTTGACCTTCCAGAAATGGCCGAAGGTGAAGATCACACCGCGCTCGTACTCGAAGATGATGCGGATCGAAGCGGCGAGAAAGGCGATCACCACGCCGATGAGGATGTAGATGGCGGTCATGCTGATCATGTCAGGATTCCTCCTTTGCAGGCTGTTCCAGGGGCTCCACCACCAGGGTCAAGCCGTCCACTTGCGCGATGCGCACCCGCTGTCCCGGCGCCAATGCCCGCTCGCTGCGCGCCGCCCAGGACTCGCCGTGCACCCGCACGCGCCCCTCGCGGCCTTTCTCCTCCGTCACCTCCGTCACTTCCGCCACCGCGCCCAGCAGCTCTTCGCGCCCCGTCACCACGGGCCGGCGCCGGGCCCGCACCACCATGGCGATGACCAGCATGAAGAAGGCCGCGCTGAGCAGGGCGAAGGCGCCGATCAAGGGTATGGAGACGCCGTAACCCGGCACACCGGTATCCAGCAGCATGATGGAGCCGATGACGAAGGCGATCACACCGCCGACGCCCAGGGCGCCGAAGCTGGGCACGAACACCTCGGCGATCATGAAGGCGATGCCCAACAACATGAGGGCCAGCCCGGCATAGTTGATGGGCAGTACCTGGAAGGCGAACAGGGCCAGCAGCAGGGAGATGGTGCCCACCACCCCGGGCAGGACCATGCCGGGACTGGCGAACTCGTAGATGAGGCCGTAGATGCCAATGAGCATGAGGATGTAGGCCACGTTGGGATCGGTGATCAGGGCCAGCAGGCGGGTGCGCCAGTCCGGCGCCCAATGCTCCACCACCACGCCGCGGGTGGCGAGGGTCTCCTCCCGGCCCAGCACCTGGACCGTGCGGCCGTCCAGGCGCTCGAGGAGTTCGCCCAGATCTCCCGCCAGCAACTCGACGACCCCTTCGGCCACGGCCTCTTCGGCGGACAGGCTCACCCCTTCGCGCACGGCCCGCTCCGCCCAATCGGCGTTGCGCCCGCGCATGCGCGCCAGGCCGCGCAAATAGGCCACGGCGTCGTTGACGATCTTGCGTTCCATGGCGTTGCGGGGCCGGGGCGCCGCCTGCTCGTCCCCCTGCCCCTCTGCGTCTCGCTCGCCGCCAGAGTCCGGCCGCTCCCCCCCGCCGGGAAAGCCCGTGAGCCGCACCGGAGTGGCGGCTCCGAGATTGGTGGCCGGGGCCATGGCAGCGACATGGGTGGCATAGAGGATATAGGTACCGGCGCTGGCAGCGCGCGCACCGGACGGGGCCACGAAGCCCGCCACCGGCACCGGCGAGGCGAGGATGGCCTGGACGATGTCGCGCATGGCGGTATCCAGTCCCCCCGGTGTGTCCAGGCGCAACACCACCAAGCGGGCCCCGCGCGCCTGGGCCCGGGCCAACCCCCGCTTCACATAGTCCGCGGTGGCGGGTCCGATGGCCCCCTCCACCTCCAGCACCACTACCCGCGCCTCCGCCTGCGACTGACCGGAAGGGGCCGCCCCGCCCCCGAGCGGCCCGGCGGCCCAGGCGGGCAGGCATCCGCACCAGGCTACGAAGATCAGCCAGCACATACGGCGCGACATGAGGGCTCCAAGCGTGAAAGGTTCCGTCCCACTATACTCCTGAATGCCCCTGAATGCCTCGGGGATCAGGAGTTTTCGAACCAGTATCCCGGCCTCTCATCCCGACAAGTATCGGGCGGGCCTCATCCAGCCGTCGGTTCCAGGACTCGCTTCAGGGTGCTGCCCATCTCCGCGGGCGAGCGGGTGGTGACCGCACCCGCCGCTTCCAGGGCGGCGTATTTCTCCTCGGCCGTACCCTTGCCGCCGGCGATGATGGCCCCGGCATGCCCCATGCGCTTGCCCTTGGGGGCGGTCACCCCAGCGATGTAGGCCACCACCGGCTTGCTCACCGCGGCCTGGATGTATTCCGCCGCCTCCTCCTCGGCGGTGCCGCCGATCTCGCCCACCAGGAGGATGGCCTCGGTCTCGGGATCGGCCTCGAACAAGCGCAGGCAATCCACGAAACTGGTGCCGGGGATGGGATCGCCGCCGATCCCGATGCAGGTGCTCTGCCCCAGCCCCAGATCGGTGGTCTGCTTCACCGCCTCGTAGGTGAGGGTGCCGGAACGGGAAACGATGCCGATGCGCCCCGGGCGGTGGATGTGGCCCGGCATGATCCCGATCTTGCATGCCCCGGGGGTGATGATGCCGGGGCAATTGGGACCGATGAGCCGCACCCCCGCCTCGTCGGCCACGTATTTGGCCTCCAGCATGTCCAGCGTGGGGATGCCCTCTGTGATACAGACCACCAGTCGCAGGCCGGCGTCGATGGCCTCCAGAATGGCGTCCTTGCAAAAGGGCGCCGGCACGTAGATGACACTGGCGTCGGCCGCGGTGGCGGCCACCGCCTGCTTGACGGTGTCGAACACCGGCAGGCCCAGATGGGTCTGCCCGCCCTTGCCGGGCGTGACCCCGCCCACCATGCGCGTGCCGTAGGCGATGGCCTGTTCCGAATGGAAGGTGCCCTGCTTGCCCGTGAAACCCTGGCAGATGACCCGGGTGTGCTGATCCACCAGGATGCTCATGCCGCCTCCACCAGGGATACGATGGTACGCGCCGCCTCGGTGAGATCGGAGGCGGCGGTGATCTGCAGGCCGCTGCATTCGAGGATCTCGCGACCGAGTTCGGCATGGGTACCCTCCAGCCGTACCACCACCGGCACCTGCACGGCCACCTCCGCGACGGCACCCACGATGCCGTCGGCGATGACGTCGCAGCGCACGATGCCGCCGAAGATGTTCACCAATACGCCTTTGACCTGCTCGTCGGCGAGGATCAGCTTGAAGGCCTCGGCCACCCGCTCGCGGGTGGCGGTGCCGCCCACGTCCAGGAAATTGGCGGGCTCACCGCCCATCAGCTTGATGAGGTCCATGGTGGCCATGGCCAGGCCCGCGCCGTTGACCATGCAGCCGATGTTGCCTTCCAGGGCGATGTAGTTGAGGTCCCACTCGCTGGCCTCCACCTCGCGGGGATCCTCCTGACGCAGATCGCGCAGCTCCGCCAGCTCGCGGTGGCGGTAGAGAGCGTTGTCGTCGGCATTGATCTTGGCGTCGAGGCACAACAGATCGCCCTGCGCGGTGACTACAAGGGGATTGACCTCCACCAGACTGAGGTCCTGTTCCTGGAAGAGTCGCGCCAGCGCGGTGAGGATGCGGGTGAATTGCTTGACCTGTTCCCCCTGCAGGCCCAGGCCGAAGGCCAGGTCGCGGCACTGGTAGGGCTGCAGCCCCACCAGCGGGTGCACGGCGGCCTGCAGGATGCGATCCGGCCATCGTGCTGCCACTTGCTCGATCTCCATGCCGCCCTCGGCGGAGGCCATCACCACCACCCGGCGCCGGGCGCGATCCACCACCATGCCCAGATAGAGTTCCCGGGCGATGTCACACGGGGCCTCCAGCAAGACCTCGTGCACGGGCTTGCCCTGGGGACCGGTCTGGCGGGTGACCAGGCGCGAACCCAGCATGGCGGCCACGGCCTCCCGCACCGCCCGGCGACCGGCCACCAGCTTCACCCCGCCGGCCTTGCCGCGCCCGCCGGCATGGGCCTGCGCCTTCACCACCCAGCGCTCCCCGGCATCCTGCGCGTGCCGCGCCGCGGCCAGTTCGTCGAGGGCGGCCTCCACTTCCGTCGGGTCGCGCACCAGGCGGCGCGGCGGCACTGGGATGCCGTAGCGTTCGAAGAGATCCTTGGCCTGATATTCGTGCAGGTTCATCGTTCCGCTTTCCTCACAGGACAAACCGTGACCTTCATTCCACCCGTCGTTTCCGCCGCCGGGCCATGTGGATGGCCTCACCGTGGACCGCCAGGGCGGCCTCGTGCAGGGCCTCCGAGAGGGTGGGGTGGGCGAAGACCATCAAGCCCAGGTCCTCGCTGCTGGCCCCGAATTCCATGGCGATTACTGCCTGGGCGACGAGTTCGGAACAATGGGCGCCGATCATGTGCACCCCCAGGATGCGGTCGGTGTGGGCATGGGCTAGCACCTTGACCAGGCCAGTGGTCTCGCCTGCGGCCCGGGCGCGGCCGTTGGCGGCGAAAGGGAACACCCCGCTGCGGTAGGGCACGCCGTCCGCCTCCAGGGCCTGCTCGCTCTTGCCCACCCAGGCGATCTCGGGCTGGGTATAGACGACACCGGGCATGAGGTCGTAGTCGAGCGCGGCCTGGCGCCCGGCGATGAGTTCCGCCACCATCACCCCTTCGCGGGAGCCCTTGTGGGCCAGCATGGGCCCACGCACCACGTCGCCGATGGCGTAGACGCCGGGCAGATTGGTGCGGCATTGCTCGTCCACGTGGATATAACCCCACTCGTCCAGGGCCAGTTCGGTACCGGCGGCACACAGGCCGTCGCTGTTGGGCACCCGTCCCACGGCGACGATGAGGCGGTCCACCCGTTCCCGGCGTTCGCCATCGGCGTCCTGATAGACCACCTCCACCTTGTTGCGCTTCACCCGGGCGGACATCACCCGGGCCCCCAGGCGGATGTCCAGCCCCTGGGCGCCAAAGGCCTTGAGGGCCTCGCGGGCCACCTGGCGGTCGGCCATGGTGAGCAACGCCTCCTGGGCCTCCAGCAGGATCACCTCTGCCCCCAGGCGGCGCCACACGCTGCCCAGTTCCAGGCCGACGATGCCGGCGCCGATGACCCCGAGGCGCCGGGGCACCTCGTCGAAGGACAAGGCCCCCGTGGAATCCACGATGCGCTCCCCGTCCAGGGGCGCGGCAGCGATCTCGGCGGGGCGCGAACCCGGTGCCAGAATGATGGAATCGGCGCCATAGCGGGTGATGCCGCCGTCCGGGGCCGTGACGGCCACGGTCCGGTCCGGCTGCAGGCGGCCGTGGCCCGTCACGAGGGTCACGCCATTGGCCTGGAACAACTGCACGATGCCCTGGGTCAGCTCCCGCACCACCCGCTCCTTGCGCGCCATCATGGCGCCCACGTCCATGGCGATCCTGCCCGCGCGGATACCGTGGTCGCGGAACTCGTGATGCAGCCGGGCATAGAGTTCGGAGGACTCCAGCAGGGCCTTGGAGGGTATGCAACCCACGTTGAGACAGGTACCGCCCGGTGCCGGACGCCCCTGGGCGTCCAGCCACTGGTCCACACAGGCGGTCTTGAGCCCCAACTGGGCACAGCGGATGGCGGCCACGTAACCCGCCGGCCCGGCGCCGATGACGATGACTTCGAATCGTTCCACTGGGTGCCGCCTCCCTCAGATACCGATGAACATGCGCGCCGGATCCTCCAGCATGTCCTTGATGGTGACCAGGAACTGCACGGCCTCGCGGCCGTCGATGAGCCGGTGGTCGTAGGACAGGGCCAGGTACATCATGGGCCGCACCACCACCTCGCCGTCCTCCACCACCGGGCGCTGCTGGATCTTGTGCATACCCAGGATGGCGCTCTGGGGCGGATTGAGGATGGGCGTGGACAGCAGCGAGCCGAACACGCCGCCGTTGGTGATGGTGAACGTCCCGCCGCTCAATTCTTCCAGGGTCAGTTTGCCGTCCTGGGCCCGGCGGGCGAAATCATCGATCTGCCGCTCGATCTCCGCCATGGACAGGCGATCGGCGTCGCGCAGAATGGGTACCACCAGGCCGCGCGGGGCGCCGATGGCCACGCCGATGTCGTAATAGTCGTGATAGACGATGTCCTCCCCGTCCACATAGGCATTGACCACCGGAAAACGGCGCAAGGCCTCGACGCTGGCCTTGACGAAGAAAGACATGAAACCCAGGCGCACGCCATGGGTCTCCTCGAAGGCCTGCCGGTAACGCTGGCGCAGGGTCATCACCGGCGCCATGTTCACCTCGTTGAAGGTGGTGAGTATGGCGGCGGAGTGCTGGGCCTGCACCAGGCGCTCGGCAATGCGCGCCCGCAAGCGGGTCATGGGTACACGCCGCTCGCCGCGCTCGGACAGGCCCTCGAACGCCGCGGGCATGGTTTCTCGTTCGGAGACCGGAGTGGACGCCTGAGCGGATACCTGAGTGGATGCCGGAGTGAATGTAGGCGCGGCCACAGCGGTCCGGTCCGCGGTTTCCCGGGGGGCAGCCGCGCGCGCCTCACTCTGGGCCCCGGCCGGTCCTTCTGCCTGCACTTCCAGATGACGCAGCACGTCCTCCTTGAGGATGCACCCTCCCTTGCCGCTGCCCCGGATCTGCCCTGGCTCCAGGCCGTGCTCGGCGATGAGCCGGCGGGCGGAGGGCGAGATCGGAGCGCTCATCGGGGGGGACTCCAGACCGGCGGCGCCCTCATCGGCGCTGCGCACCTCACCGGCGACATGCGGCTCGCCGGCCGGCGGCGAGGCGGTCGCACGCACCGCGGGTTGCGCGACATCGTCTCCGGCGGTCAGGACGCCCAGATCCTGGCCGGCACGTACGGTCTCGCCCTCGCCGGCCAAGATCTCCTGTAACACCCCGTCGGCGGGCGCCGGCACTTCGAACATCACCTTGTCGGTCTCGATGTCCACCACCGTCTCGTCGCGGGCCACGGCCTCACCGGGCCGCTTGTGCCAGCGCACCACGGTCCCCTCGGTCACCGACTCGGGAAAGGGAGGTACTTTGATCATCGTCGCCATGACGGGTCCCTTTCTGGTTCGTTCTTCTGTGGCTTCCCGAGCGCGCCCCGCGTCCACCCGCTCTCACCCGGCTGCCGCCCGGTGCCGGGCGACGGGCGAGGCGATGGCCTCCTCCAGGAATGCGCACAGTTGTTTGATGTGCAACAGGGGATACCCCACTGCCGGTGCCGCGGAAGGCGGCCGCCCCACGTAACGCAGGGGCACACCTTCACCCAATACCTCGCGGATGTTGTGCTGGATGGAATACCAGGCCCCCTGATTCTGGGGTTCCTCCTGGCACCAGACGTATTCTTGCACCCGCGGATACCGTCCCAGTTCGCGGCGCAGGGCCTCCTTCGGAAAGGGATAGAGCTGCTCCAGGCGGATGATGGCGATGTCGCCACGCCCTTCGCTGCGGCGTTTCTCCAGCAGGTCGTAGAAGACCTTGCCGGCACACAGGATCACCCGCCGCACCTGTCCCTCCTCGAGGGCCTCGACCTCGGGCAGCAACATCTGGAACCCCCCTTCGGTCAGGTCCTCCAGGGTGCTGACCGACTGTCTGTGCCGCAGCAGGCTCTTGGGCGTCATCACGATCAGGGGCTTGCGGCAGGACATGAACACCTGCCGGCGCAGCAGATGGAACATCTGGGCCGGCGTGGTGGGCACACAGACCTGCATGTTGCGCTGGGCACAGAGTTGCAGGTAACGCTCCAGGCGCGCCGAGGAATGCTCGGGGCCCTGGCCCTCGTAGCCATGAGGCAGGAACATCACCAAGCCGCAGAGCCGGTCCCATTTCTGCTCGCCGGCGCTGATGAACTGGTCGATCACCACCTGGGCGTTGTTGGCGAAATCCCCGAACTGGGCCTCCCAGATGACCAGGGTCTTGGGATCGGTGGTGGCGTAGCCGTATTCGAAGGCCAGCACCGCCTCCTCAGACAGCAACGAATTGGTCACCAGGAAGTTAGCCTGGTCTTCGCTCAGATGGCGCAGGGGCACGTAGGCGTTGCCATTCTTCTGGCAATAGACCACGGCATGGCGGTGGAAGAAGGTGCCCCGGCCGCTGTCCTGGCCCGACAGGCGCACGGGGTGCCCCTCGGTCACCAGCGTGGCATAGGCCAGATTCTCGGCGAACCCCCAATCGACGGGCAGGGCGCCGGCGGCCATCTTACGCCGGTTGTCGAAGATCTTGGCTACGCTGGGATGCAGCTCGAACCCCAGGGGCAGGCGGGTCATGCGGGCGGTGAGTTCGCGGATGGTCTCCAGATCCACGGTGGTGGGCACGGGCAGGGTACAGTCTTGCCCCAGATAAGGCGACCAGTCCTCCAGGCCGAAGTCGCGGACATCATGATTGGAGATGTAGGGCACGGTGCAGCGCCCCGCATCCAGCATGGCCCGATACTCCTCCACCAGCGTCTCTTCCAGTGCCTGGTCGATCACCTCCTGCCGGCGCAGCTCCCGCGCATAACGCTCGCGTACCGTGGGCAGGGACTTGATGCGCTTGACCATCATGGGCTGGGTGACGGCGGGTTCGTCCACCTCGCTGTGACCGTGGCGCCGGTAACAGACCAGATCGACGACCACGTCCTTGCGGAAGCGCATGCGATAATCCAGGGCCAGCTGACCGATGAAGAACACCGCCTCGGGATGGTCGGCATTGACGTGGAAGATGGGCGCATTGACCATCTTGGCCACGTCCGAACAATACAGGGTGGAGCGGGCGTCCTTCTGATTGCTGGTGGTGAAACCGATCTGGTTGTTGACGATGACGTGGATGGTGCCCTTGGTGGAGTAGCCCCGCGACTGGGACATGTTGAAGGTCTCCATCACCACCCCCTGGCCGGAAAAGGCGGCATCGCCATGGATGAGGATGGAGAGCACCTGGGAACCGTCCCGGTCCTTGCGCCGTTCCTGGCGGGCGCGCGCCGATCCCTCCACCACCGGATCGACGATCTCCAGGTGAGAAGGATTGAAGGCCAGGGACACGTGCAGGGGCCCGCCGGGGGTATCGATGTTAGAAGAGAAGCCCAAATGGTATTTCACGTCGCCCGTGCGTTCACTGTTGGGCGTCAACTTGCCCTCGAACTCCTCGAACAGCTCAGCCGGCGACTTGCCCATGATGTTGACCAGCACGTTGAGGCGTCCGCGGTGGGCCATGCCGATGACGATTTCCTTGAGCCCCAGGCCACCGCCGCGCTGAATCAATTCTTCCAGGAGGGGGATGAGGCTTTCAGCCCCCTCCAGGGAGAAGCGCTTTTGCCCCATGTATTTGGTATGCAGATAACGCTCCAGCCCCTCGGCCGCGGTGAGGCGCTGCAGCAGGCGTCGTTTGACCTCCAGCGGCTGCTCCAGCCTGTAGAAAGGTTCGATGCGTTCCCGCAGCCAGGCGCGTTCCGCTTCGTCCGGGATGTGCATGTACTCGAAACCCATCGGGCCGCAATAGATGCGCCGCAGCACGGCGACGATCTCCCGCAAGGCATGACGGCCCTCAAAGCCGGCGATGTTCGAATGAAACGTCTGATCCAGATCCACCTCCTGCAGGCGGTGATAGGCAAGTTCGAGGCGCGGCGCGGGGGGCGGCTCCCGCATTCCCAGGGGATCGCAATCGGCCCGCAGGTGGCCGTCGGCCCGATAGGCATCGATGAGTTGTTCCACCCGGCACTGTTTGCCGGCCCGGTCAGCGGCCTCTGCCTGTGCCGGTGACACCGGAACGCGGGCAGCCACCCGCGCCGCCGCTGCCCCAGCAGCGGGAGCCCGGCGCAACAACGCCCGCAACTGGTGATGCAAACCTGCCCGTTCGGCCTCTTCCCGGTAGGTGAGAGCAGTGAAAAATCGGCGCCAGTCTTCTCCCAGGTCCTCGGGATCCCGCAGATAACGCTCGTAGAGTTCTTCCAAATAGGCAGCGTTTGCACCGGCCAAGTGGGAGCTGGGCAACCAGTGGTGCAGAAAATTCTTCGCCGTCAAATCATCCATCGATCACTAGGTCGTGCATGCAGAACTTGTCCGTCCATTGGGAGAGGCAAAATCAATGCCAGGGAATCATACGCTTTCCGGCTGGCTTTGACCAATCATGCTAAAGAGGCAGCAGGCGGTCCGGGGCACGGCGTCCGGACACACGGAAATCACGAAGAGGTTTGGGCGCGCAGGGAATCGGCCTTCTCGGGCTCGTCCTTGCCCTCATAGATACGGGACAACTCTTTGAGCGCGCGAGGGTGGTCGGGCATCTTCTCGAGAATGCGCCGGCAACAGGCCTCGGCCTGTTCATGATCCCGGTTCCGGAGGTGGATGTTCGCCAGACCCAGCAGGGCATAGGGATCGAAGCCGATGCTCAAACTCTTCTCGTAGTGGGCACGGGCCTGCTCCAGATCACCCATGGCCAGATAAGCATCTCCCACCCGGGTATAAAGATTCTGGTTCTCCGGCTCCAGCTCCAGCACCCGCTGCCAATAACGAATGGCATCGGCGAAATTGCGCATGCCACGGGCACAGTTGCCCAGCCCATAGAGCGCGAAAGCATTGTCGGGATCCAGTTCGATGGTGCGCCTGAAGAAACTGGCCGCACGCTGGAACTGCTTGCGCCGCTGGCAGATGTTGCCCATCATGGTGAGCACGGCCACGTTATTGTCGTCAAAGGCCAAGTACTTTTCGAAACACTCCAGGGCCGCGTCGTCGTCCCCTAGTTTGTACTTGAGCGTGCCCAGACCCAAGCACGCGTATTTCTCGTTGCCACCAATCTCGATGGCCTTGTTGTAAAGCGCCAGTGCCTCCTCGAAGCGCCCCAGTTTCTTGTAGGAATCGGCCATGCGTACCATGACGTGACTGTCGTAGCGGTTGCATTGCAGATAGCGATCCCAGTAGATGAGAGACTTCTGTGGTTGTTGCAGGCCGCGATAGGCATTGCCCATGCCACGCAAAGCGAAGACGTTGTGAGGATCAAGGGCCAGGACCTCTTCGTAATACTTGATGGCGCGGGGAAAGTTCTTCAGCTTGCGGCAGACGTCACCCAGACCGACGAGAATGTAGGCGTTCTTCCTGTCCAGCTCATAGGCTTCTTTGAAAACTTTCTCCGCCTCGTTGTAGCGCCGCTTGCCCATCAGGTAATAGGCGCGCTTGGAGAGCTTGATGACGGTCTTGTTCAGATCAGACATCGCGGCAATTCCAGGATCACCCGTTCCGGTCTCTCCTGCTCCCCCATCCCGCCCTCTCGCATCGCGTATCGGGTATCGCGGCGGTTCACTGGTCCCAGAACCCGCGCTGCGGCCCCAAACCGCGGGCCGAATAGTAGACACGCATGGATTATCTTGTCGTTTTCGAGACCGCCTATTCTGTTCTTGTTGGTCACGGTCATGCACCTATCCATGGCCACGATATTGATCTAGGTATCGACTGGGTATTTTCTGATATACACCATTTCTCTGCCTCCGGCAACACTCCCCCACAATACTCTCTGGATTACTCTCGACCCACCTCAAAGTGGTGTACCAGCCGTCCCATCTCCTTACCTTTACCCATCGAGGATAGCGATGCCGTTTCCTTGGCGAAAACGCACACCCTCCCGGGAACTTGCCCGGCATGTACCATGTCTTAATAAACAAGCGTCGATCCTGTGGTCACAGTAAACGTGAGGAGACGGCGCGGTACGAGCACTCATCCAAGGAGCGTCTTTCACACAGACGAGCGTCATGAAAACGTCGTCAGGAGGATGAGTGAATACTGGGGTTTCCTTCAGGTGTCAATTCACCGTCCCGGCCACCGCATCCCGGTGTTGCATTCGTGACCAGATCGCTCATGCCCTGCCGGCGGGACCGCGCACGCACCTGGCATATTCATTGCAAAAACCTATTCAGGGTTGGCGCAGGAAACGATGCCGTGAATCACCAGCGAAAAGGAACGACCTGGATGAATCTATGATCACGCCGTGATCACCGGTCAGGGGACATTGACGCAGGCCACGTTCGAGCACTTCAAGAGGACATCGCCATGTCGATTTTCGAACATTACCAGTCCCGTTTCGAAGAAGCCAAGGAAGAGGAATACACGCTGCAGGAATACCTGGAGCTGTGCAAGAGCGACCCTACCGCCTATGCCTCGGCAGCCGAACGCATGTTGCTCGCCATCGGAGAACCGGAACTGGTGGACACCCGCCGGGACCCGCGCCTGAGCCGGATCTTCTCCAACAAGGTCATCAAGATCTATCCCGCTTTCAAGGACTTCTATGGCATGGAAGAGACCATCGAGCAGATCGTCTCCTATTTCCGCCATGCCGCTCAGGGGTTGGAAGAGAAGAAACAGATTCTCTACCTGCTAGGGCCGGTGGGCGGCGGCAAGTCCTCATTGGCGGAGAAGCTCAAGTCGCTCATGGAGAAGTATCCCATCTACGCCATCAAGGGATCGCCCATCCACGAGACGCCCCTCAATCTGTTCTCGCCGGAAGAGGACGCCGACATCCTGGAGGACGACTACGGCATCCCGCGGCGCTATCTCAAGGGCATCATGTCCCCTTGGGCGGTGAAGCGCCTGCACGAATTCAACGGCGACATCACCCGTTTCAAGGTGGTCAAGCTGCGCCCCTCCATCCTCAGGCAGATCGCCATCGCCAAGACCGAGCCGGGTGATGAGAACAACCAGGATATCTCCTCCCTGGTGGGCAAGGTGGACATCCGCAAGCTGGAACAATACGCCCAGGACGATCCCGACGCTTATTCCTATTCCGGTGGCCTGTGCCTGGCCAACCAGGGCATCCTGGAATTCGTGGAGATGTTCAAGGCCCCCATCAAGGTCCTGCATCCGCTGCTCACCGCCACCCAGGAAGGCAACTACATGGGTACCGAGGGACTGTCCGCCATTCCCTTCGACGGCATCATCCTGGCCCATTCCAACGAATCGGAATGGCTGACTTTTAAGAACAATCGCAACAACGAAGCCTTCCTCGACCGCATCTACATCGTCAAGGTGCCCTACTGCCTGCGCGTCTCCGAGGAAGTGAAGATCTACGAAAAACTGCTGCGCAACAGCTCTCTGGCCGACGCCCCCTGCGCGCCCGATACCCTGCGCATGATGGCCCAGTTTGCGGTACTGTCGCGCCTCAAGGAGCCGGAGAACTCTAGCATTTTTTCCAAGATGCGGGTCTACGACGGCGAGAATCTCAAGGACGTCGACCCAAAGGCCAAATCTTACCAGGAGTACCGAGATTATGCTGGCGTGGATGAAGGTATGTCGGGACTCTCCACCCGCTTCGCCTTCAAGATCCTCTCCAAGGTGTTCAATTTCGACCACAGCGAAGTGGCCGCCAATCCGGTACACCTGCTCTACGTCCTCGAGCAGCAGATCGAACAAGAACAGTTCCCGCCTGAACTGGAGGAAAAATACCTGTCCTACATCAAGGGTTACCTGGCCCCTCAGTACGTGGAATTCATCGGCAAGGAGATCCAGACCGCCTATCTGGAGTCCTATTCCGAATATGGTCAGAACATCTTTGACCGCTACGTCACCTATGCCGACTACTGGATCCAGGACGAGGAATACCATGATCTGGACACCGGTGAGAACTTCGATCGCGCCGCCCTCAACGAGGAACTGGAGAAGATCGAGAAACCTGCGGGCATCAGCAACCCCAAGGACTTCCGCAACGAGATCGTCAACTTCGTGCTGCGCGCCCGGGCCCAGAACGACGGCAAGAACCCGCACTGGACCAGTTACGAGAAGATGCGGGAAGTGATCGAGAAGAAGATGTTCTCCAGCACCGAGGATCTGCTGCCAGTGATCTCCTTCAATGCCAAGGCCTCTGCCGAGGACCAGAAGAAACACCAGGACTTCGTGCGCCGCATGATGGAGAAGGGCTATACCGAACGCCAGGTGCGCTTGCTCACAGAATGGTACCTGCGGGTACGCAAGTCCTCCTGACGGCCCGGGTCGTGACGCGCATCATCGACAGGCGTCTCAACGGCAAGAACAAGAGCGCCGTCAACCGGCGGCGCTTCCTGCGCCGCTTCAAGGCCCAGATCAAAAAGGCGGTGGCCGAATCCGTCTCGGAACGCAGCATCACCGACATCGACAGCGGTGAACAGATCAACATCCCCGCCCGCGACATCTCCGAACCCGTGTTCCGCCACGGCCCGGGCGGCGAACGCGAATACGTCCATCCCGGCAATACCGATTTCGTCGCCGGCGACAAGATCCGCCGCCCGCCGGCCGGAGGCGGCAGCGGCGGCAGGCGGGCCAGCAACCAAGGCGAGGGCGAGGACGATTTCGTCTTCAACCTCACGCGCGAAGAGTTTCTGGAGTTCTTCTTCGACGACCTGGCCCTGCCCGACCTGGTCAAGACCCAACTGGCCGCCAGCGTGGATTTCCAGAAGATCCGCGCCGGCTACACCCGCGACGGGGTACCGGCCAACATCAACGTGATCCGTTCCCTGCGCGGCGCCCTGGCCCGGCGTATCGCCCTGCGCGGCCCCCACCTGGCGCGCCTGCGCGAGGCCCAGGCCGAGGTGGACGCCTTGTTGCGTGAAGGACGGGACGACGAAATCGCCCGCCAGCGCGCTGCGCAGCTGGAGGAGGAGATCCGGGAACTGCGCCGGCGCATCAAAGCCATCCCCTTCCTCGACACCTTCGACTTGCGCTACAACCACCGGGTCAACGTCCCCAAGCCCACCACCCAGGCAGTGATGTTCTGTCTGATGGACGTCTCGGGTTCCATGGACGAGACCCGCAAGGACATCGCCAAGCGTTTCTTCATCCTGCTCTACCTGTTCCTGACCCGCAATTACGAGCGCATCGAGGTGGTCTACATCCGCCACCACACCACCGCCAAGGAGGTGGACGAGGAAGAATTCTTCCATTCCCGGGAGACCGGCGGCACCGTGGTCTCCAGCGCCCTGGAACTGATGTACGATATCATCCAGCAGCGTTATCCCACCTGCGATTGGAACATCTACGCTGCCCAGGCCTCCGACGGCGACAACTGGAACGACGATTCCCCGCGCTGCCGCGAATTGCTCATCGACAAGATCATGCCCCTGTTGCAATACTACGCCTACGTGGAAGTCACCCCCGACGAACACCAGCGACTGTGGCACGAATACCTGGCGGTCAAGGAGGTCTGCCCCCATTTCGCCATGCAGCGCATCGACGGACTGGAAGACATCTATCCGGTGTTCCGCGAGCTGTTCCGGAAACAGGAGTCATGAGTCGCAAGCCGCTCTCGGAAGGCTCCGAATGGACCTTCCCCCTCATCGAACGCTACGATCGAGAGATCGCGCGCATCGCCGTCGAGTTCGGACTCGACACCTATCCCAACCAGATCGAGGTGATCAGCTCCGAACAGATGATGGATGCCTATTCCTCGGTGGGCATGCCGGTGAACTACCACCACTGGTCCTTCGGCAAGCATTTCCTCAGCATAGAACAGCGTTACAAGCGCGGCCAGATGGGCCTGGCCTACGAGATCGTCATCAATTCCAATCCCTGCATCGCCTATCTCATGGAGGAGAACACCATGACCATGCAGGCCCTGGTGCTAGCCCATGCCGCCTACGGTCACAACTCGTTCTTCAAGAACAACTATCTGTTCCGCACCTGGACCAACGCCGACGCCATCATCGATTACCTGATCTTCGCCAAGAACTACATCGCCGATTGCGAGCAGCGCTACGGCGAACTAGAAGTGGAACTGATCCTGGACTCCTGCCATGCCCTGATGAACTACGGCGTGGATCGCTACAAGCGACCGCCGAGGCTCTCGGCCCGTGAAGAGAAGGAGCGGCAGAAGGCCCGCGAGGAATATCTGCAATCGCAGATCAACGATCTGTGGCGCACCCTGCCGGTCAAACCCAAGGCTCGCGACGACAAGAAGCAAGAGCGCTTCCCGCCCGAACCCCAGGAGAACCTGCTCTACTTCATCGAGAAGAACGCGCCCCTGCTGGAGCCCTGGCAGCGGGAGATCGTGCGCATCGTGCGCAAGATCGCCCAGTACTTCTATCCCCAGCGCCAGACCCAGGTGATGAACGAGGGCTGGGCCACCTTCTGGCACTACACCATTCTCAACCGGCTCTACGACGAAGGTCTGGTGACCGACGGCTTCATGCTGGAGTTCCTGCAGACCCATACCAACGTCATCTACCAGCCGCCCTACGACAGCCCGCACTACACAGGCATCAACCCCTATGCCTTGGGCTTCGCCATGATGCGCGACATCCGCCGCATCTGCGAGCGGCCCACCGAAGAGGACCGGCGCTGGTTCTCGGACATCGCCGGCAGCGACTGGCGCCAGACCCTGGATTTCGCCATGCGCAACTTCAAGGACGAGAGTTTTATCGCCCAGTATCTCTCGCCCCGCTTGATCCGCCAGATGCGCCTGTTCGCCGTGCTCGATGACGACCGCAAGCGCAAACTGGAAGTGACCGCTATCCACGACGACGCCGGCTACCGCCACGTGCGCCAGGCCCTGGCCGATCATTACAACCTGGGCAGCACGGAACCCGACATCCAGGTCTACGACGTCAACATCCGCGGCGACCGGTCATTAACCCTGCGCCATACCCAGTACCACCGCCGCCCCTTGCACAAATCCGTGGACGAGGTCCTGAAACACCTGGCCCGTTTGTGGGGCTTCACGGTACGCCTGGAGAGCGTGGACGAAAAAGGCCGGGTCCAGCGTACCTATGAATGCAAGGTCTGAGGGCACAGGAGCCTCACAGCGAGAAAACCGCGTCCTTGTGGTGCAAGTAACAGCGAGGGCAGATGTGTTTGTTTCGCGACGTGATGATCCACCCCTGTGCGGCGATCTCCTCCGGTCCCCCTTCGACCCACGCACAGTGGTCACTGGCACGACGGCCGCTTGACTCCTCGCGCGGATACCGCCGGCGGTCCGCCGGCTGCAGGCAATGCGGGTTACAGATGTCGCAGAAGGTGATGGTCTTGGTCGTCATGACGTCGGTGATACCGATCGTCACTCTTCGCACAGCTCCTGCAAGGCCAGGAGTTCGGGATTGCCGCCCAGTGCCGCCGTGTTCACCGTATAGGTCTGTTCCGTGGCGAAACGCAGCAGATAGTGCGGGCCGCCGGCCTTGGGACCGGTACCCGACAAGCCCTCGCCACCGAAAGGCTGGACACCCACCACCGCACCGATCATGTTGCGGTTGACGTACACGTTGCCCACCCGCACCCGGGAGCGGATGTATTCGGCGGTCTTCTCGATACGACTGTGGATGCCCAGGGCGAGGCCGTAACCGCTGGCGTTCACCGCTTCGATGACCCGGTCCAGGTGACCGGCGGCGTAGCGCACCACGTGCAGGATGGGCCCGAAGACTTCGTCGCGCAGGCGGTCCAGGCGGTCGATCTCGTAGATGCGCGGCGTGAAGTAACACCCCTGCCAGGCATCCGCCGATTCGCCCGCCGGGGGCAGGCCTTCCGCCAGCAAGCGTGCCTCTGCTTCCATGCGGGCGACGTGGGGTGCCAGACGCTCCCGGGCCTGCTCGTCGATGAGCGGTCCGATGTCCGTGTCCCGCTCCAGCGGATCACCCAGGCGCAGTTCCAGCAAGGCCCCCTGCAACAACTCGATGACGCGCGGCGCGATCTCCTCCTGCAGGAATAAGACCCGCAAGGCCGAACAACGCTGGCCGGCGCTGTTGAAAGCGGATTGCAGGGCGTCCGCGGCCACCTGTTCCGGCAGGGCCGAACTGTCCACGATCATGCAGTTGAGCCCCCCCGTCTCGGCGATCAGCGCCGCTAGCGGGGCGCGGCGCTGGGCCAGCAGGCGGACGATGCGCCAGGCGGTGGCGGTGGAACCGGTGAAGGCCACACCCGCCAGGCGCGGATCCCGCACCAACACCTCTCCCACCTCGGGCCCGGAACCCGGCAGGAAATGCAACACCTCGCCGGGAATGCCGGCCTCGTGCAACAGGCTCACCACCCGGGCCGCCACCAGGGGCGTCTGGTGCGCGGGCTTGGCGACCACGGTGTTGCCGGCCGCCAGGGCGGCGGCCACCTGACCGGTGAAGAGGGCGAGGGGAAAGTTCCACGGGCTGATGCAGGCGAACACGCCCCGCCCGCGCAGGCGCAAGGTGTTACGTTCGCCGCTGGGACCCGGCAGGCGGCAGGGTTCGGCGAACAGGCGGCGGGCCTGCATGGCGTAATAGCGGCAATAGTCCACGGCCTCGCGCAGCTCGGCCACGGCATCGGCCACAGTACGCCCCCCTTCGCGCACGCACAGGGCCAGGAGCGGGGCGGCCTGAGACTCCAGCAAGTCCGCGGCCCGCTCCAGACAGGCCGCCCGCGCCTCCACCGCCTGGCCATCCCAGCCCGCAAAGGCCTGTCGGGCCACGGTGACGGCCTGCTCCACCAATGCCGGCTCCGCCTCCTCGACCACGCCCACCCGCCGCTCCCGGCAGGCCGGATCCCGGATCTCCCGCGCCACTCCCCCCAGTGTCACACCGCCCACCACCGGCCCGGCATGCCAGCGTCCCTCCAGTGC
>WFNO01000132.1 GCA_015488555.1 Gammaproteobacteria bacterium
ACGCACGAGAACGACGACACGGCTGCTAAGTCCCGCCGCTGGCTCAACCAGCCGCCCACCGAGCAGCAGCTGCGCTACCTGCCTCCCGAGTACCGCCAGGACTTCGGCCTGACCCGCTATCAGGCCTCCTGCCTGCTGGCGTTCCGGTTCAACAAGCGCGACATCCAGGCCCGGGTGTTCAGTGCAGCAGATGAGAAGGAGGCGGCATGAATGCTCTGCGCGATCTGTGGCCGCGAAGGCCGGGGCTTTTGCTGGGTATCGCCGCCCAGAGTCGGGACCAGGCGGCAGTTCAAGCGCTTCTGCTCCATGCGCTGCCAGGACATTTACGCACGCAGGGCGAAGGCCGGAGGTGGCGTCGTGATTGATCCCACCCACAACGAGAAGGCCGCGATGGAGGCGGTGCTGCCCCGGCTCGGGGAATACGTCGCCGCCATCGGTATGGACCGGCCGCTGGCCGACTACAGCCGGGAGGAGATCCTGCAACTGGTCGATGTGGTGCTCACCGCCTACTTCGACAACCTGCGGGACCTCACGCCCGACGACGTGCCGTTCTGAGGGGGGTGGTCATGCTCGATTACAACCACCGCCCCAAATTCCATGAACAGGTCACGGCACTCGTCGACGCGGCGCTGACCGCCGAGCACGCCTCCCGGACGCCGCGCAGTTATTTGGGCGCCTCACGCCTCGGCGTCGCATGCGAGCGCGCGCTGCAGTACGAGTACGCCCAGGCCCCGGTCGATCCGGGACGCGAACTGTCCGGCCGGGTACTGCGGATCTTCGAGGTCGGGCACTCACTGGAAGCGTTGGCGATCCGTTGGCTGCGGCTGGCCGGGTTCGATCTCCATACCGAAAAGGCCGACGGCGGGCAGTTCGGCTTCTCGGTGGCCGGCGGCCGCATCCAGGGCCATGTGGACGGCATCCTGGCCGGCGGTCCCGAGACGCTGGGCCTCTCGTATCCCGCGCTGTGGGAGTGCAAGACCATGAACGCCCGCGCCTGGCGAGAGACGGCCAAGCGCGGCGTGGCCCAGGCCAAGCCGGTCTACGCCGCCCAGATTGCCGTCTACCAGGCCTACATGGAGGCGAGCGTTCCCGGCATCTCGCAAAACCCCGCGCTCTTTACCGCCATCAACAAGGACACCCAGGAACTCTGGTTCGAGCGGGTGCCGTTCGACGGCGGACTCGCCCAGCGCATGTCGGACCGCGCCGTGCGAATCATCCAGGCCACCGAGGCGGGCGAGCTTCTGCCGCGCCTCACCACCACGCCGACGCACCACGAGTGCAAGGGCTGCGCGTGGCAGGACCGCTGCTGGAGTAAGGCTTAATGGCAGACAACATCATCTGGCTCGATTTCAACGACGCGCCGGACCAACACGCTCTCCCTGAACGGGACACGGAGGCCCTGCGGCGCGGGCTGCTGGATCGCCTGGAAGATGCGCTGATGCACCTGTTCCCGGAAGGGAAGATCCGCGGCCGGCAGTTCTTCATCGGCGACGTTCGGGGCACGCCGGGCAAGAGCCTGGTGGTGACGCTCGACGGCGAGCATCGCGGTCTGTGGAAGGACTTCGCCACCGATGAAGGCGGCGATGCCATCGACCTGTGGGCTGCTGCCCGCGGGCTGTCGGCGAAGCGGGATTTCCCGCAACTGGCCGAGGAGATCGGTCGCTGGCTGGGGCATTCGGTCGCTCCTGCCATCCCTGGCTCCCGCGACACTCGGGCTTCCTGCCCATCGCCTCAGCCCCGGGGCAAGCCCGATCGGAAACGCGCAGAGCCCCATCTGGACGATCTCGGCCCCTACACGGCCAAGTGGGACTATCGGGACGCGGACGGCCAGCTGATCGCCTGCGTCTACCGCTTCGATCCGCCCACCGGTAAGGAGTACCGGCCCTGGGACGTGCGCGCCCGACTCTGGCGCGCGCCCAATCCGCGCCCGCTCTACAACCTGCCCGCCGTGGCCAGGGCACGCGAGGTGGTGCTGGTCGAGGGCGAGAAGGCGGCCGATACCCTGATCCGGGAGGGCATCGTTGCCACCACCGCCATGAACGGCGCACGGGCGCCGGTGGACAAGACCGACTGGTCGCCGCTGGAAGGCAAGGACGTCCTGATCTGGCCGGATCGGGATCCGCCCGGCTGGGATTACGCGGAGAACGCCGCCCGCGCCTGCGTGCAGGCTGGTTGCGCCTCCGTGGTCATTCTGGTGCCGCCAGCGGACAAGCCGGAAAAATGG